>JBDLIQ010000055.1:0-25329 GCA_039714775.1 Bacteroidota bacterium
CACAACAACCGGGAACGGGACAGCCTACAGCAGGTCAGACGCCCACTGAGGCACGACCAGCAGCCGGACAGCCGGCAGCCGGAAACGGCGGAGGTGAACCCAAAGCGGATCAGGAAACCCCTTTTAACGGGGATGACAGCGGACCGGACGATCTCCCGTTCTGATTTGATTTAACCCTTAACTGAAAGTTTGGAACCAGCCTCTTTCTCTATCTTGCTTCAGTCGGTGCTCATGCCTCTTACCCCGGGTACCATAACCGGTATGGTGGTGGTGGTCATTCTGCTCTTCTTTTCGGCCATGATCTCCGGGTCGGAAGTGGCATTCTTCAGCATGACACCACAGCATATCAACTCGCTTAAAGAGAACACCTCCCGCAAAGCCCATCTGGCACTGAAACACCTTGAGAAACCGGATCGTCTTCTGGCCAACATCCTGATTACCAACAATTTTATCAATGTTGGCATTGTCATTATTGCAGCCTATGTAACCGGGAATATCTTCGATTTTGCCGACAGGCACTGGCTCGATTTTATGGTCAAACTGGTGGTGATCACCTTTCTCCTGCTGCTTTTCGGGGAGATCCTTCCCAAAATATACGCCAACCAGTTTGCCCCCCGGTTTGCACTCAGGATGACCATCCCCCTGGTGGTGCTTGACCGGGTTTTCAATCCACTGATTTTCATATTGATCCGCTCTACCCGGCTTGTGAACCGAAGGATGGCCAGGAGGGGAAAGAACATCTCCATGGAGGACCTTTCCGAGGCGCTTGACCTGACAACCGGTGTGGTGAAGGATGAAAAGGAGATGCTTGAAGGCATTGTACGCTTCAGCAATCTCGAGGCCTCGGAGATCATGAAGCCCCGCACCGATGTGACAGCGGTGGATATCAATACCGACCTGGATTCGCTCTTTAAGGTGATCATCGATTCGGGATATTCGCGGATCCCGGTTTACGAGGAGACCTCCGACAACCTGAAAGGGATCCTCTATGTAAAAGATCTGCTGCCACACATTAATAAAGAGGATGCATTCCAGTGGCAAAAGCTGATCCGTGAGCCCTTCTATGTACCCGAGACCAAGAAGATCAACGACCTGCTGCACGAATTCCAGGAGCGAAAGACCCACCTGGCCATTGTGGTGGATGAGTATGGTGGAACCGAAGGGATCGTAACCATGGAGGACATCCTGGAGGAGGTGGTGGGTGAGATCACCGACGAATCGGATGAGGCAGAGGAACTTTACCGCAGAATCGATACCCACACAACGGTTTTTGACGGGAAAACCCTGCTCAATGACTTCTACAAGGTGACCGAACTGGATGATGACCTGTTCGACGATGTGAAGGGAGATGCGGAGACTGTGGCAGGACTGATCCTCGAGCTGAAGGGTGAATTCCCCAAGGTTAACGACATGGTCCGTTGCAAGGGTGTTGAGTTCACAGTGATGGTGATGGACAAGCGGCGCATCAAAGAGATCAAAGTACATCTTAAAGAGAGATAAGATGCTCCTGAGAAATCACATACCTGTTGCGAAAAACAGGCTGTCGCTCCTGAAAGCTACACTGTTGCTCCTGATGATCTCCCTGCTGGCGTGTGACCGGAGTCAAACCCCCAAACCAGCCGGTTATATGCGGATCGACACCCCCCCGAAGGCATACATGGTTTATGATGATCAACCCTTCTACCGCTTCGAGATCCCGGTCTATTCCCGGGTGGAGCGGGACAGCCTCAGGAGGATGGAACCGGGCTGGATCAATGTGGCGGTACCCGGACTAAATGGGAAGATCCACCTCAGCTATAAGCCCATTTCTGACAACCTGGCGACCTATATTACCGATTGCCGAAGACTGGCCTACAAGCATACGGTGAAGGCCGACGGCATCGAAGAGACACCTTTTGTTCACCGCCAACAGAACAGGTTTGGAATGATCTACGACCTGAGCGGGAATGTGGCCTCGGGAGTTCAATTTTTCGTCACCGACAGCACCACCCATTTCCTGAGGGGATCGCTCTATTTTAACTGTCCCCCCAACCAGGACTCCCTTAAGCCTTTGGTCGATTTCCTCCGTGAGGATATCATCCACCTCATTGAAACCACAGAGTGGAAGTATTAACCTGATCAATTCAAAAAGATCAGGTTAATCAAATTTGTTTAAATTTGCGACGTCGTGGGAGTTTTTTTGAAAACGGAGATAATGCCTGATTGCCATCTGGGCGTGTGGGAGATTACTGAGGATTACGATTCCCTGTACAGTATGGTCGATCTGGCCGCTGTGGACAGAACCAAGCTGGACAGTTTCAGGAACATCAGCCGGAAGGTGGAGTGGCTCAGTGTCCGCGCACTGGTAAAAAACATGCTTGGGAAAGATACCCGAATTCTCTATAATTCTGAGAACAAGCCTTTTGTTAAAGGAAATACCCATAAGATCAGCATCTCTCACTCCAACAACCTGACAGCTGTATTGATCAGCAAGGATAAAAATGTTGGCATCGACCTGGAATTTATGTCCGGTAAGATCAGCAAGGTGGCAGACAAATTCATCAATGAAAAGGAGCAAATCACCACCGATCCGGAGATGAAGAAATACCACCTCTACCTGCACTGGTGTGCCAAGGAAGCCCTCTATAAGATCTGTGATAAACAGGACATCAACTTCCGGGACGGACTCACTATTTCACCCTTTGCACCCGATGAACATGGCTTTATGAGCGGGCAGGTTCTAAATGGCAGCGGAGAACAGAAGATTGAACTTGAATACCTGCAACACGATAACTATGCACTGGTCTGGTGCGTGAAAGAATGAAAAGTTTTTACGAACAGTTAGGCGACAGAAGCAAGAAACGCTTTGCACTCCTGGTGGACCCGGACAAGTACAATGATGCCTCCCTGAAGGTACTCATTGACCACATTAACCAGAATCCGCCCGACCTGCTGCTGGTGGGGGGAAGTATTGTATTTAGCCCTATCGATCTGACAATCATTGAATTAAAACTAAAAACCAACCTCCCGGTATTTATCTTTCCCGGAAACGTGATGCAGCTCTCCGACCGGGCCGACGGAATCCTCCTTCTCTCACTGATCTCGGGCCGCAATGCCGAATTCCTGATCGGGAACCATGTGCTTGCCGCCCCCCACCTGTATCGCTCGGGAATAGAGGTGATCCCGACCGGGTACCTGCTGATCGGGAACGGTCAGTCCACCTCGGTGGAATACATGAGCAACACCACCCCCATCCCGGCAAAGAAACCGGAACTGGGCGTTGCAACAGCCATGGCCGGGGAGATGCTCGGACTTAAAACCATCTACCTCGAAGCCGGAAGTGGTGCGGCCAATGCGGTGGAACAGAAGATGATTTCCGCCATCCGAAAGAAAATCTCCCTCCCGCTGATCGTGGGCGGAGGCATTAATACGGTTCAAAAAGCAGAAGAGGCTTACAAAGCAGGCGCCGATATGATCGTGGTCAGCTCCGTACTGGAGAAACACCCCGAAAAACTCAAGGAATTCTGCACCCTCCGTACACAGTTAAATAGTTAGTTACCCAGCTACCCAGTTACCCAACCACCCAGTTACCCAACCACCCAGTTTCCCAACTACCCAGTTTCCCAACCACCCAGTTACCCAATTACCCAATTGGAAATTTGCTAACCTGGAAATTTGTAAACTACCTGACGATATCCTGGATAACCACTCCGTTGGCATTGTCGGGCATGGAGATCTCAAGAAATGAGGCGATGGTGGTGGCGATATCGGTGGGTGATACGCGATAGGGAATGGTGGTGCGCCTGATCTTCCATCCGTAAAAGATGAGCGGCACATGGGGGGCATATTTGAATTCTGAAAATGTGTTGTCTGCCAAATTGCTGCGCTCCACCCAACCGGGAGTCAGATAGATGATCACATCACCCGAGCGCTTCTGGTAATAGCTGTTCTGGACGCGCTGCAGGATTCCGTCGGTAAAATGGTTCTGCTGGAGCACATGGGACTGGACGGCATTGGACACCCCTCCCATCTGTACCATGAAACGGGCTACCCGGTTCTGCACCTCCTCCAGTGACATTCTTGAATCCTCGATGAGCTGGTGGTTCAGGTAGATCTGGTGCGCATGGTAAAAGGTAACCCATTCGCCCTGTCCGTACACGGCATTGAGGTAGGATTTGAGCAACGAAATGCTGGTGCGGTAGTTGAAGAATCCCGACGGAATGCGGTGTTGGGTAAGGTAGCGTGGATCGACTGCCATGGCGTTCTCGGCGGTCAGGTAGACCAGCACGTTCTCCATCCCCAGCTCATCATCAAGAAACTCCAGCAGGTGGGCCACATCCTGATCCAGCCTCAGGTAGGTGTCCTCCATCTCCACCGACCAGGTGGTGTACCTGTCGGCCAGGTACTTTGTGGTATTGAAACCGATGTGGATCATATCGGTTGCCTCCCCCCTGCCCAGCTCCATGTTCACAATGGAAGCTATAGCCATGTCCTTGGTATAGGTGTTGCCCCAGGGTGTGCTCATGAGCACACTGTAATCTTTCTCATTGCGGTTTTTGGCACTGATCCGTTCCAGGTCGTAGGGAAATGTGATCTGTCCCCCGAAACCCGATTCAAACGCATTGTTATCCAGCACCGACTCCTCATACTCTGAGATGGGAAGCAGGGTCTCCCAGCTCCTGTCAAGATAGATATCCGGGTACCTCTTGCCATTGAATTCACGCACCCAGGGTGGCAGTGAATCCATATAAAAACTGCTGGTGGTCCATGTGGCGTGGACCGGATCCATCCAGTATGCACCGGTGGCTGTATGGCCCGACATTAAGACAGCGGCCATGGGATCCATGGAGACCCCAACCGACCGCGATTTGAACCGGCTCTTAATCCTGAGCTCATCGGAGAGTGTACGGCTGTGCAATGCCCGGGGAGAATAGGGCCCGCTTCCATAAGATCCCTCAATGGTGGTCTGGTCCGGATCCCCAACGCTGAAGACAATCTCATTGGAGATACGATCGTACCAGTAATCGGCCACAATGCCATGGGAAGAGGGTCTCGATCCGGTGGCTATGGAGGCATACCCCGCGCTGGGATCGGTGATCAGGTACCTGTACCGGGCATTTTTGCAGTAGGTCCCGGTAGTGGCCATCCTTTTAAATCCCCCATCACCGAACTTGTCCCAGTAGGCCGAAAGGTAGTCGTACTGCATCCCGGAAACCGTGATACCAACGATCAGCTTCGGCTTCTGCGGAGGGATCTTCTGCCCCTGGGCCTCTAAAAGCCCTGCCAGCAGAAGCACCGCACCTGTTAACACCCTGATCCCCATACGCACCACAATCCTATGTACCATTCCACTATCCTATGTACCATTCCACAATCTACTTTCAACTATTCCACTAAGCACTATCCACCATCCCACTGAGTACTTAGATACCAAGCATCTTACACACCTGGTCATACACATTCTCACCTGTGAAACCCAGCTTCTCGTCCAGTACATTGTAGGGAGCTGAATAGCCGAAGCTCTCCAGACCGAACACCTTGCCGGTGGCTCCCACCAGTCCCTGAAGTGTTACAGGAAGCCCTGCGGTCATCCCGAATACAGGAACACCTGTGGGTATCACCTCCTCCTGGTAGGCCCTCTCCTGCTCTCTGAAGAGACCCTCTGAGATCACAGAGACAACGCGTATTTTCAGGTTTTTCTTCTCTTTTAAAATTTCTGTTCCCGACAGCAGGGTGGCCACTTCCGATCCGGAGGCCACCATCACTACATCGGGCGTGCCCTGACACTCCTGCACCACGTATGCACCCTTTCCGGCCTGCAACGCATCGGCATAACGGTTGGAACCGGGAAGTGCCGGCACATCGGGGATCCCCTGTCTTGAAAGGATCAGTCCGGTGGGTGTAGTGCCATTCTCCAGGGCCATTTTCCATGCCACGGTGGCTTCAGCTCCATCTGCCGGGCGAAGGACCAGCATGGACCGCTCCCCTTTGTGATTGTGAAGGTGTTCCATCAGCCTGATCTGGGCCTCCTGCTCAACAGGCTGGTGTGTGGGTCCATCCTCTCCTACCCTGAATGCATCATGGGTCCAGACATACTTCACAGGAAGTTCCATCAGTGCGGCCATCCGAACCGCAGGTTTCATATAATCACTGAAGACAAAGAAGGTACCTACCACCGGTATCACACCCCCATGGAGGGCCATCCCATTGGCAATGGCGGCCATGGTGAGCTCACTCACACCTGCCTGCAGGAATGATCCGCTGAAATCCCCCCTGGTAAATGCAGTTGTCTTATTCAGGTAACTGTCGGTCTTGTCGCTGTTGGATAGGTCGGCCGAAGCCACAATCAGGTTCTCCACCTTGTCAGCAAGGGAAGCCAGCACTGCGCCTGCAGCACCCCTTGTGGCAGCTCCGGCTTTCTGCTCAATGGCTGAAAAATCGATCTCGGGAAGCGACCCCTCCAGAAATGAAAGATACTTCTCTGCCAGTTCGGGATTCTCCTTCTCCCATGCGGATTGCTCTGCCCTCCTCTTTGCGGCCACAATGCGTTTTTTCTCAAGCACCTTCTCGTAGGCCTCCTTCACCTCGGGGAAGATCACAAAAGGATCTTCCGCGTTACCTCCCAGGTTGGCTATGGATTTTTCAAATGAGGCTCCGGCACCCGAAAGGGGCATCCCGTGGGTGGCGGTCCTTCCTTCAAAATTCCCACCATCTGCATCCACTGCACCTTTACCCATGATGGTCTTCCCGATAATCAGTGTCGGGCGCTCCTGCTCTGCCTGGGCCGATTTCAGGGCATCGAAGATCTCTGCCGGACTGTTGCCGTTAATGGTCATCACGTTCCAGTTCCACGCCTCATACTTCATGGCGGTGTCTTCGGCCGAGACAGCATCGGTCCTGGTGGAGAGCTGGATGTCGTTAGAGTCGTAGAACATCACCAGGTTACTCAATCCCAGGTAGCCGGCGATCCGGCCCGCACCCTGCGAGATCTCCTCCTGGACGCCGCCATCGGAGATAAATGTGTAGGTCTTATGGGCCATCCAATCCCCAAAACGGGAGACCAGGAAACGCTCGGTTATAGCTGCTCCAATGGCCATGGTGTGTCCCTGTCCCAGTGGACCTGAAGTATTCTCAACCCCCCGCTTGTGATCTGCCTCGGGGTGCCCTGGTGTGGGACTTCCCCACTGTCTGAACCTGCTTACCTCTTCCAGGGTATAATTTCCTGTAAGTGCCAGCATTCCATAGAGCATGGGGGACATGTGTCCGGGATCAAGGAAGAAACGGTCACGCAAGGGCCAGGCCATATCATCCGGATCAAAATTCAGAAATTCGGAGTAGAGCATCTCCACGAAGTCAGCTCCGCCCATGGCACCACCAGGGTGACCTGAGTTTGCCTTTTCAACCATGGCCGCAGCCAGAATACGAATGTTGTCCGATGACCTTTGATGCATTTTGTTGTCCATTGAAGTAATCTTTTTATGTGTAATGTGATCTTGCCTGTTTAAACGGAGACCAAAAATACCGATTTATATTTAAAACAGGGGAATCCGGAGCTGGTTCTTTTTTCGTATTTTTGGGTCAAAATTTAAACAAAATGGCACTAAAATGTGGGATTATCGGGGTGGCTAATGTGGGGAAATCCACCCTTTTCAACTGTATGTCGAACACCAGGGTGGAGACCTCCAGTTTTGCATTCACCTCCAGCAAGTCGAATGTGGGGGTGGTCAACGTGCCCGACCCGAGACTCTATAACCTGGAGAATTTCCAACCCACCGAAAAGGTGATCCCTGCCACTGTGGATATCGTTGATATTCCCGGCCTGACCAAAGGGGCCAGCCAGGGAGAGGGTGTTGGCAATAAATTCCTGTCCGATATCCGCAACACAGATGCCCTGATCCAGGTGCTTCGCTGTTTTGATGACGAACAGCTCCCGCACATCGACGGTTCTGTAAACCCGGTCCGCGACATAGAGACCATCAACCTGGAGTTGCAGGTGAAAGACCTGGAGTCGGTGGAGAAGAAGATGGAGCGTCTGGCAAAAATTGCCAAATCGGGGGACAAAGAGGCGCGTAAGGGTATTGAGGTGCTGGAGAGATACAAGGCGCACTTTGAGGAGTTTCAGAATGCCCGCACCCTGGAGGTTAGCAGGGCGGACCAAAAGCATGTGGAGGAGCTCGCCCTGCTCACCAGCAAACCGGTGATGTATGTATGCAATGTGGAGGATGAAGCGGCCATTTCAGGAAATGAATATGTGGAAAAGGTGAAGCAGTTCCTTGAAGGTGAAGAGGCCGAGATCCTGGTGCTGGCGGCCCGGATGGAATCGGAGATTGCCGAACTGGAGGATGAGGATGACCGGAAGGAGTTCCTGGCTGATGCCGGACTCGAGGAGCCCGGGGTAAGCAAGCTGGTCCGCTCGGCCTACTCGATGCTGAACCTGGTCTCTTTCTTTACTGTGGGCCCCAAAGAGATCAGGGCCTGGACCATCCATAAAGGGGCCCTGGCCCCTGAAGCGGCGGGGGCTATTCACAGCGACCTGCAGCGTGGTTTTATCCGGGCCGAGGTGATGAAATATGAGGACTTCATCACGCTGGGGTCGGAACATGCATGCAAGGAGAAGGGGAAATTGTCGGTCGAAGGGAAGAACTACACTGTTGAGGAGGCCGATATCCTGCACATCCGTTTTAACGTTTGACATCCTCCACCACCTAAAGGAAATGGATTCCTTTGACTTTAACAAGTCATGGGCAGTACTTCCTTGCGGATTGCTTACACGAGCCCTAAAGGGGTTCCTGCAGGTTCCTGTTTTTCAATTTCCGAACCCCGGAGGGCTCACCGCAGGTAATATAACATCGCTGTGACATTTGATTTTGACGAAAAGGGAGTCCAGGTTCTGCAAATGTCATCTGGAAACATCGCATACGGAAAAAATTCGGGGAATGTCCAAACATTAATATGCATTCATCTAACCGATATAATTCCATGTCATCACATTAAGAGTTCGGGAGGAGTAATGAGAATTTGTTTCCCTATAAAGAAATATTCAGTATCTTTAATCTTTGAATAAATGGCACAGTTTGATGTTCTGTTCCTTGAACCGGTAAAAAGATTTCTCGATCATTTGGATGACGTAACCCGGAAGAAAGTTCTATTCAATATTTGGAAATCAAGAGAAGTGAATGATTCAGAGCTTCTTAAGAAATTGAATAGAGATATATGGGAATTCAGAACCAGATATGGAAAAAAGCAGATCCGTTTGTTGGCATTTTGGGATAAAAGAAGAGATGAACAAACGCTGGTTATTGTCACACACGGATTCTTTAAGAAAACCAGAAAAACACCGATAAAAGAGATCGCAAGGGCAGAAAAAATGAGAACGGAATATCTTGAATAGAAATAATGCAGTTTATGGAGAAGATGAAAACACATACGCTTAAGGAGCTAACCGACAAACACATCGGGATACCAGGCTCTCCTGCAAGAGAGAAGTTCGATTTTGAATTAAAACTGGATATTATGGGAGAGATAATTAAGCGTGCCCGTAAAGAGAAGCATCTTACCCAGGAGCAACTTGGAAAACTCATAGGGGTGCAAAAGGCACAAATCTCCAAGATAGAGAATAATGCCAAGGATGTCCGGCTTTCAACTATTCTGCGGGTTTTTAATGCCCTTAAAGCAAAGGTTAAATTTAGCGTTGAATTTGATCAAAGCTCCCATGTTGAACTTATGGAATAGGCATACATTCTAACTATCTTTACCAGTACATGGTTCCGGCCCTGCATAAAACCTCTTCGGCTAACTGGAGATCTCTCCTGCTGGCAGCATGCCTGATCAGCACCCTCGCTGCTGTTCACTCTCCTCTCATTGGACAACAGGCAGAGGAGATCGCCTCCAATGCACTCATCGAAAACCAACTACAGGAGGAATCTATCTCCGACAGTGATATGGCAGCGGACCTGGCCGAAGCCCTCACCTTTACCAAATACCCCACCTACGGCCAGTACGTGGAGATGATGCAACAGTTCGCAACAACCTACCCGGAGATCTGCCGCCTTGATACATTTGGTACAACGGAGCAGGGGCGCCTGCTGCTGGCCATGAAGATCAGCGACCATGCAGGGTTGGAGGAGCCCGAGGCCAGGTTCCTCTATTCAGCCACCGTACATGGCGACGAACTGGTTGGGTATCCGCTGATGCTCAGGCTTATTGACTTTCTGCTCTCAGGCTATGGGAACGATACTGAAGTGACACGCCTGGTGGAGAACCTGGCAATCTGGATCAACCCCCTGGCCAACCCCGATGGCACCTTCTATCCTGACAATGACACTTCGGTTGCCGGTGCAATTCGTGGTACTTCCAAAGGGATTGATATGAACCGTAATTTTCCGGATCCCGCTGTCGGGGAGGATTTCGACGATACCACGGGAAGGGCCATGGAGACAAGGATGATGATGCAGTTTCTCCTGGAAAAGAGATTCACCATGTCGGCCAATATCCACGGCGGGGCCGAGGTGGTGAACTATCCGTGGGACCACACCTATGACCTGCATGCCGACGACTCCTGGTTCCGTTTTGTCTCCCGTGAGTATGCCGACGAGGCCAGGGCGGTGGATCCCGGCTACATGGCGCTGTTCGAGGACGGAATCACCAACGGGGCCGAATGGTATAGGATTTACGGGGGCAGGCAGGACTATGTGACCCACTACCTGGAGGGACGGGAGGTTACCCTGGAGCTCTCCAACACCAAGCAGCTGGAGTCCGAATACCTTGACGGGTTCTGGCAGAAGAACGAGCGCTCTTTTCTAAACTACATGGCCCAGTGCATGTACGGGATCAGGGGAGTGGTCACCGATTCACTTTCCGGTGAGCCGGTCAGGGCGCGCATCGAAATCCCCGGCCACGACCTCCTCTATTCGGTGGTCCACAGCACCTCCGCCCACGGTGATTACTACCGGCTCATCAAAGAGGGCACCTACGACATGGTAGCCTCCGCCCATGGCTACCTGACCGATACCATCACAGGGGTTGCTGTGACCGACTACCAGCCCACCATCCTGGATATCTCCCTGGTTCCGGAAAAGACAGACCATGTTGAAACCACAACAACTCCCTCCATCACTATCTGGCCCAATCCTGCCTCAACACTGCTCTACATCGAGCCCCATCTCCTCCCGGGCAGCACAATGGATCTGAAGCTCTTCTCCATGGATGGCCAGATCCATTTGCACCGGACCATCCCGGTGGCGGAGAAGCCGGAGCCTCTCTTTGTGGGCTCCCTGCCCCCCGGTCTCTATATCCTGAAGATTGCCTCGGGCAATGAAACGGTGGTCCGCAAATTCATCAGGCAGTAACCACGGTTCCATTTTGTGCTGTTTGTAACTCAACCATACAACGGTGGTGCGATTTTTGTATTTTTAGCTGTGAACCCGCAGAATGACAAGATGATGGACAACGGCAACACAACCTCCAATGGTATAGACTCAGGCAATCATGAGGAAAAGCATTCCTGCAATCAACAGGAAAACCGCCTGGTGTGGACCATGGGCTTCCGCCAGGAAAGGAGCAGGATGGTTATAAACTTCGCCGCATGGCTCCTCTTCCTGATGCTGATTCCAGAGTTGAAAGCACAGGAGGAGTCGGTCGGGTATATGCCCAAGACAAGGATTCTCTTTATTTTTGATGCTTCCAACAGCATGGCCGGACAGTGGGGTGGAGCACGGAAGATCGATATTGCCAGGGAGATTTTGGTGGATATGGTGGACAGCCTGGAGCAGAATCCCAATGTGGAGATGGCACTGCGAATATACGGTCACCAGAGTCCGGTCCCCCCGCAGGATTGCAACGATACCAAACTGGAGGTTCCGTTCAGTCCATCCAATGCCTCCAGGATCAGGCAGAAACTGAGGTTTATCAATCCAAAGGGGACCACCCCCATTGCCCACTCCCTGGAGCTTGCAGCCGATGATTTCCCACCCTGTAGAAATTGCCGTAACATCATCCTGCTGATCACCGACGGCGTAGAGGCGTGTGAAGGCGATCCCTGCAAGGTGTCGCTCAGGCTACAGAAAAAGGGAATCGTTCTGCGGCCCTTTGTGATCGGGATCGGAAATGATCCCGGGTTCAGGGAGACCTTTAAATGCATCGGTGATTATTATGATGCACCCAATAAAAAGCAGTTCAGGAATGCCCTCAAGGTGGTCATTACCCAGGCACTGAATGCAACCAGTGCCCAGGTGAACCTGCTTGACTCAGATCAGCGGCCCACCGAAACCAATGTGAATGTGATCTTTTATGACCGCTTTTCGGGGGTGGTGCGTTACAACATGATCCATACCCTCAACAGCAAAGGCAACCCCGACACCCTCACCCTGGACCACATGAGTACATACGATGTACTGGCCCAGACCATTCCGCCGGTAAGACTCGACAGCGTGAAACTTGTGGCCGGCAGGCACAATACCATCGGATTGGACACACCCCAGGGTTTCATGGTGGTGAAAACCAACCGCGGAAAGGCATATGACCAGGAGAAGATCCTGGTAAAACCGGCCAATGATCCTCAGACCATCAATATACAGGAGATGGGTAACATGGGGAAGTACATTGTGGGTAAATATGACCTTGAGATCCCCATCTACCCAATGATGATCGTTGAAGATGTGGAGATCAGGCAGAGCTACACCACCACTGTGGAGATCCCGGCACCCGGGTATGTCACCTTCTCGGCCGGTCAGCCCGGATCGGGAGCCCTGTATCAGCTCGGTCCTGAGGGTGAACAGATATGGGTCATGAACCTCCCCGAAAACAAGAAGAGCCAGGGATTTTACCTGCAGCCCGGATTCTACCGGATCGTTTTCCGGCGTGCTGACCTGAACTCAACAGATCTGGGTGTGGTGAAGGATTTTAATGTTGACTCGGGCTCCACGGAATCCATTACTTTCGATCATTGACAACCCGGTTAAACCTTCCTGTGAACAGGCAGTCAAACCAGAATAATTAACTAACACAGCGCATGCCGGAATGGGATGACAGGGAGATCGTAGAGGGCATAAAGAGACCCGGAAAGGAGGAGCTTTCATTTAATATGCTGGTAAAGAAGTACCAGGAGAGGCTCTACTGGCATATCCGGAAGATCGTTCTCACCCACGAGGATGCCGATGATGTGCTCCAGAATACCCTGATCAAAGTGTGGAAATCGCTGCCCGGCTTCCGCTCCGATTCAACCCTCTTCACCTGGCTCTATCGCATTGCTACCAATGAGGCCCTTACCGCCCTGAAGCAAAAAAAGAGACGGAACCTTGCACCCCTGGATGATCTGGAACAGAGGATGGGGGAGCAATTGGTGTCAGATCCCTGGTTTGATGGAGATCAGGCCCAGCTTAAACTCCAGCAGGCAATATTGAAGCTTCCTGAAAAACAACGTCTTGTGTTTAATATGAAGTATTTTGACGACATAAAATATGAGGAGATGGCCGGGATTCTTGACACCTCGGTGGGTGCCCTTAAAGCCTCCTATCATCATGCCGTAAAGAAAATTGAAGCAATGCTGGGAGATAATTAAACCATTACACCTGTTAAATGTCTAAACAATAACCGGATAGAAAGATGAAAAAAGAGAGTAACATACCAGGTCTGCAGAACAGATCGCTTCAGCAGCAACCATTTGGTCTGCCGGAAGGATATTTTGAAACCTTTCCCGGGAGACTGAAAGAGCGGATGGAGAGGCCGGAGGCGAAGCAGCACCCGTTCAGAAGGCCTGGTTCGGGGCCGGGATTCAGACTGGCCATTGCAGCAGCCCTCATTGGTCTGGCGCTGATCAGCATCCCTATGGTCAGGATCATCGGTCCGGGCAATGGAAATGCAGATGAAACGCACGATATTGCACTGCTTGAAGAGGCTGGTATATTCAGCAACGATTATGAACTGGCAGGGTACTTCCCTGCAGAGGAGACCTCTTTAAGTGAGGAGGAGGCCTACATGAACCAGGCCATGGCGTACCTGGCCACCAATGATGTGGAGATGGACCTGATTTTTGAATAACCAAAAAAACTGATATGCATAAAACAATCACCCGCAGCCTTTCGATAGCAACCCTCCTGATCCTTATGGTCGGAACCGGGAGGCTACTGGCACAGTCAGAAGAGCAGATCGAACAGTTCAAACAGGAACGGAAGGCCTATTTCAAAGAGAAGCTGGAGCTTACTCCGGCGGAAGAGGAGCTCTTCTGGCCCCTCTACAACGATTATCACAACAGGAAGATCAGGATTGTGGAGGATGAAAGAAACACCTTCCGGTATTCTCATGACAATGCAGACAACCTGTCGAACCAGGAGGTATCGGAAACACTGAATAAGATCAGCCGCCTGAAAAAGGAGTTGTACGAACTTGAGACACGCTATTACCAGTCAAAATTCCCTGAGATTCTTCCCCCGGAAAAGGTGCTGAAACTCTACCAGGTGGAGTGGGATTTCCGTGGACACCTGATCAGGAAGATAAGGGGCCATGGCCAGGGCGGACCCGACGGACGGGGTGGACGGGGAGGCAGAAACAAGGGTGGCTATGATCAGCTCCCTGCACCGGGATTATAATTAGTCTGTCCATAAAGTCCGCTATCTGCGTTATGCCTGCACGAAAACTCAGTCTTTGATAAGAAAGCGTGAAATACAAGGCTTTCGAAGTGTTGAAAACCAAGGAGTTTACTTTTGTAAATGACTGTTTTCAACACGAGAGTAACGAAGTATTTGACGTTTTCTTGCAAAGACTAATTAACATCCGGAATCGGGAGCATAGTCCTTAAATGCCAGCAACTCCTCCGGAAGATCCAGTGCTACATCCTTCAGGTACTGCACACTGGCTTCTATGTCACGATACATCACTTTGTCATCCTCTACAAAGGGGACACACTTCCGGTATCCCTCCAGGAATTTTTCCAGGTAAGGACTGGTGCGGGATGGCCTTCTGAATTCAAGGGCCTGTGCCGCATTATAGAGTTCAATGGCCAGGATCCGTTCCAGGTTAAGCATCACCCTCCACGCCTTTGTGGCCGCATTGGCCCCCATGCTTACATGATCCTCCTGTCCCTGTGACGATTCGATGGAATCGACCGATGATGGGGTACAGAGCTGCTTGTTATGGCTCACCATCGAGGCAGCTGTATACTGGGGAATCATAAATCCTGAGTTAATTCCGGAATTGGCCACCAGGAACGGGGGAAGACCGCGTGTACCCGATACCAGCTGGTAGGTCCTGCGTTCCGAAATATTTCCCAGTTCGCTCATGGCAATGGCCAGGTTGTCCAGGGCCAGGGCCAGTGGCTGCCCATGAAAATTCCCTGCCGAAATGATCATATCCTCTTCGGGGAAGATGGTGGGATTATCGGTCACCGAGTTGATCTCGTTCCGGAATACATAGGAGACATAATTGATGGAATCTTTTGAGGCGCCATGTACCTGGGGCATGCACCTGAATGAATAGGGATCCTGGACATGGGCCTTGGGGCGGGAGATCAGTTCACTTCCCTCCGTGAGCCAGCGGATCCGCCGTGCAGTGACTATCTGTCCCTGGTGGGGCCTGATCTGCTGAACCAGGTCGTGGAAGGGTTCAATGCGCCCGTCAAATGCCTCCAGAGAGAGCGCCCCAATGATATCGGCCAGCCGTGAAAGCTTGAACACCCTCAGGCAGAGGTAGACCCCGTAGGCACTCATGAACTGGGTCCCGTTAAGCAGTGCAAGTCCCTCCTTGGATTGCAGTTCGATGGGGTCCCAGCCCATCTCCTTTAACACATCTTCAGCCTTTCTCCGGGTCACCCCTGCTCCCCCGGTGTCACTGTTGCTTTTTTCATATACATCCACCTCGCCCATACCAAGCAGGGGGAGGCTCATGTGGGCAAGGGGGGCCAGGTCTCCCGATGCCCCCAGTGATCCGTAAGTGTAAACCACCGGCAGTATCTTATGGTTATAGAGATCGACCAGGCGCTGTACCGTCGATACCTGGACACCGGAGTTGCCATAGGCAAGGGACTGGATCTTCAGCAGCAGCATCAGCCGGGTGATCTCGGGGGGCACCTCATCACCTGTTCCGCATGCATGCGACATCACCAGGTTTTTCTGAAGCAGTCCAAGGTTCTCCCTGGAGATCGCCGTATCACACAGCGATCCAAACCCGGTATTGATCCCGTAGATCACCTCATCCTCATTCTCGAGCCTGCTGTCCAGGTACCTCCTGCATGCGGAGATTTTCCCGATCGCCTCTTCCGACAAGGCGATTTGCTGATCTTCTCTTATGATCTTATCGATCTTCTCCCAACCGATCTCCCGGGTGGTTACCTGGTGTATTTTCTTCATTACATGATTTTTTTTTGAAGGCGCTCCACCAGCTCATCGGGGGTAATGCGCTCCTGGGTCCCGCTCTCCATCTCTTTCAGGGTAATCAACCCGTCGGCCATCTCCTGTTCACCCACCAGGGCCACAAAGGGTATCTTCCTGTTGTTTGCATACCCCATCTGCTTCTTCATTTTGGCCACATCGGGATAGAGTTCAGAGGCTATACCTCTCTCACGGAGTCTGTCGATTACCGGGAATATCCAGGCTGCTTCCCTTTCACCAAAGTTCACAAACAACACCCGCGTATCGATCTCTCCCTGCTTTGGGAAGCGGTCCAGCTGTTCCAGTACATCATAGATGCGGTCGGCCCCGAAGGAGACCCCCACACCCGAAACACCATCCAGACCGAAGATCCCGGTAAGGTCATCATACCTGCCTCCGCCACAGATGCTCCCGATCTCTACCTCGGCCGATTTCACTTCGAAAATGGTGCCTGTATAGTAGTTCAGTCCCCTGGCCAGGGTAATGTCAAACTCAATGGCTGCTTTAAGGGGGGAAGATTCCAGGTAGGAGAAGAGCCTCTTCACCTCATCAAGGCCCTCAAGGCCCGTCTCCGAAGATGCCAGGTATTGTTCAAGGAGGGCGAGCTTCCCGGCTCCCGTTCCATCCATCTGCAGCACCGGCTCCAGTTTGTCCAGCACCTTCCGGTCGATCCCCTTCTCTGCCAGTTCACCGATCACCCGCTCCATGCCCACCTTCTCAAGCTTGTCAATGGCCACAGTGATGTCGGTCATTCGTTCGGAGGCTCCGATCACCTCCACCATACCGGCCAACACCTTGCGGTTGTTTATTTTGATGACAACCTTCAGGGCCAGCTCCCGGAATACACCATCCATGATGCGCACCAGTTCATACTCGTTTAAAAGGGAGTTGCTCCCGATTACATCCACATCGCACTGATAAAACTCACGGTACCTGCCCCGCTGGGGACGATCGGCACGCCACACAGGCTGGATCTGGTATCGCTTAAAGGGGAAGATGATGTCGTTGCGGTGCTGCACTACAAAACGGGCAAAGGGTACGGTCAGGTCATACCTGAGTCCCTTCTCAGAGATCATGGCCCCCAACCTGCCTGCCGGTGTGCCGGTGAGCTGATCATCGCTCAGTTTTCCTTTGAAATCTCCCGAATTGAGGATTTTAAAGAGAAGTTTATCTCCTTCATCGCCATATTTTCCCATGAGCGACGACAGGTTCTCCATGGCCGGGGTCTCAATGGGCAGGTAACCGTAGTTCTTGAAGATGGTGCGGATGGTATCGAAGATGTAGTTGCGCCTGGCCATTTCCAGGGGCGTAAAATCTCTCGTTCCTTTTGGAATGGATGGTCTGTCTGCCATTGAATTAAGGGCTGTTTTAATTGGCCTTGCTGAGCCTTCTGAAATCGTTTTTAATAATTGCATCGGGCTTTTTATCACTGACCTTGTGATAGTTGTAGTAGTAGAATCTGGCATCGGCCGCCCCGATAAGGATCTTATAGGTCCTGACATTCATGTTCCTCTCTTCCGGTCCCACCTTGTGCAGGAATACTGCGTTCTCATCACCTGCCATGATCAGCTCTTTGATCCTTTCACGCTCCACGATCTGAAAATCGTAAGGATAGATCTCCCTGATCTTCTCTTCGGTGGCAATCTCATACTCGATCTCATCTTCCACCAGGTAGAGGGTTTTATCGCTCAAATCGCCCATGTTTTTGTTGTAATACTGGAATACGCTCTGGGAAACCAGGGCGGGATCTTCGATGAGCAGGTTCACATGATTCTGCATAAAGCGCACCAGGGTGCCCAGCTTGTAGGTATAGTGGTCCTCATCCACCCCGTGATAACCGAGCGGGAGGTTGGTGATGTCGTTCAGGTCATCGAGCGTCTCCCGGGGTCCGCCCAGTGAGAGGCAGAGGAACATGTAACGGTTCTGAGATTTCTCCTTTTCGAAATCAACCACTGCCATATAGAGGAAAGAGGCATTTTTATCCAAACTTTTCTCTCCAAAATCGTCATGATCCAGGAATTCGTAATCGGTGATGGTCCACTGTTTCTCGATGGCATCCCTGATCTCAAAATTATAATCTGACAGGGGGTTGCCATTCATCACCACATAGGTCTTTGTGGCTTTAAACCTGGTCAGGTCATCTGCTGTTGGTAGGTATTCACGCTGGGCCTGCAAGTGAACCAGGGGGAGCATAATAAGGATAAAAGCGATGCTGCTGTTTATGGTTTTCATATCTTTTTGATTGGATATCTTTTTGATTGGATCTCTGTTTCATTTACCTGGCTGGGAAGTAGAGGGGATGCTTTTCGTTATATCTCCTGATAAAAACAAACTTCATCTGTTTCTTTTTCCTGTTCCTTAATGCCTGGTATTCATCTGCCAGTTCCGGGTCATTCATAAGCATAATTCCGACACTCTCAGTGTCATACTCCATGACCTGACCCGATTCAAAATTTAGCAGATACTGCCTCAGTTCGGTATTGGTATAGTTGGACTGTGGCATCGAATAGCGGTTTGAATAATAGGAGTTGGAGTAGTATGGATTGGAATAATATGGATCGTAATAGTTGGGGCTATAGGTGGTGATGGAGGCTACGAAATGGGAGATGCTGCCCACAAAACTGATCCTGTGGAAAGTCGATCCCACATTGATGTAAAGGACCCCGTTGCGTCCATACCCCCAGATATTTGCAGTCTTCATCTCCTTCTTTACCCCGTTATTATCATATATAACGATCCTCTTTTCACTGGTGACCTTTTCATAGAATGCCCTGTCAAACATATCCACATCGGTGACGATCCGGGCAGGAGGCAGGGGCTGGTTGGTTTTAACCATCTGGAAGTTGGCAAAGATCCCGTCGTTGAACTCAAACCCCGGGGCATATTTGACCATCTCCACGGCCTCTCCCTCCTGGGCTGGCAGCCATAGCGAAACTAATAATAAGAAAAACAGACCTGAAAGCTTGTTTATCATACCTCCTCCTTCTACGACAAAATTACTAACTTATTCGGTGTAATTGATACAAAAACAGGGCCAATATTTTCATTCTCACATATGATAATGTTGAAAATATTGCAATGGAGGTTTCAGCATTGTTTAAAAATTCTCTTTCTTTACCCGCGAAAGCCATTTATGAAACCATTCTTACCCCATATCCTCGGCAGGATACTGGACTATGGCATCAAAGAGGCCAGGGACCGGTCATCAATAATCTGGATCCGGAAGATCAATCTCTTCTATCTGGTTCTCTTTGTGTTTCTTCTTCTTATCATCCTCCTTGGCGCGTTCTCAAAAGAGGCCCTGGTAGTGAGACTCAACACTGTGTTCCTGCTGACATCCATGGCTCTGTTCTTCCTGGTTCCTCCAGGCAAAAAGCCAAATCTGAATAGCATGCTGGGGCTGGGCCTCACCGCCCTGATCCTCCTCTGGCAGTACCTTTATGATTTCGGGATCGGATCTTCAATGATCATGGCATTCTACCTGGTGTTCCCCCTTGCGGCAATCAGTGTGAATGGGAAAAATGGGTTTTACATTCCCATTGGCCTGGGAGTGGTGGTGCTGATCCTCAATTCCATACCGGGTATTCACACTACCATCCAGGGGTCGCTGCTTGATGCCCTGATCTTTTTTATTGTCTATTTTCTGATCATTCTGTTCTCCTATTTTATTGAGCAGATCAACCGGGAACTGGTCACCGACCTGGAGGATTCCAAGAGCCAGATCAAGGACCAGGTGGTGCTGAAAGATGAGTTCATCTCAAGGCTTTCTCACAAACTGAGAACCTCACTGAGCAACATTACGCTGATCAACAACCTGGTAAACGACAGCCGCCTCACCTCGGAACAGAAAGAGCTGGTCGAAACGCTGAAAGCCTCAACCAACACCCTGATTAATGATGTGAACAATATCGTGGAGATAGCCTCTCCGGGAATCGTTGACTACAAAAAGAGCATCATCTCTTTTGATCTCTCCCTCATCCTGGAAAATGCAGTGGGGATACTCGAATCAGGGAGCTCGCCCCGGGAAGAGGTCTCCATAGAGCGTTCCGACAGGGTCACCTCTATGCTGATTGGTGATCCCAGCCTTGTTCGAAGCCTGGTGATATCGATCATTAAAGGGCTCTGGATTTACAATCACATCACCAACCCGGTAGTCCTGAAGGTTGAGAACCTGAGGGAGACACCGGGCCAGGTACGGCTCGAATTCCGGTTCATAATCCAAACAGAACTACAGGATGACCTTGTCTCCTATGTGGATTCACTAAAAAGGGGTGAATCATTCCAGGCTTCAAGCCTGGCCAATGCCTTTAAACTGCTTCAGGAGAGCGAAAGTACCCTGTCGGCCACCATTTCAGGCAAGGAGGTTGCCATCACCTTCTTCCTGGATTTCACCAAAGATCCCACCCGTACCATCGCTGTAACCGAAGAGGCTCCGGTGAAAGTGAAACTCCCAAAAAGAGCGGTTGACCTGAAGGATGCGAGGGTCCTGCTGGTGGAGGATAACGAGATCAACCAGAAGATCGTTTTGCTGAGCCTGAGCAAGCGGGTGAGCCAGATCGATGTGGCAGCGAACGGGAAAGAGGCGCTGGAGATGTTTGGACAGAAACAGTACAACCTGATCCTGATGGATATCATGATGCCGGTGATGGATGGGCTCACGGCAACCAAGAAGATCAGGGAGATCGAATCCACCATTGACAGCCACATCCCCATCATATCTATCACGGCCAACGCCCTGGCGGGTGACCGGGACAACTGCCTGGCGGCCGGTGCTGATGATTACATTGCCAAACCCTTCCAGGCCGAGCTTCTGATTAAGAAGATGAAAAACTTGCTGGTCTGATCCCGATCACCATCTGATCATCGATCTGTTCGTGATCCACTCCCATCCATTCATTGATGCTCTCCTCGATCCTGCGCTGCTGTTGCTCCATGGGAAGTTTGTGAATGGACATCAGCAGGTGCTTGAACCTGCGGTATTTGTATTTCTTCCCTTCCGGTCCCCCGAACTGATCAGCATACCCGTCAGAAAACATATAGACCACATCCTCTTTTTCGAGTGGAAACGACCTGTTTGTGAATGCCTTGCGCTCAACTCCGTAATCGGGTCCTACGATGGTCCGGTCTCCTTTTATTTCGATGATTTCATTGTTCCTGATGATGTAGATCGGGTTAAATGCCCCTGCATATTCCAGGCAGTGCTTCTTGTAGTCATAGGCACAAAAGGCAAGGTCAATACCATCTTTCAGTGAAAGATCCTCCATGTTCCCGAAAATAATATCGAAATAATGGTTCATCTCATCAAGGATACTGGCAGGGGTAAGAACCTCTTTCTCCACCACGATCTGCCTGAACAACTCAATCCCGATCAGTGACATGAAGGCTCCCGGCACCCCGTGACCGGTACAATCGGCCGCAGAAAACAGCACCTTCCCGTTTACACGTCTGGCCCAGTAAAAATCACCACTGACGATGTCCTTTGGCCGCTGGTAAATAAAGGAATCGGGGAAGAGCTTCTTCATTTCGCCCGGCGTGGTGAACATCGCTTCCTGAATACGCTGTGCATATGTCAGGCTATCCTCAATGTCCCTGGCCCTGATCTGCAACAGTTTTTGCCTGGAGAGAAGCTCCCTGGAAGCAGCCTCCCTCTTCTTCAGCTCTCTGCATTTGTGCCTCATGAACCTGGTTCTTCTTCTAACCAGCAGCATGTGCAGGGAGAAGGCAATCACACCCCCAACAAGGATCAATGCAGTCAGCTCATTGAACAGGTTTCCGATGGCAGTAAGGGTCCAATTCATATTATGACGAAGAGCTCATATCTTTACATAAACGTCGCTAATATAGTGGTTATTAGCTAATATTGTTACATGAACGAAAAAAATAAAGGGGGTGAACCGCAGGGATTAAAAAAACAGAGGGGCTGCCCCGCTGTAGCGGAACAACCCCTCTTTTCCTGGCTGCCGGTTCAGCAGCTTCATGAAATATACGGGAAAGCTACATACCCTTGCACTTTCCGCTGCCGGCTTTGCCCTCTTCTTTGGCTTTTAAGGCGATCTTTTCAAGCATGTCGGTAGTCACAGATTTGGGACGCTCCAGCGAGTAACCAAGTGCCCTGTCCCAGATCAGGTTGGCAGTAATTCCAATGGAACGGCCAATCCCAAACAATACGGTATAGAACTCGTATTCGGTGATCCCGTAATGCCAGTGTATAATCCCTGACTGGGCATCAACGTTGGGCCATGGGTTCTTGGCCTTGCCCTGCTCCCTGAGGATGGGTGGAACCACCTTGTAAAGCATGTCGGTGTACTTGAACAGAAGGTCGTCCTTCATGTGTGTCTTACAGAACTCCCTCTGCAGGGTATACCTCGGATCGGTCTTCCGCAGCACAGCATGACCAAATCCAGGAATCACCTGTCCCGAATTGAGGGTGTCCCATACAAACTGTTTCATCTCCTCCTGGGTGGGGACCTGTCCGTCCATCTTCTCTACCAGATCCTGCAGCCACCTGAGTACCTCCTGGTTGGCCAGTCCGTGAAGCGGACCTGCCAGCCCGTTGATCATGGCTGAAATGGAGAGGTAGATGTCGGAAAGTGAACTTGCAACCAGGTGCCCGGTGTGGGCACTTACGTTACCACTTTCGTGATCGGCATGGATGATAAAATTGAGCCTTGAAACATCATCATAGGGCTTGGCAATACCCATCATGTGTGCAAAATTGGCTCCCATATCAAGGTTGGGGTTGGACTGAATCCGCTTTCCGTCCCTGTAAAGCTTTGCATAGATGTAGGATGCTACTTCGGGCAGCTTGGCAAGCAGGTTGAGGGAGTCCTCATAAGTGGGATCCCAGTAATCCATCTTGCTGATCCCTCCCTGGTATTTCTTGGCAAAGAATGACTCACGCTGCATCGTAAGGATCGCAGCAGAGAAGATGGCCATGGGGGGCGAATAGCTGGGAAAAGCATCAATCACCTCATACACATAGCGGGGCAGGATCCTTCGTTTGCTGAAATCATCCACAAGGTCACCCACCTCACTGTCGGAAGGTATGTCGCCGGTAAGCAACAGGGAATAGAGCCCCTCGACATAAGGCATCTCTGCTCCGGGAGCCTTGGGAAGTTTTTTAAAAACTTCGGGAAGGGTGTAACCCCTGTAACGGATTCCCTCCTGGGGATCAAGATAGGATATATCAGTCACAAGGCTCTTCAACCCGCGCATTCCGCCAATGACCTGTGCAATGGTCACCTGGTCCACAACTACATTACAATAATCTTTTACCAGTTTTTTGGTCCTGGGTCTGTGCTCATCAATTTTCTGGTGAAGTTTCTCTTTTAATATTGACATACATTCAAATTTAAAATAGGAATAATAACTTTTTTAGGGGATACAATATACTATATTAATTCAGATTTTTCAATATCTGCAGCCCCGCAAATGCCCTTCTATATAAGAAACAAGTAAGGATGCGAATGGGTTGAGTTGCCCCCTGCAGATATTGGATGAGGAGAAAAGCAAAAGGGGCTGAAACGCCGTGGCGGAACAACCCCTTTTTTAACTTGTATTACCAATACTAATAACCGTAGATGGCAGTTTTGCCAAGCTCCTCTTCGATACGAAGCAGCTGGTTGTACTTGGCGATCCTGTCGGAACGGCTCAGAGATCCGGTCTTGATCTGTCCCGAGTTGGTGGCCACAGCGATATCCGCAATGGTGGCATCCTCGGTCTCGCCCGAACGGTGTGAAGTAACCGTGGTGTAACCGGCCCTGTGTGCCATCTCAATGGTATTGAGGGTCTCGGTGAGTGTTCCGATCTGGTTCACCTTGATCAGAATAGAGTTGGCACAATCCAGCTCAATTCCCTTGGAGAGGTACTCCACGTTGGTAACAAAAAGGTCGTCACCAACCAGCTGGCACCTGTCGCCAATAAGTTTGTTCTGAACAACCCATCCGTCCCAGTCCGCTTCATCCATGCCATCTTCAATGGAATCGATGGGGTACTTGGAGATCAGTTCGGCCAGGTATGCAGCCTGCTCGTCGGAGTTGCGTTTGGCCCCACCCTCTCCTTCAAACTTGGCGTAGTTGTAGATTCCGTTCTCATAAAATTCGGATGCAGCGCAGTCAAGGGCAATGGTGATATCACTTCCCGGCTTGTACCCGGCCTTCTCAACTGCTTTCATGATACTGCTCAGTGCATCTTCGGTTCCGTCCAGTGCGGGAGCAAATCCACCCTCATCACCAACAGCTGTACTTAATCCCCGCTCTTTCAGCACTTTCTTCAGTGCATGAAATACTTCAGCACCCATCCTGAGTCCCTCGCTGAAGCTCTTTGCGCCTATGGGGCGAATCATAAACTCCTGGAAAGCGATGGGGGCATCGGAGTGTGACCCTCCGTTAATAATGTTCATCATTGGAACGGGAAGGTGCTTTGCATTGGTTCCTCCGATGTAACGGTAGAGGGGCATCTCGCAATACATGGCTGCAGCTTTGGCAACGGCCAGTGAAACACCCAGCATGGCGTTTGCTCCCAGTTTACTTTTGGTTTTGGTTCCGTCCAGATCAAGCATCTTCTGGTCAATGGCCACCTGGTCCAGGGAATCCATACCCACCAGCTCTTTGGCAATCACCTTGTTGACGTTATCAACTGCTTTCTGAACACCTTTCCCCAGGTAACGGCCCTTGTCACCATCCCTGAGTTCCAGAGCCTCATTCTCACCGGTGGAGGCTCCCGAAGGAACGGCTGCGCGGCCCACAAAACCACTGGCCAGTGTTACTTCAACCTCAACGGTGGGGTTTCCGCGTGAATCGAGTATCTCACGCGCATGAATATCAAGAATTTGTCCCATGATTAGAATATTTATTAGGTTTTATAATGTTGTGTAAAAGCAAAAGGGGGATAAAGCATTAAAAGTACCTTATCCCCCCTCTATTTGATTAGATATCACGTTAAGTAATTATCAATCTTTCTTCTTATCAGCTTTTGGCTCATCAGCTTT
>JBDLIQ010000056.1:0-24600 GCA_039714775.1 Bacteroidota bacterium
GAGCTGGTCGATGGGGTCTATTTTTATAGCATCAAAGCGGGTGGCTTTGTCCGGACTGCTAAATTAATTGTCATGAAGTAGAGAGCGTTCCGATCAGCATGACAAGAATAAAGCATGCAACGGTTAAGATCGTGGGAACGTTCATAGCGTCTGTTATTTAATACCGGTTAAATAGATCCAGCTCAAAATTGCTGTAGCTGATTGCTCTCTTTCCATCTTCAATCTCTTTAACCAGCTTCACCAACAGGTCATTCAGAGGGGTTTTCACATGCCTCTCCCGCCCTTTTTGGGCGATGTATCCGTTCAAAAAGTCGATCTCTGTTTTTCGGCCCGTTTCAAGGGACTGAAGGCTTGAGGATTTTAGTCTGCGGTATTTCATCCCAATGACCCGGATCTTCAGGTGTTTCATGAAACCGGCCCAGAGACCTGATTCATCCGCAAAATTGTAAAAGTCCAGTTTGCCGGCATACTTCTCAATTTTGATCTCTGCAGCTCTGCCCACAGCGACAGCCTCACGGATAATCCCGATAAAGATTCTCCTTATCTTTTTGATTGCAAACATTTTGCCAAGGGTCATGCCGCATATGGCACCAAGGGTGGTGATGCAGGAGTTGATGATCAGTTTTGAATAGAGGCAGCCTAAGATATTCTCTGATACAACAACAGGTGCGGTTGTTTCGAGCATCTTAACCACCGATTCAAAATGTTTCGGTGCCCCTCCATCAATGGTCCCGATGGTAAAATTCCCTGCTGATGTTTTTTCAAGCTTTCCGGGTTCATGTACCGTAGCTCCCCAGCCCACAACGCAACCAATCAGGTGCTCTTTCCCAACTTTCTCTATAAGGTACTCTTCGCAGATTCCGTTCTGCAGGCTTACCACAGCGGACTCCTCCTTCAGGAGTGGTTGAATCTCTTTGGCTACGCTACACAGGGCGGTAGCTTTTGTTGCAAGCAGGATGACATCCCTTTTTCCCGGGACCTCACTGATGGATTGATAGGCAGGAATTTTTACTTTCAGAGGTTCCGTATGTCCAAACAGGTCGATCCCCTCCTTTTCGATCTTATCGGCTAAACCGGGCAGGTTGTCCACAACTTCAACATTGAGACCAGCGTTGATCATCCGGGCGGCAGTGATGCCGCCAATCCCCCCCGCACCGATCACGAGGATGCTGAGTTTTTGTTCCATCATTTCCGAACTTATGAGTTGTTCAAGTCTGAACCGAAACGATTCACTTCGATATACTGCATACCGATGTGTATAGGAGGGTAATTACATTCCAGGCTGCAGTATAAATTTATGAAAAGGAGGTTGCAATGTCAAGCAAGCCGAACTGATCTGTAACATGTTAATCTGGAGATCATGCGATAAAAAAGCCCCCCGCAATGATGCGGAGGGCTTATTTTGTGCAGTCCGGATTGAAACGATATTCAGTCTCTTTAGAAGACGTACCTTACGTTGAAACCGCCTCCGCCCAGGCTGATGTCGGTGTTCTCAATAATGCGGAAATAGGGACGCCAGTCTATACTGAGAGAGATTGGCACACTGTTAAAGGTGTATGCCAATCCAATCTCACCAATGGCACCAATACCCCAGTCCAGGGCAGAATCAAACGGTACAAATGCAAAGGGACCCACACCGGCATACCAGTTGAAGGCCTCACCACCCAGCGGGCGGTAGATGAAATCCCATAACAGATCTACCCCAACGCCTTGCCCGAAAGAGAGATCGGCATGGATCCTGCTGAAATCACCGGTGGAGATGATTCCGTCAATGGCGACACCGCCTTTTCCTGAATAGGAACCGAACCTGAGACCAAGCTCCTGCTGTGCGTTGATTGTTACCAGTGTGGCCGCAATCAATGCGAATGTCAAAAATACTTTTTTCATAATCATGTAGTTTTAATGGGTATTGAGTTGTTTAACAATTCGTTTATGGTTACGATGTTAACAACGGAACCTGAAAAATGTTTGGCGGTGATGCTATTTTCTCTTCCTGCGCTTCCGCAGTTTCTTAAAGAATGGTTTCTCTTTGATCGATTTCAGTGGTTGGAAACGAAATGGCTTTTTCTCGGTGAAGTCGTCGCAAAATAGCTTCTCTTTTGTAAACGGACTGATATCAAATGTGTCTATTCGGAGGTGGCTCCACCGGTCATCCTGCAGGGTGCCTGTCATAAAACCGGCCCAGATCGGCATGGCTGTAAATGATCCCCGGCCATACTGCATGGTTTTAAAACGGAGGTTCTGCAAATCTCCGCCAACCCATGCACCTGCTACCAGGTTCGGGGTAAATCCCATAAAGTAGCCATCGGTATAGTTCTGCGTGGTTCCCGTTTTCCCCGCCACATCGGCTGTGATCCCGAATTTGGTGCGCAGTTCGATGGCTGTTCCCCGGTTCACTACCGAACGCATCATCCCGGTTAGCAGGTCGGCATTTTCGGGCTGGCAAATGGCTGTTCCACCTGTGTCACGGGCTGTTTCGTAGAGGAGATCCCCATCCCTGGTTTCGATCCTTGAAAGATAGACCGGCGCTTTTGCCACACCGTGGTTTGCAATGGCCTGGTATACACCGATCATTTCAAACAGGGAGATGTTACCTGTGCCCAGTGCAAGTGATGGTACAGCGGGCAGTTCGGATCTGATCCCGGCTTTTTGCGCCAGCTGGATCACCGTGTCGATTCCCAACTCCATGAGCAGGTTTACGCTGACCGTGTTGACAGATTTTACCAGGGCACCCTGGAGGGAGTAGTAGCCCCCGTATGTGCGGCCGGCATTTCGGGGTGTCCAGTCCTCATATTCCGTATAGACCACGCTGTCGTTCGGGAGGTAGTCACACGGGGAGTACCCCTGCTCAAGTGCAGCAAGGTATACCACCGGTTTGAACACCGAACCAACCTGCCGTTTGGCCAGCACGTGGTCATATTGGAAGTATTGATGATTGATGCCACCTATCCACGCTTTCAACGCTCCGCTTCTTACATCCATGGCCAGGAACCCGGCCTGGAGAAACTGCAGGTAGTGTTTGATGGAGTCCAGGGTATTGTAATCTCGCTCCTGCATGCCATCCCAGGTGAACACCTCCATGTTGTATGGCTCCTCCAGGCTCATCTTATCCCGGTGCTTCCCGTCATAGTTGATAAGCAGCTGCTCCTCCCGCATCCCCTTCCAGAGATCCCCCCGTTGCCATTGCTTCTCAAAGATCTCCTGCAGGCCGGCCATGTGATCACGCATTGCCTGTTCGGCATGTTGCTGCAGTCGGCTGTCGATGGTGGTGTATATTTTCAGTCCGTCGGTATAGAGGTTGTAGGTCTCATTCCGGTTGCCTGTCTTATCCCGGTTTTGATGCTCCTCCCTGTTGTTTTGTTTTTTGGTGTTCTCGCACCACGTCTCCAGCTCTCCCCGCAGGAACTCCCTGAAATAGGGTGCGATCCCGGCATCGTGGGGGAGGGGATTGTAGTTCAGCTCCAAGGGAAGGTTGCTGAGTGAGTCGGCCGCTGCCTGTTCAAGATAGCTGTACCTTGCCATCTGTCCCAGCACCACATTGCGCCGATCCATTGCTCGCTCCGGGTTTCTCACGGGATTGTAATTTCCGGTGGCCTTCAGCATCCCCACCAGCAGTGCGGTCTCCTCCACACGAAGCTCCCGGGGTGACTTCCTGAAGAAACGTGTTGAAGCTGATTTAATACCAAATGTGTTCTCCCCAAAGGGCACGGTGCTGAGGTAGAGTGCCAGGATCTCATCTTTGGTATAGACCTTCTCAATTCTCCGCGCAGTGGCCATCTCTCTCACCTTATTTACAGGCATGCCGAGGATGCGGTACTCCTGGCGGGGAAAGAGGTTTTTGGAGAGCTGCTGGGTGAGGGTGCTTCCTCCCCCCGAACTTCTGTCACCCAGTAGCAGGGTTTTAAAGAATACCCTGGCCAGGCTCCTGGTATCGATGCCGTTGTGCTTGTAAAACCGGATGTCTTCAGTGGCAACAAGTGCATTAACAAGGGTGTCACTGATCTGTCCCGGATCCATGTGCTGCCTGTTCTGGATGTAATATTTTCCCATCAGCACCCCGTCGGCGGTGTAGATCTCGGAGGCGACCGGGTTCCTGATCTCCCCCAGTGAAGCTGTGTCGGGCAGTCTGCCGAATGCCCCCGCATAAACGAGCAGTGTCATCATGACCGGCAGCAGGAGTGCCACGGCCAGGGCGGAAAGAGTGATCTTCAGGTATATCTTTCGTTTTTTCAATTTCCAGGCCTTAAAACCATTCTATAAAACTGGCTATTCCGCATACTATAGAAAACTCTGATTTGGTATGCTTAGTATGTGACCTTGTGCCGCACATTACCTGATCAGGTATGTTTCTGCAATCTGGTTGAATTGATCCACCTGCTCTTTTTTCCACTCCTTATCGCATTTGAGTTCAAGGGCCATGATGGATGCCACTGCAGGTGCCATCCGGATGCTCTCTGCGGCATCCAGCACCAGGGCCCTGGTTCTTCGCGATAGTACATCTTCAACAGTGCGGGCATATTCCTCTCTGCATGCCCAGACTATTTGGGCCGCTGAGATCTTCAAATCTTCACTTACCCATGCCTTAAGACCGGGCTCCTTCTTCATCAGATCAACAATCTTCTGCCGGTCGCTTCCATAGAAGTACATGGGGTCGTTGATGTCGGTATTTTCTTGGTAACCATGGATATGCAGGCTCTTTGTGGCTGACTTCACAGGGGGCAGTTGACCAACTTTCGCCGCCCTGTTCACCACCTCCTGGCCCATTTGCCTGTAGGTGGTCCACTTCCCGCCAATGATGGTGATCAATCCCGACTGGGAGCTGTATATTTTATGTCCCCTCGATATCTCACTGGTTTTTTCACTCTCATCATTTGCTGCTGCCAGTGGCCTCAGTCCTGCAAATACACTTTTCACATCCAACCGGGTAGGTTTTTTTGCCAGGTACCTGCAGGCGGTCTCCAGTATGAAATCAACCTCCTCGTCTGTTGCAACAGGTTCCGCCAAAGCTTTGCTTTTTGGAATGTCGGTGGTTCCGAGGATCACTTTATCATGCCACGGAACGGCGAACACCACCCTGCCATCCTTCGTTTTAGGGATCATCATCCCATAGCTGGAGGGCAGGAAATCCTTGTCAAGCACGATATGCACTCCCTGGCTTACCTTGACAATGTCCTTCGCCCGGGGATTATCCTTTTGGAGGATTTTATTTACAAATACACCGGTGGCATTGATCACACTCTTTGTTTGAATTGTGTATTCAATGCCCGACTCTTCATCCCGGGCAATAACACCACTAATTGTTCCGGAAGATTTCTTCAGCGCTTTCACTTTGAAATAGTTCAAAGCCACCCCTCCCTGCTCATGGACGGTCTGTGCCATGTTGATCCCCATCCTTGCATCATCAAACTGACCGTCATGGTACAATACACTCCCCCTCAGGCCCCGCTTCTCTACGGTTGGGATTTTTTCAATGGTGCTGTTTTTTGATTGTGGCAATGACCTTCCAAAACCCAGTCTTCCTGCCAAAAAATCGTACAGGGTTAAACCAATGGTATAGAAGGGGATGCTCCACCAGCTGAATGATGGGATCAGAAATGAAAGATCTGAAACAAGGTGCGGTGCGTTTCTGTGCATCAATCCCCGCTCTCTTAAGGCTTCCAGAACAAGGGCGATGTTACCCTGTGCCAGGTATCTTACGCCGCCATGCACCAGCTTTGTGCTCCTGCTGGAGGTTCCTTTTGTGAAGTCGTGTTGTTCCAGAAGAAGGGTTTTGTAACCCCGTGTGGCTGCATCAATGGCTGCGCCCAGACCGGTTGCCCCGCCCCCTATAACAATGATATCCCAGGTGTGCTCCTCTTTAATTTGCGCTATGGCTGTTTCCCGTTTCATCCCCTCGCCAGACAGGTTTCAAAAGATTTCAAATAGAACCTATCAAATCTATGGATTAATTACTTCCGGAACAAAAGACAGTTTTTATTGCCCGTTAAACTCCTTCACTGCTTCGTAGGCGGCGATGATGTTTTCAGGTGGCACTTCGGGGAGGATGTTGTGGATGGGGGCAAAGATGAACCCTCCGCCCTTTGAGAGGATTTCACACCGCTTAAGCACATCGGCTCTAACTGTTTCGGGAGTTCCGGCGGGCAGCACCGATGCGGTGTCCACCCCGCCACCCCAGAAGGTGATCTCCCGGCCAAACTCACGCTTTAACTCGCCGGCATCCATTCCATAGCAGTTGGTCTGCACCGGGTTGAGGATATCAAATCCTGCCTCGATCAGGTCCGGAATATACTGCCTGACACTGCCGCAGGAGTGCAGGAAAATCTTCATGTTGCTGTGCTGCTTCACATAGTCACACAGCTCCTTGTACCTGGGTTTGAAAAACTTTCTGAACAGATCCAGCTCCATAAACGGACCAGTAGTCATCCCCAGGTCGTCGCCAAAGCGGATCACATCCACCAGGTCGCCTACCGCCCTGATCTTTTTCTCAAGCCCTGCCATATGAAGTTCCATCAGTTTGTCGAGCATCCTGGCCAGGTTCTTATGGTCGGCCAGCAGGTCCATCAACATGTTGTCCATCCGCCGGAGGAAGAAGCCCAACTCAAGGAGTTTGGCACCTCCCGACATCACAATGGCTTTATCTGTGGATGCGCGCAGTTGCTGTGCCCGATCCCGCAACTCCTGGTCACCGATGTCGATGTATTTGGTGTGGGAGTGGGAGGTCCAGTGGATTGATTTGAATGCTTCACCAATGGTCTCCATATCATCGGGATACCCCTGTTCCCAGGGGAAGAGTGTCTGGTCGAAGCAGGTGCCGTTGTGAGTCATCCGTGACATCACCTCTCCCCTGTGGTTGCGGACAAAGAAAGAGCCATCTGCTTTCTCTTCAGGCCTGTACCAGGAGGGATATTCACCACCACTCCCATCTCCAAGGATGACCGGGTACCACTCCATCTCTTTCAGCAATACCTCGTTGAGATCGACCACATCCACTCCGAAGCGATCTGTAATTGTCTCGTCCACCAGGGCCAGTTGCTGAATCACATCAAATACCCTGGTGGGCACATTCAGGCCGAGTGCCCTCTTCAGATTATTGTAGGCGATGGCAGATATCCCCGTTACCGTTGAGCCCCCCAGGTCGACTGGGACCCGGTCCGGTTGTTTGTGTGCAATACTGGCTAGTACCCGTTCTCTTGATGTCATCATGAATTAACTGTGTTGAGGCTGTAAATATATGAAAAAGTCCCCTAAATGTACGGACAAACGTACAAAGTTGTATCTTTGCTTCTGAATGGAACTGAAAATCGATCACAACAGTCCGCTTCCCCTACATTTTCAGGTCGAGAATGCCCTGAGGGAACTGATCAGGGATGAAGCGCACCCTTCGGGAAGCTATATTCCGAATGAGACGGAGATCGCCTCGCTTCTTGGTGTCTCCAGGCATACGGTGAGGCACTCTATCGGGAAGCTTGTTGGAGAAGGTTTGCTGGTGAGGAAGCAGGGGGTTGGAACAAAGATTTGTACGAAGAGGTTCACCACCAACCTTCAGAATTGGATGAGCTTTACACAGGAGATGACCAACAAGGGGGTCGCTGTGAAAAATTTCAGGATCAGTGCAGAGATGGTATCTGCAGATGAGGAGGTGGCAATGGCCTTTGAAATTGAGACAGGTAAAGAGGTGGTGAGACTAACCCGGCTCAGGGGTGATCAGGCTGGACCCTTTATCCTCTCGGTCTCATACCTGCATCCCAGGATCGGGGTGACTTTGGATGTTGATTTTAACCGTCCCCTGTATGAGATACTTGAGCAGGATTTTTCGGTAGTGGCAGATCTCTCAAGGGAGGAGATCCGGGCCGGTGCTGCGGACCAGCTTATCGCTGATACGCTACAGGTAGAGGAGCATGCCCCTGTACTTGAACGGATCAGGATCGTATATGATCCGGGTATGCGTCCGGTGGAGTATAGCCGGGTGCTATACAGGGCCGACAGGTTCTCCTATGAACTGGATATCAAACGGGAATATTAATACTATTTACAGGGCGTATTCCTCTTTTTCTGTTTGCGCAGATTGTTTTACAAAAGATAAATTGTTTTATATTTGCAGCTTGTAACCAGCCAATTATAGATTTCAGATGGAGAGTTCAATCCCGAAATACCTTAACATAAGTCTCCAGATTGTTGGCCGTATAAAGAGCGGCGATCTGGTTCCCGGAATGCAGATTCCATCAGAAAATGATATTATCCGCCGTTATGGTGTGAGTAACACAACCGCCAGAAAGGTACTCCAGGAGATCGAAATGCGCGGATTTGCCGTCAGGGTAAAGGGCAGGGGAACCTTTGTTCGCAACATTGATGACAGCCATATGGTTGAGCGGACCCTGGGCTCCATTGTAACCACAAGAAATGGTTTTGAATCGAACCTGATCAAAGAGGGATTTGTTCCCTCCATTCAATACCTTGAGAAGGAGATCATCACAGAGGATATGACCTTTAACCTGAATGGACATACCTACGAGATGAAAGGGCCGATCTTCAAAATACGCCGCCTTAGATTATCAGATAGCATTGTAATGAAGGATGATACCAGGTATATCCCACTGGGCATCTGTAAGGATTTTGATAAGCTGAACTTTGAAGAGTTTCCCTCCTTTTTAAAGGCTTATGAAGATCATTACAATCTGAAAATTACAGATGTAAAGCAGACCCTTACCACTTCGATCATGACAGAGGAGGAGATGAAGACTTTTGATGTTAAAAAGGCGAAACCTATTTTTAATCTTAAAGGGGTTACCCTCGTTGGGAGTGGCCTGATCTGTGAAATAGAGACCTCAAAGTACCATGGAGATAAGTACCGCTTTATGGTCAATTTGAGAGGTTAAGCTTAAAATTTCTTTTCTCAAATAGGGGTTAACCTATTGCCATTTTCCAAAAAAAGCACTAAACTTGCACGTAAAGCTTAACGCGTAAAGCTAGTGACATGAACAAGAGACTTGACAGAAGGTCATTCATCGGGAAAGCAGGGGTGATCATGGGGGGGGCCACCCTTGCAACAGTAGGATCCATACCTGTTGCTTCATGCAACCGCCAGCCCATTCCTCTGAAGGTTCCCGGAGATAAGATCAGACTGGGGGTGATTGGAACCGGACAACGTTATGTGGAGCAGATTGTGCCGGCACTCACCTATCTTCCCAACTTCGAGGTAATTGCCTGTGCAGATCCCATCCCCCTTCGCCTGGAGAACGGGTTAAAGCACTCGGCTCCTGGTGCAAAGGGCTATAAAGATTACCGCAATCTACTGGAAAACAGAGATGTCGATGCGGTGGTTGTCTGCACACCCCTCAAATTCCATTACCAAATTGCATCAGATGCATTAACCACCGGAATGCATGTCACCTGTGAGAAGCCGATGACCTATAGCATTGAAGAGGCCATTGAACTTGAAAAAATTGTTCATACTCATAAAGAGTTGGCCTTCAGAGTGCCTTATGAATATCGAAAGGATCCGGTTCACACAAAAGTAAGGCACCTGATCAGGGAGGGTCTCCTGGGAAAGATCACCCATGTCGATGCCAAATGGGACAGTTTTAATGACTGGCGCCGGGAGGTGATTGACCCCGATTTTGCCGGGCTGATTAACTGGAGACTCTATCGAAAGTATTGTGGTGGTTTGATGACCGAGGTGCTCTCCCATCAAATCGACCTGGTTCAATATATGCTTGATCTGCACCATCCCATAAAAGTCATCAGTTCGGGAAGCATCCGCTACTGGAGAGATGAAAGGGATACCTTCGATAACGTCCAGACCATCCTGGAGTATCCCGATGACCTGCATGCTACCTTCAGCGCCAACAGGGCGAGTCAGTATGAGGGGGCGGTCATCAAAATCTATGGTGAAAAAGCCACTGTGGAGATACATTTTGGTGGGATACATACTGCTACCATTACACCCAATTCAAGGTTGGCGGATTCCGGGAAAGATGTGGATGCTGTAACAGGGGCGTCCATTAAGATTTTGAAAAAATCGGATCAGAAGAAAATCGTCATTGAAGAAGATACCTTCACATCTTACCATGGCAAGCTGTATGGTTTTAACATTGGTACGATGTTCGGGTATGCGCATTTTGCAGAGATGATTGTCAATGGAGCTGCGCCGGATATCTCGGCTACAGATGGAAAAAATGCAGCCATCTCGGCCCACATGGCCAATCTGTCGAACCGCAGCAATACCATTGAATACTGGAAGCCAGAATATGGTGCATAGTATTAATAATGATAATTTGGAGAGATGTTGAAATATATGATCTATCGTTTTTTAGTTGTTGTTCTCTGCTTAACCGGCACCTCATCTGTTCATGGGCAGGATGAGTGGAGGTGGGGAAGTTATGGTGATTCAACCTTTATTCCCATCACCATCTACCTGCAGTCGGTCGAGGATGTTGACCTCATCAGGGAGGCAGGTTTTAATACCTATTCCGGATTCTGGTATGGTCTGACGGATCAAATCCTCTCGGTGCTTCGGGCGAAAGAGATGCATTACATTGCAGGCTGGGAAAAGCACGAGGCCTGGCCCGGTAAGGAGAAAGAACCTGACCTGGTTGCACAGGCAAATATTGATGATCCGCTATTCCTTGCCTGGCTGCAGGAGGATGAGCCAGACAATGCCCAACCGGACGGGGAGGGGGGCTATGGGCCATGTATGGATCCCCAGGTGATCATTGACATGTACAATGAGATCAAAACCTTTGATACCACAGGTCGGCAGGTTATCCTGAACTGCGGGGCCGGCGTTGCCCGGTCGGATGCATGGATCAGGGGGGATTGTGCCGGCAATACCGATTCATACACCGAATACTATAAGGGTGCAGATATCGCATCTTATGATATATACCCGGTTGCATCACCGCCAACTCCCATCGAAACCAACGATGAACTTTGGTATATTACAAAGGGTGTTAAAAACATGAGGGAGTACACCAGCGACACAAAAGATGCCTACTGGTTTAATCTTGAATGTACCGAGATCGGGGGATTGGGCCTAAAACCGACACCTGATCAGATGTGGATCGAAGCATGGATGGGTATTGTGGCCGGAGGGACCGCTATAAGCTGGTTCCCTTTTACAGTGTATCCCATGGAGCATAATTCCCGTGCCCTGCTGGAGGACCCTGAAATGATGACTGCAGTGGAGCGGGTGAACCGTGCCGTTCATGACCTGGCTATGGTGATTAACTCTGAAACAAAGCGTGATCTTGTTGATCTGGAAGTTTTAACGGCAGCCCCTTGGGATCCACCCTATGTGGAGATTGATTACCTGGTCAAACATGTTGCCGACACCATTTACATTCTGACAAGCGGCGGAGCCGGAAAGGTAGCCAATACAGCAACCTTTACCCTCAACCTGAAAGATGGGTTTGATGCTCCGTTAAATGCAATTGCAATCTACGAGGAGCGGGAGATCCCATTGAACAATCATCAGTTTTCCCAGGAATACCAAGGGCAGGAGACACACCTTTTTAAGATTGGGGGAGTCAGCGAAGAGGATCTGGCAACCGGTGTGGAAGATCAATATCATGTAGCTGATGAGAAGATTATCCTGAAGCAAAATTTCCCCAATCCATTTCACAATGAGACCTTTGTTACATATACCCTTGAAAAACCGGCAGAGATCGAACTGGCTGTTTACAATCAGTTGGGACAGGAGGTAGCCATGCCAGACCGGGGGCTGAAACCGGCCGGTAGTCATACCATAAAATTTGATGCCACCGGTTTGGCAGCAGGAGTCTACTACTATCGTCTTAAAACAGGTGGTTCAGTCCAGGCAAGGAAAATGTCACTGATTAATTAAAGAGTTCTAATCAAAAATGCCTACCCCATGAAAAAAAATGCACTGTTAAGCTTAACACTGTTCATAGCCAGTTTCATTGCACTCGAGGGACAAACATTCTATCCCGAGGGTGAGACCTTCTTTTCGGATGAGGTGGTTTCGTTCGACTGGTATTTAGAGTCTGATCCGGTTGAAAACACGCTATATGTTTATGACCTGGACGATAAGGAGTTCTTTAATCAGAGAAACAATCCAAGCGGACAAAATCATAGTGATGGACAGATATTCCCGGTAGGTGAGTATAAATGGTTTGCCAAAGGGTACGATGCAGAAACAGGAACAGTATACAAGCTGGATTACAGGTATTTTTCAGTAATTGCAGGCTTTATTCCGGTATTTTCACCCGATGGAGCCACCTATCATCCCAACCAGGTGGTCTCCTTCGACTGGTATGTTCCTGACACTGTAACGGCCAATGTCCTTTATGTTTACAATTCAGAGAGTGCAGTGGTTTATCAGAGTGCTGATTATTCCGGGGGACAGCAGCACGATGTGGGACAGAAATTTGAAAATGGCACCTATACATGGAGAGCCATCTACACCGAAAAGGGTGTGGAGAAGGAGACCGCTCTCTATACTTTTACCGTGGAGGGTGATGCAAATGTCACCGTTTTGGAACAGTACGGAATTGAGTGGTATATCCAGGGCGCACCGGAGTATGGTCAGTATACCAACGGAGAGTGGTGGGTGGTGGGTCCCGTCACACTGGTAAAGATTACACCTCAATCGATCAAATACAACATGCAGACCCTGCCCGATGGGACTCCCCTGCCGGCTGGTGTGGAGAGTCACGATATCGACAGGATCATTAACGGATCTATGATCAATCCGCCCATAGGGTATGATCATGGATATGATGATGAGATGACCATCTGGAAACCGATCACCAATTCATATCCTGAACGGGTTCCAGGCTACGCCGGAAATAAGAGTTTCTACAAAGAGGCGCTCAATATTGCACGTATTGATACCGGTGGTGGCAGTTATGCGCCCATCAGTGAGCAGCATCCCCGCATTGTACAACCCAACAGCTCAATTGTTTCGACAATCAGCACCGATATTCCAGACAGACCTACATTGGAGGTAACGGCTATCTTAACAGTTGTAGATGAGGCGGATAAGCCCGTCGAAGGTGATTTCAGACCCTCTTATTGTGGTGATGACAAAAAATCCTATTTTAACATAAGCGATCTGGACTATTCATCATTGAAAACACTGGAAAGGGCAGAGAATTTTCTTTCACTGGAGGAGGCGGAGAGCTTTTTTGAACGAAACTGGATTGATTACATTCCAGAGTGGATCGGTGAGTTTACCCATGCCAAACAGAATATGAAGGTGAGTTATGGTGCTGGTGTTGCCAGCATGATCAGTTTAGGCGCATTGGCGCTGAATACTGAATATGGAAATGGTACAGCCGATAAAGAGATACTGTTGAAAAGAGTGGTTCAGCTTGGACTTGATCTTTATGGTGCAGTGACACAACCCGGTGGCGAAAACATCTTCAGAAACAATGGTGGACTCCTGGTTGGCAGAAAGTTCCCGGTGGTACTTGCAGGCAAGGTTCTTGGTAATGATGATATCCTTAATATTGGATCGCTACGGCCCGATATCCACTTTCACGAGGATGACCAGAGCTTCTACGTTGCGCAGAGTGACATAGATTTGACAAACGGACCCTCCTGGAATCCTGATTCCAGGGATGTTGTAACCATGGCATATCAAACAGAAGATATCGGGTTGCCTGAATGGGGAATTGTTCATGCTACCCAACCTGAAAGATCCAATAAATTCTGGGAAACTTCTTACAGGCGTTGTTGTAATGTCAGCTCAGTGCAGGGTTCAGTGCTGGCGGCTCATGCAATGGGGATCAAAGAGAACTGGGCACACAATGAACTGTTCGATTATCTGGACCGCTACCTCTCCATTGAGAAGCAAATCTATTATGGGGTGATCGAGGATCCGGATATCCCAGTGAATAAAAGCGCACTTTTTGGAAGAAATCCTGTAATTGTATTTGAAAATATGTATGGCATGTTCAACATGTGGGAACTACACCGCGAAAGCTTTGGAGATATCTGGACGCGTTGTGATACTACAGATATTTATAGCAACAGCTGCATCATTGAAGTGCCTGTTCCCGAGTGGTCCGGCGATTTCCCGGATTCAATCGGCATCACAGCAAATTCGGCTGTTTTTATTAAGATGTCGGACTATGTAAGCGATGTGGAGACACCATTTGCCGACCTTGTTTTTACCATTTCAACCATCGATTCGCTCGATGTTAACTGGGTGGGTGATACGCTTGTGTTTTCTACAGTTTCCACAAATTACAGCACTGAAGGAGTGCTCTTCATTGAGGTCGGGAACCAGGCCGGTGGGGTATCTGTTGATTCTCTACGGGTAACCATTGGCAGCATTGTGGGGATAGGGGGTCCAACTGTTTTCTCAATGAACAGCAGGTTGAAGCAGAATTTCCCAAATCCCTTCAGTCAGACCACGATGATCACATACCGGCTGGCGGAGTCCGCTGAGATCGAGCTGGCTGTTTACGATCTGACAGGGAAGCGGGTGGCCATGCCCGACCGGGGGTTGAAACCGGCCGGACGTCACAGTGTGGAGTTTGATGCTTCGGGACTGGGAGAGGGGATCTATATCTATTCATTAACTTCCGGTAGTTCAGTTCAAACCAAAAGAATGGTGATCATCAGGTAGCCTATGAAAAGAGAGAGTGCCCTTTGCTGTGGGTCATTGATTCTGATCCTTTTGCTGTTCAGGAGTATGAGCGGTTTTGGGCAGGTGGTCGGTTTTGAGTCATCCAACCTTCCCATCATCGTTATCGATACCGATGGCCGGGTAATACCGGATGAACCCAAGATAGCAGCACACATGGGGATTATCCGCAACGATCCTGAGCGCAACCAACTGACAGACCCCTTAAATCAATATGATGGATATATCGGAATTGAGCTGCGGGGAAACTCCTCCCAAAACTGGCCCAAGAAACCCTATACCATAGAGACGAGGGATTCGGCAGGAGCCAATAACAATGTTTCGCTTTTTGGGATGCCCTCTGAGAATGACTGGGTACTGCACGCCCCCTATGTTGATAAGACTTTGATGCGCAATGTGTTGATGTACAGTCTGGCCGGTGAATTTGGCAGGTATGCTCCGCGCACGCAGTTTTGTGAGTTGATCCTCAATGGCGAGTACATGGGGGTATATGTACTGGTGGAGAAGATCAAGAAAGACCGGGGCAGGGTGGATATTTCTGCGCCGGTGGATGGCAACCTGACCGGCGGTTATCTGCTTGAGATGGTGGTGAACAATGAACTGAAAGAGGGGGAGACCCATTTCAGGATGAGCTATTCGGGCAAGGAGATGGTTGTCAAATATCCTAAACCGGAGGATATTACAGCGGATCAGCTGACCTGGATCAGTGATTATGTAAATGGATTCGAGGGTCACTTAAATAACAATATGTGGGACAGGGTCCTGCAATACATCGATCTGCCCTCTTTTATCGACCAGATGCTTCTTTCCGAGGGGTTTAACCAGTATGACGCCTATGTCAAGAGCCAATATTTTTACAAAGATGTAAACGGCAAGCTCTTTTCGGGCCCTGGGTGGGACTACAACCGCTGCATCGGCAATGCCAAATATTATACCTCGTGGATGCCCGATGTATGGTGGCTAAGGGAGCCGCAGTCGTCCGACCCCGAGAGCTGGTACCGGATCAACTGGCCGGCGCTTCTGATGGATGAACCCTTGTTTATGAGTGCCTACTGCAGCAGGTGGACCGAGCTCAGGAAATCCACCTTCTCCCTGGAGCATATATACAGTTTAATAGATGGCTGGGTGAGCCTGCTTGAAGAGGCCAGGGAACGGAATTTTGAGCGCTGGCCGGTGCTGGGTGTATCCATAAACAATAAGTACGCCTTCCCTACCTATATGGAGGAGATCGACTACATGAAGGATTGGATCCACAGCAAGTTCACATGGCTTGATGAGCAGTTTCTCCTCTCCGGGCAGTGTCCGAAAGAGGATACAACCACAACCCTCAATGCGCTGGAGACTCGCCTGGATGGCCCGGAAGCTTTTGCTTTCCCAAATCCCTTTGCCACCACCACCACCTTGTCGTTTCATACCTGTCAGGCCGGTCAGGTCAGCGTTGTTCTGTACGATTATACAGGCAGGGAGGTGGAGACTGTGGCATCTGGCTGGTATCCTCAGGGAAGGCACTCCGTCAGGCTTGATGGTTCAGGCCTGCCCGGGGGTAGTTACCTGTTTATAGTGCATGAGGGCCATCAGGTTCAAACCGGAAAAATTGTACTCATAAAGTAGCGAACGATGAATAAAACCGAAGATTTTAAGGCGGGCTTTTCAGCCATTTTGCTCCTCATTGTTTTCTGTGGTACCTCGGTTAACGCCCAGGATAAAAACAGGTGGGTCAATGGCTTTGCGGACGATTCCACCTTTTTCCCCATCGCAGTCTGGCTGCAAAATCCATCCTTTGCTGTCGAGTACCTCAGCACCGGAGTGAACCTGCAGATCGGACTCTGGCAAGGTCCTACCGAACGACAGCTTGGGATGCTGAAATCGGCAGGTCTGCCGGTGATCTGCAACCAGAACAGTGTGGCCCTTAGCAGCGCCTCCAACGATATTATTGTGGGCTGGTTGCAGCATCCCGATGAACCGGATAATGCCCAGAAAAACGATTATGGTGGCTGGGGCCCCTGTGTTCCGACCGATACAATGATCAGTCGCTACAACGAAATTCGCAGTGCGGATACCACCCGCCCGGTTATTATCTCACTTGGACAGGGAACCTCTTATACCGATTTTCCGGGACGCGGTACATGTGCAAGTGCCACCTGGATGTATGAAGATTATATGAAGGCTGCAGATATTGTCACCTTTGATATCTATCCGGTGACCAGCAAGTATGAGATGGTCCAGGGTAACCTGTGGTATGTGCCGCGGGGGGTCGATAACCTGCGCAACTGGGGGGACGATTCAAAACCGATCTGGGCGTGGATCGAAACGACGCACATTAAATCGCCTGATACAATTAAACCTACCCCTGATCAGGTCAGGGCGGAGGTGTGGATGGCGCTGATCCATGGTGCCCGTGGATTCGGATATTTTTGTCACGAGTGGGTCCCAACATTTAACGAACATGCCTGGCTGGATGATCCGGAGATGAAGGCAGCCATTACAGAGATCAATGCAGGGGTTACCGCACTGGCTCCAGTTCTTAATGCACCTGCCCTGGAAACCGGTGTAACACGTGAACTTGATGATATATACGGTATCGGCATTGACATGATGGTCAAGCACCTGGATGATACGCTCTATATTCTTACTGCAGGGATGGAGGACTTTGGAAGCAACGGAGCCACCTTTAATATTCAAGCTGATACAGAGATAGCCTCCAATGTGATCGTGATCGGGGAAGATCGGGAATTGGAGTTGACAGACAACTCATTTCACGATGAGTTTGATGGCTATGCCATCCATCTCTATAAGATCGGGGATGTAAACAGAGAGGATCTGATTACCGGTCTGAAAGATAACTTTCGGGTTACAAATGAAATGATCAGGCTGGATCAGAATTGGCCCAATCCATTTTCAGACAGAACCACGATTGCTTACGAGTTGGAAGCGTTTGCAGCGGTCCGGCTGAATATATACAATGCATCGGGACAGTACATCACCACACTGGTAAACGAGATGCAGCTGCCCGGTTGTCATGCTGTTGAATTAGATGCATCCGGGATGCATTCCGGACTCTACCTCTACCAACTGAAGGTTGGTGACCAGGTGTTGTCGGGAGAGATGTCAGTCATTAAATAAGCGCTTTTTTTCAGGAGATACATTATGAAAACAGCAGGATTCAAACCAGGTTTCTCTCATGCATTGATCTTTCAACAAACACTGTGGATGACAATTACGATGCTTGCGCTATTCACCAACTGTAGCCGCAATAAATCCGGTGGTGCAGAAAGCGAAACCTATGCACATCACTATAGCGAAGTATTTTCCGAGAGCAGCTATCTGAACTGGCAGGCCAATTTCCCTGAAAATTGGGAAGTTGTCGACATGGACGGGCAGCGTGTACTGCACCTGATCCGGGCAGGCTCATTTGGAAAGATAAGGAGACCCTCCTCCTATAATATTCTGTCCAGTCCGGATGTAACCGATTTTGAATTAACTGTTGAGGCCAGATGCCTGGAGGATACTGCTGTGAAGGGACGTGATCTCTGTCTCTTTTTCGGATTTCAGGACTCCCTTCATTTCTATTATACGCATGTTTCGAATGATGTGCATATTTACCACAATATGATAGGAATTGTCAACGGAACTGACCGTGTCTCCATAGCCAATACGCTGGATTCCCCGGAGAAGGCGCGACTCATCGATGATCAGTGGCACAGGATAAGGGTGGAGCGTAAAGTAGATAACGGCTCCATAAAAGTATTTATAGATGACATGGAGGAACCCATTCATTCCATTACAGACTCTGCCCTGACGCATGGACGGGTAGGGCTGGGTTCCTTTGACGATTTTGGTCTGTTTAGAAATTTTCAACTAAAATACAATCTCCACAATGAATAGAATTTGTAATAAATATTATCTCTCCCTGCTGGTTGTTTTGCTGGGTTTCGGATTCGCAGGGTGCAACCGGGAGCAGACTGGAGAGAGCGCCCTCTATGAAGGATTTCAGAATCCGCCAAACGAGGCAAAACCGGCTGTCTATTATGCCCTGCTCAACGGTTACCTGAACAGGGAATTTGCCCAGCAGGAGTTGGAACAATTTGCGGAAAAGGGGATTGGTGGTCTGCTGGTTTTCGACATGGGAATTATCGGGAAAGAGGACCTCTTCCCCCCTGCAGGCCCTCAGTTTATGAGCGATGAGTGGCTGGATAACTTCAGCTTCATTGTTGAGAAAGCGGATGAGCTTGGAATGAGCGTGGAGCTTGCAGCCTGCAGCAGCTGGGACATGGGCGGATCATGGGTGGAGCCGGAAGAGGCGGTTCTGGCCCTCTATCAAAACAACCTTACTGTCAGGGGTCCGCAGAAATTACAGATTGCACTTGAATACCCTGAACTACCTGAGACTGCTATTCTTGATGAAGAGGGAAAACCGGTTATATCAGAGGAGGTGGCTCTGCTGGCCATTCCAGTGAAGAGACGGCAGCAGGCCTATGAATTTGTCTATAAGCTGGGACACGACAGGCCACACTCACTGAGCCATGTGGTGCTTGCCAACTGCAGGAACGAAAACAGTGAAATCGCAGGGGGAGAGGCGCTCTATACAAAAAGTTTTGCCGTGGAGGTGAGTGAAACGGACCACAAGGATGCCAGCTTTAAAGTAGTCTGCAAGGGTGAGATGCAGCCAGATGTTGAGAAGCAGAAGTTCCCTCTTCCTGATAATACAAAGGCCAGGTTTGTGAGACTGAAGATCTACGACGGCTACAACAGGGAGTCGGACTTTGTGCAGCTGGCAGAGTTCCAGGTGTACAACAGCGAGGGAGAGGATGTGATCCACCGTCCCTATAACAACCGCTTTGACGGTGGCATGGAGATCCGTTTCAATTCGCAGCTTGGCAGCGAAAGCAACTGGCGGGCAAAAAACCTGAACGATGGTGTTTTGGAAGGCGATGCGGGGAGCTGGATCTCAAACGGAAAGCCACCGGTCCTTGTCGAAACTGTGGAGGATATCCGGGTGATCTCCGACAGGCTCAATGATGATGGCGTTCTGGAATGGGATGTTCCCGAAGGAGAGTGGGAGATTATCCGCTATGTGATGACCAATACCGGGGAGCGGTTAAAAATACCAAACCCTGCATCTGACGGATACGCCACCGACCACCTTAGTGCGAAGGCTACAGAGAACCACATCAACTACATGACCGGGCAGTTGGAGAAGAGGTTTGGAGATCTGAACAGATCCTCAATCAACAACTTTTATCTTCCAAGTTACGAGGTGCGGGGGCTGCTTTGGACCTACGATCTGCCTGAAAAATTCAAGGATTACAGGAGCTACGATTTGATCAGATACCTGCCGGCGCTTTATGGCTATGTGATTGAGAACGAAGAGATAACTTCCCGTTTCCTGTACGACTATCAAAAAACAATGGGTGACCTGCTGATCGATGCATTTTATATTACCGCAAATGAGACTGCAAAAGCGCAGGGGATGGCCATAAAGGCTGAATCTGCCGGTCCCGGACCTCCGGTTCACCTGGTGCCGGTTGAATCTCTGAGGGCTCTGAACTCAATAGATGAGATGCAGGGAGAATTCTGGCCCTGGCGTGAATACTGGGATGGGCTCTGGGTAGTCAAGGAGACTGCTTCGGCAGCCCATATCTACGGTGGAAAAACGGTACATATGGAGGCATTTACCGGTTTCCGCCACTGGATGGACGGACCGGTGGATCTGAAACCTTCGGCCGACAGGGCCTTCTGTGAGGGGATGAACCATGTGGTGTGGCATATGGCAGAGCACACTCCGCCTGAGGCAGGTAAGCCGGGATGGGTTTACCACGCAGGCAGCCACTTTAATGTGAACCTGGTGTGGTGGGATCAGATGAAGCCCTGGATCGACTATCTGGCACGCTCCTCTTACCTGCTTCAGCAAGGGTTGTTTGTGGGTGATGTGGTTTACTATTACGGTGACCAGGGAGCCAATTTCATACCGCCGAAACATACGAACCGTTCCCTCGCCTTTGGATATGATTACGATGTGACCAACCTGGAGGTGATGCTGACGCGGATGTCCGTCAAAGAGGGTAAAATTGTTCTGCCTGATGGTATGAGCTACGAAGTGCTGGTATTGCCGGACCAGGATGATATCTCATTAGCCGCTTTGGAGCGGGTTAAACAACTTGTTGAGGATGGGGCTGCCGTCATTGGTCCAAAGCCATCCATGTCGACCGGACTGCTGAATCATAGGGAGAACGATCTGGCGGTTCAAAAGCTTGCCGATGAGTTATGGGGAGACAAAGGAGGGATCATCTCCGGGAGGTCAATCAACGAAGTGCTGGCTGAACGGGGCGTTGTGCCTGACTTCCGGTTTGAGAGTCAGCATGAGCATACCGGGTTGGATTTTATTCACCGGAGAACAGCGCAGGAAGATATCTACTTTGTACGAAACATAAGAGACAAGGCTGCCTCTTTCAGGGCCACCTTCAGGGTGAAAGACAAATACCCTGAGTTGTGGTTTCCTGAGACAGGAGAGCGGGTCTCTCTACTTGACTATGAGGAGGGTGAAGAGGGGATCTCAATTGATATGGATTTAGATAAATTCGGTTCTCTGTTTGTGGTATTCACCACGGTAAAATCCAACGACGTTAACTCCATAGAGGGTGATGCTGAAGTGACAGCTGACCAGGTTGCAGGTGAATGGAATATCGAATTCTTGAGCAAAGGTTGGGGAGCTCCTGACGCTGTAAAGACTGTTGAGTTAAAGTCTCTTTCCGATTTCGATGACAAGGGAATTAACTACTATTCGGGCATCTCAAGTTATACCAACACAGTACATATTGATGCAGGAAAAGTTGCTGAAGGCAACAGGATCCATCTCGATCTGGGCGATTTGTGGCTGACCGGCGATGTGACTGTGAACGGTGCTTTTGTTGGCAACCTGTGGAAACCACCCTATACAATTGAGATCACCGAACAGGTAAAGGCCGGTGAAAACAGGATACGGATTGACATAGCCAACACCTGGTGCAACAGGCTGATCGGTGATGCCCGAAATCCGGACGGGAAGCAATATTGCAGAACCAATATCGACGGGAACGAAACCACCGAAGCTGATCCCTGGACCGAAGTTGAACTTCGCAGATCTGGTCTGTTCGGGCCGGTAAAGGTGATCTACACAGCATATTAAATCATAAATATGAGCACAATAAGTAAAAGAAAAAGCAGCTACATCATTCCCCTGGCAACTGTTGGTGTCATGTATTTCGTAGTCGGTTTTGGGGTGGGAATCAGCGGGTTTCTTACACCTGCATTAAAATCGGCTTTTAATTTATCGACCGGACAGTCCTATCTGGTTATCAGTGCAGTATTTTCTGCTTTTGTGATCTTTGGAGCACCCGCTGGCTGGGTAATAAAAAGGGCTGGATATAAGCTTTCTATGATGTTTGCCTTTTTCATTATGGCACTCGGTATGTTTATCTTTGTGCCCTCAGCCACGCTTGAGAGTTTCCCCCTCTTTTTACTTGCTCTGTTTGTCGGCGGAATTGGAAATACACTCCTGCAGGCTGCAGTGAATCCTTATGTAACACTGATCGGCCCTATTGAAGGTACCGTGATGCGCATGAGTCTGATGGGTATAATGAATAAAGGTGCATGGTGGATAGCTCCCCTGTTTTTAAGTATCTTTATTGATCTCCAGGATGTGAATATCTCAGATGTGACGGTCCCGTTTTATATTGTTACAGCCACCCTGATTCTTTTGGGAACCCTTATCTATTTTTCACATCTGCCCGAGGTGGAGGCGGACGGAGAGAATGAAAAAGAGGCAGAGGAGGAGAGATCAGGTTATGCCTCAGGGAAAACCAGTATCATCCAGTTCCCCCATCTTTTACTGGGCATTGTGGCCATATTCTTTTTTGTCGGAATCGAAACACTTCCCATGGCCTCGGTTATCGATTTTTCCAGGGCCTCATTTGGTGAGGTTCCCGATCTGGCCGGATTTTCAAAATATGTTAGCCTGGGATTGATTACAGGTTATATTTTCGGATTGTTTGCGGTACCTCGTTTTATTTCACAAAAGCGTGTGTTGGTACTATTCTCATTCATTGGAATAGCTGCAGCCTTGTGGTTGGTTATGGCTCCGGTTAAGTATGCGGTATACCTGTTGTCGCTGGTTAGTTTTGCCAACTCAATTATGTGGTCTGCAATCTGGCCCCTGTCGATTACCGATTTAGGGAGGTTTACAAAAAGGGGGGCATCATTGCTGGTGACCGGAATTGTAGGAGGTGCTGTTATCCCTCTGTTATATGGGTTCCTGGTGGACGCTTTGAAGGGAGCAGAACAGACGGCAGGTTTTGACCATTATCAGTCCGCCTATTGGATATTCATCCCCTGTTATCTGTTCATCCTATATTTCGCACTGCACGGACATAAAATCAGAATAAAGAGAGATTCCTGAAAACTAAAAATCAGAACCATGTTACGTATTTCACTTTTCACTTTACTGCTATTGATAAGCTCCTGTTATACCGAAAAGGCAGAGGAGACCAGGGTAGTGAGCCCCTTCCTGGAGTGGGAGAATTTTAATCCCTCCCATGACGATCTGTTTTTCCCTATAGGGGTCTATACCCAGAACCCTGAGCATGCAGGCGAATACAGAAAGCTGGGTATCAATCTCTATTACTACCTGTGGAAGGGGCCAACTGCAGAGCAGGTTGACGAATTGCGGAAGCACGGAATGCGCTTAATCAGCGAGTTCAACGAATATGCACGGGAGAACCTGATCAACGATACCATTGTTGCTGCATGGACACACCTTGATGAGCCCGATCTGGTAAAATTCAGCAAAAAAAGGCTGGAAGCGATGGGACAGGAGAAGACGAAAGCCCTGGTAAAGGAGATGTGGCCGAAGATGTATGACGAGATGAATCTTGACAATGAGGTGTACAATGGTTGGGGTTTTGGATACAGTCCGGAGTATTGCAGGGATCAATATAGGGATATTAAGGGGTATGATACCACCAGGCCGGTTATCATGGGACTCTCCAAAGGAGTGGTCTCCTATTTCAACGGACGTGGTGACAGAAAGGGGCACCGGGAGGATTACCGGGAGTATGCAGAGGGTGCAGGAGATATTCTGGCTTTTGATATATACCCCGTAGCCTATGGATATCCGGAGAAGATGCACATGGTTGCAGACGGGGTTGACTCTCTTGCCAGCTGGGATGCCGGAGAGAGGCCGAAGTTTGTTGCGATAGAGTGTACTTTCGGATCGCCAGACCATGAGATCGCCACACCCGCACAAATACGCTCTGAAATATGGATGGCCATTATCAGGGGAGCCCGGGGGATAGGCTATTTTGTACATAACTTCGACAAAGAGGGGAAATTTGTAAGATCGGATGGCCTGTTGGCCAATCCTGAAATGATGGAAGCCATTGAAAAACAGAACGCCGAATTATTATCCCTTAGAAAACCGATTTTTGCTAAAGAGACAAATGAGGTCTCATTGATAAATGATGAGCAGCCTGTTGACTTCGTGGCAAAGCGGGTGGATGGGTACCTCTACATATTTGCATCTGCCAACAGGCCAGTGGCCATTGAAGCAGAATTTCTGGTTGAGGGTATGAAAAATGGTGTTGTTGAGGTGATCAATGAAAACCGAACTCTTGAGATGAAAGAGGGGGTATTTACAGGCAGGTTCACCGACAGTTTCGATGTGAATTTATACAGGGTAGAGCTATAAACTCATAAATACAGAGGTGTCGCAAGCAGTATATAAGAGATTGTTGGAGTATATCAGGGCACTCCTGTTATAGCTTGATATGGATGATGCCGGGAAAATAGCAAGGGCCATATTTCATGACAATGCGAAAGAACTTTATAAACTGGACTGATAATTACTTATGAAATTGGTTAAGGTAATGGTATTGATGGTGGTGTTTTCTCTGTTTTGGAGTTCACCCACAATTGCTCACGAGGGACATACCGATCCCGTTCTCGAAGAGTTAAGC
>JBDLIQ010000057.1:0-24487 GCA_039714775.1 Bacteroidota bacterium
GCTCCGCCTGTCAGTCAGATAGCAGGAAAGGAGCTGCCGGTAATCCGGAAAATCTCGGCTCCGTCTGTCAGTCAGTCAGAGCGACGAGCGAGAGAAGTTATCTGCCACTCAGCAGCTGGTCAACGGGGACAGAGTCCAGTCCCCGCTGCCGGATTGCGGGCAGCAGCTGCTCCAGAATCTCCAGAATGTGATCTGAGGTTTCGTGCAGAAGGATAATATCTCCCCCTCGGATCTGTCTCATAATGCGGCCAACCACCTTTTCGGGCGGTTCGTTGCGGGTATCCATTGACCGGATGCTCCATCCGATTACCTCCACTCCTAATCCCTTCAGACCCCTGCTAATATTGGGATTTGTAACCCCGAAAGGGGGACGAAAATAGCGAACTGGACGGTTCGTGACCTCCTCCAGCAAGCGGTTGGTCCTTCCGATCTCCTCTGCGATCCTGCTGCTCCTGAACAGGGGGAAAAGGTTGGAATGGCTGTAGGAGTGGTTCCCGATCAGATGCCCCAGGTCGACCATCTCCCTGACCAGCTTCTCATTGCCCTCTACCTTTGCCCCGGTCAGAAAGAAGGTGGCTTTGCACCGGTAACGCTCCAGCAGCTCCATGATCATTCGGGAGCGATCGGGATGGGGACCGTCATCAAAGGTGAGGGCCACCTGATCCAGTGACTCCTGAGACCCAGTCTGATCGCTCCGGCAGAGCGTCCGGACAAAAATCTGTGAATTGATGCGCGATGCACCCCGGGCCAGGATCAGTAGCAGAATCAGCAGCACGCTCCCCGCCAGGAACAGGTTCAATCTCCCCGGAAGCGGAAGCAGCAACAGGATCGCTTCTGTCATAATAAATAGCCCGGATATGATATAGAAAGGTCTCACGTTATTCACAAATCAGAATGTCCATACAGTCGAGATCAGAATGTCCATACAGTTGAAATCAGAATGTCATACAGGCGAAAGCATAATGTCACACAGTTGAAATCATAATTGTAAAAGTTTATAAAGCCGATAGCAGGGTCAGGGTGAAGTCTCTGTTTTTCGAGTAATTAAAGAGCAGGATATGTGAAATCTTCTCCCGGGTTGTCGCATTCACACGAAGAGGCTGTGGCACCTCGTTCCGTGAGAGGATCTGTGCAGCCAGCCATGTCCCGAAGGCGGAGGCCGTGTCATACTCTCCCACCAGGTGTTTGTATGCTGCCACCATGCTGCTGCCAAAAAACCCCTCTATCTCATCATAGTGGGAGCGGTAACGTGCATCCCCGTTCCTTCCCGAAATAAGGAGGTCAACAGCTTGACTGTCAAGGCCGTTTCTTTCAAGGAATTCAAGAATCCGTTTTTTCAGCTCCCCGGACCCTTCGCAACTGTGAAAGATCTCCAGGTCATCGATCCGGGCCAGGCTGTTTGCTGAAGGCTGATCGGCCAGGAGGAAAAAGGAGGCCCCCTCCCCTGCCATAGCTCCTGGTGTATGGCTCTCCAGGATGGCCGGGTCCAACCCTGCGCTGACACCTCCCGTGCCGGACTTTGCACACCCGTTCTTAACCATCAGTGAGTGACTCTCTTCGGTAACCTCATCGATACCCCCCAGCAACAGGTTGCGCACCCCCTGCTCCCTGAGCAACAGGATGGCATCCAGCAGGGCCGTTTCGAATGAGACAGATCGCTGCGAAAAGGTCAGGTTGTATGCTTTGCAACCCAGCATCAGGGCAATCTGTCCCGATACCGTATTGTGTGTGGACTGTATAAATGCTGTGGGATTCAGCAACTGTTCATCCTGGTCGATCACCTGGTTAAGGAATCTGGCAGTGTCGTGTACACACCCCAGTCCCGATCCGACAATGATGCCATCGGGTTGCTCAATTCCGGCCCTCTCCAGGCAGCTCCTGGATGCGGCCAGACCCATGCGGATCACACCCGACATTCTCCTGAGTGCGGAGGGGTTGATAAACTGTTTGTAATCGGGATGAAGGCAGGTGAAATACTCTTTTCCGGGTTCTTCCTGCCCAACAGTACCGGCAAGGAGCGTCTCCGTTTGAAAAGTCTCCAGGGGTGATATTGCTTCTGCTGACTGGATGTAAACCGGCATACCCTATTGTTTTGAAAAGATCAGTGATGAGTTGTTCCCTCCGAATCCGAATGAGTTGGATAGGACGTTACGGATATCCAGTCCCTCTTTCATCTCCCTCTGGGGAATAAGATTCAGCCCCTCCATGGGTTCCCGGAATCCCAGGCCCGGCAGCAGCAATCCATCCCTGATGGCCATGATTGAAAATACCGCTTCAAGACCTGCCGCTGCTCCCAGGGTGTGCCCCGTAAAGGGTTTGGTTGAGCTGAACGGGGGCAGCTCCCTGCCGAACAGCCGGACCAATGCGGCTCCTTCGGAGGCATCGTTGTTCTCGGTACCCGTTCCGTGTGCATTGATGTAGTCAATCTCTCCCGCCTTAAGTCCGCTCATCTTCAGTGCAATGGTCATAGCCCCGTAGGCCCCGTCCCCGCCGGGTGAAGAGGCGGTCTGGTGATAGGCATCGTTGGTATTGGCATAACCTGACAGGCGGCACACTCTCCGGCTGCCTGCCGACCCTGCCAGCCGGTCCGACTCCAGCACAATGTACCCTGCACCCTCTCCCAGGTTCAGTCCCCGCCGGTTGCGGTCAAAGGGCTGACAGTAATCTTTGTCCAGGATCATCAGGGAGTTGAAACCGTTCAGTGTAAATTTTGAGAGGGCATCAACCCCGCCGGCAATGGCCCTGTCCACAATCCCGTTCCGGATAAGTCGTGCGGCATGAATGATGGCGTTGGCCCCCGAAGAGCAGGCTGTACTCAGGGTGGTGCGGTATCCCTGCAGTCCAAGGAACGCTGCAATGCTATCGGTGGAGTCCCCGCAGGGATGGGTGGCTATAAAACCCGATTCAGGGCTCCCTGTGGCAAACTCCCGCTCGGTTTTATCCATTCCCCCAACAGTGGTGGCTGAAACAAGGGCCGTCCTGACTCCATTCCCGGAACCCTCCTGGTTCTCCTGTTGCAGATTTGCATCCCTGAAGGCCTCACGGGCGGCGATCATTCCAATCAGTGCAGTACGGGTGTAGGAGCTGTACTGTGTTTCAGGTATCTGCAACATCTCCATCATCTGCAGGTCGGTCAGGGGAATCTCCCCGACTTTAAAAACTGCTTTGTGAACCGTATCCAGGATCCTGATCTCTCCCACCCCCCTTTTTCCTGCCCTGAATGAGGAGAGGCTCTCTTCTGCATTCATCCCGATGGATGAAGCTACTCCAATTCCTGTTACCCAGATAGAATCGGTCATCACAGTTGGTCAGGTGGTTGCCGGGTTAAGCGCGGTTGGTTTCTATAAATTTTGCCAGGGATTCAATCGAGTGCATGATCTCCTTCCCCTCCCTGGGATCCCCTACTTTTATGTCGTACTCTTTTTCGAGCAGTACTATGATCTCCAGAGCATCGATCGAATCCAGTCCCAGACCATCCCCGAAAAGGGGTGCCGAGTCCCCTATATCGGCCGGTTCAAGATCCTCAAGGTTCAACTGCTCAATCAGTTCTCTTTTTAGTTTTTCAATCAGTCCGTCCATATCTGTTATAAATTCATCCATTAAGTTCCAGCCATTGTTACGGAATAACCTCTTATTACGTAATAATGCCCTGGTTCAGACTTATCACAACACACCGCCTGTCACACCGCCAATCCGAACCAGGCATCGAATATACGACACTTATTTCAACAAACTGAGGTCGGCAAGGTATTTCCCGTTCATATCCATTTCGATCCAGCCCGCCAGGCTCATGGCGGCAGGATCGTTCTGAACCAGTTCTGCCGCATAATCGACCAGAAACGCCTTATCAAACTCCTCCTGTATGAAAAACAGCCCCTCTCCCCTGAATCCGTTTCTGATACAGATCTCCCCGATCAGTATATTGGGCAGTGTGTATACAAAGATGGCAGGACTGGGTTTCTGTCCGATGGAATCGTGGTAGATGCTGTCAGTGTGTAAAGAGGATGATGAATTTGCGATGATCAGAGAGACCTTTTCAGGATCGACACCGGAAAGATCTATATCTTTTAGCAAAAGCTCCGAAGCAAGAAATCCCAGTTTACTGAGCGGAGACATTTTATAAAATTTGGGATACCCGATCCCGGAGTGCTTGTAGAGCGCCTTTGCAAACTGATTGAATCCGCCCCTGGGGTGGCTGAACTCCAGCTGTCCGCCGGTGTGCACTTCACCCTCCTCTATCCTTATGTGACGGATCGCATTCATCGGTTCACAATTTCATATTCATTTTCGTCAGACCTGAATTTGTTTCATACTCTCCTCTTAAACAGTGCCGCCGCATTGCAACCTCCAAAACCTGAGGCCACCTTCAGCATGGTCCGGATCTGCTTTTTTTCCGGCCGGTCCACCACGTTGATCTCTCCTGAAACACCTGGCTTCGAATAGCCCATGGTGGGTATCAGAATATCCTGTTTCATCGCTTCAATGTTGATGATGCTCTCCACGATTCCGGCAGCACCCAGGGTGTGCCCGATGGCTCCTTTCAGGCTGTTGACCGGCACATGCTCCAGTCCCGCCCTTGAGAGGGCGATGGACTCCATTTCGTCGTTGTATACCGTAGCCGTCCCGTGAGCAGAGATCAGATCCGGCTGTTGGCCATCAACCAGTGTATTGGTGATGGCCAGCAGCAGTCCCTCGCCGTTGCGGGAGGGTCCTGAAATGTGGTTGGCATCATTGGTGACGGCCCCACCGGTCAGCTCCACATCACCATATTGTCCGGAGATGATCACCGTGCCCGCAGCCTCTCCCAGGGTGAGTCCGTCGCGGTGCTCATCAAAGGGTTTGCAGGGCAGGTCACTGAGTGAAAGGAAGGACTGAAAGCCCGATACGATAAATTTCGAGACCACGTCGGCCCCCACAACAATGGCATGATCGTACCGGCCACTCAGGATTAGACGCCGGGCAGTGATCATGGCCACAACACCTGAAATACAGGCATTGGAGATGACCACCGGTCTGTTCTTCATGCCAAAGAAGCGTGCCATCAGCTCTGCAGACTTCCAGAGATGCAGCCGCTCTTTACCAAATCCTTCCTGTTGGTCAAGTAACTCCACATTTCCTTTGGTGGTTGAGAGAATCAGGGCCGTCCGCGGGTCAGCAGGATCGACCGAAGAGTCAGAGAGGGCATCGTGCATGGAGAGGATTGCGAGTTTCTCAAACCGGGTCCAGTCAGCCGTCTCACCATCCAGTCCCGGTCCTGTTGAAGCAGCCGTCTCACCATCCAGTCCCGGTCCGGCAGCCGAAGTCGAATCACCATCCAGTCCCGGTCCCGTTGAAGCAGCCCCCTCAGCCAGATGGGCAGTCCCTGTCAAGCCACCGGTCATAGCATCAGCCCCTCCAATTTGACTGAAACGCTGCTCCAGCTCCTCCCAGCGGATCAGTGAGGCCGGGAAATCGTGATCAGACAACCGGCGGTCCGTGCAAATCCGGATCCCCCCCTTCCCTGAACGCAGCGTATTGAAGGCTTCCGCGGTGTTCCATCCCAGGGAGGAGATGATGTTGCTCGATTCCAGGTAGGTTTGACTCATGTTCTATTGAAGCGGGTGAGCCACACCGTTTCTTCGTTTCCAATCCAGGTAGCAACCGGGATTGGTAAGTTCCAGCTCACCATTTTTACTGACGAAGGCCTGGGTGGTGGTGGCGGTCATCACCACTGCACCGTCAGACTTTCGTAATATCCTGTAATTCAATATGATCTTAGCGGCATCGCAATTCACATAGGTGGTCTCAATAAGGATGACATCACCATACTTCACCTGCATCCTGTAATCGATCTCCATCTTTACGATGGGTGTCAGGAGTTCGTGATCATAAACCTCGAAATAGCTCAGCCCGTATCTTCTGCCAAAGGACTCACGTCCATCCTCAAGGTATTTGACAAAATTGCCATGCCAGACAATTCCCAGTGAATCGACCTCGCTGAACCGGACCCGGGTTTCGGTGATGTCCACCAGGTTTGTTACAGACGGTTTCTTTCTCATTACAGCAGGTCTCTCATCATTAATAAACCCAGGAACCCCGGATGGCTCAACATTGTTGACAGATCGGGTTGGGGAGTTTAAAGGGGTTTCTGTGGTGAACTCTTCAGGTTCTTGAGCACGTTGTAGTAACTCCTGGCCCAGTAGTTCCTAAAACCGAACCCGCCCGGCTCTCCACTATATCTCTTGAGATGGTGTATCTCTCCGGTGGAGGTGTTAAATACCACCAGCCACATGGTTGAAGTCACCTCCAGTTTATTGAGTGTCTCCATGATAAGCAGCGCTCCTGTTTTATCCACCGAGGGATTGGTATATGCCTTTATCACGCTGGCCAGTTGCTTTTTATCAAGAGCGTACGAGCCGCTCTGCACTATGCCGGACATCTCCCTCTTCTCGCTTCGCAAGATGGCATTGTCAACCTCGTAGGTGACGCTGCCGGCCCCCATGGCTGACTTTACATCATACTTGTCACTCTCCATAATGATAAGGTGGTTCCAGGCAGAGAAATAGTGCGACCGGATCTCTTCCAGGTCAGAGAAATGTTCGCTATATCCAATGAATTTCACCTCGGTATAGTCCAGACCATACCAGACAACCTCCTCTTGCATTGAGGTTTGAGCATCTGGTTTGCCCATGATCCCCATGGCGCCAATTATAAATAAAATTAATATGTTAGTCATGATATAATGTATTTAGATTATATTGTAGCATCTGCTTCACTCCATAAAGACCTTCATTTCACATGTTGCAGCCACACGGCCACCCGCCATGGCCTCACCCACAACAATGCTTGCCCCCATCACCCTGTGCTCTTCAACAACCCTGGTGGTGATCTGATCCCCGACTGCCGGAAGAAAATTGATCTCCAGGTTTTTTATACCCCCAATATAACCATTCTTCACATCAACTCCACCTGTCATGGCGTGGTATCCGTTCATGGCCGCAGCAGTCTGGGCAATATTCTCAATCAGGCCGCTCTCCCGGAACAATCCCTCTCTGACAAATAGAGAGTCGCTGGTAACCAAATAAACCGAGGTGGCTTCACTCTCCTGAACTGAATGTAGCCTGTCGACCATCACAAAAGGGGGACGCTGAGGAATCAATTGCAGGATATCTCTCTTTTCAACCGGTTGTTCTTTCATCATCCTCTGTTCCAGTTATCTTTTGAGTTTGCATTTAAGCATCGTGTGACTCACACCGATCTCATCATAAGACTCCTCAACAACCATGCCTGCTTTTTCGATAAGCTCAAGGAGGTCCTCCGAATGATACATCTGGCTGTTGCCGTTGGCCATGTTGGTAAAGTAGAGGGATGTGGCATGCAGGCTGTATGTTGATGCTTCGAACTTCTGCCTGTCCCAGAAAAGTTCAAGGATAAAGAGTGACGAAGCGGGGGTCATGGCCTCTTTGCTTCTTCGAAGCAGCCCGGTTATATCCTCTTTTGAGAAGCAGTCCAGGAACTGGCTCATCCAGATCACATCTGCCCCCCCGGGGAATGGCTTTGAGTGGTCGAGCAGATCCATGGCCCGGCCATCAATTCTGTGGGAGAGTCCCAGCTGACCAATGTTTTCAGCAGCCTTTTCAAGCTGGTCGGGATGATCAAGGATGGTCACCTTCACATCCTCACGATACCCGGCACACCGGATGGCAAATTTTCCCGTGTTCCCACCCACATCGAGCACCTGCTTCACGCCCGGTGTGAGGACCAGCGGCAGGATCTCGGAGAAGGAGTAATCGGAATAGAAATGGTCAAAAGCAAACCAGCTCTTCTGTACCTTTTCGGGTAGCTGGAACAGCCCTTCGTAGATGGTGTCCCATGCCCCCATCGTCTTTAGCCCGGTGGGTTTGCCGCTCCTTATGGAATCGGTCAGGCTGTGCATGCCCAGGTAGTTCACATCGTTGGTGAAGTCCATGTTGACCCTGGTGAGGTCGTCTTTAAGGATGTGCCAGCCGGTTTTGGTGATTTTGTATTTTCCATCTTCAACCCACACCAACTCCATGCTTAGTCCCGCTTCAAGCAGCACCTTTACCCCGTATAGACTCAGGTCAAGTTCAGCAGCGATCTTCTCCAGTTCGATACCGGCTCTGCGGTGTGAGTGGATCAGTGTCAGGATCCCCAGGTCGCGCAGCGCCAGGGAGGCCTGGAACATGATGGGACCAAAAGCGATTTTTTGTGCATCGAATTTGGCCTGAAGGGCACTCTTCTTATCAGAGCCGTAGTTTAGTTTCATCTCCTTATGTGATAATATTGAAAATATTGTAATGGACGTTTCACAAGTAAATATTTAGTTTATCTCAATGGTCATATGGAACTTTCGAGGAACCATTATACTCTTCATTCCAGAAAGGGTAGTAGTTGAACCACTGCAGTGGATAGCGCTTCACCATGGTTTCAAGCGATTCTACATAGGAGGCCACCATCTGGCTAATCTCCTGCCTCCTGGTTTTAATCTTTGCCGGGTAGGGAAACCTCCTCCCCGGCGAGGCATAGAAATGGTAGTGATCGTGACGCTCCTTCAGTGTATAGACGAAGGAGACGGGCAGACCATGCTTGCTGGCCAGGTAGAGGGGTCCCTGCGGGAAGCGGGCCTCACGACCCAGAAAGGGAAGCGAGACCGTGTTGGTGCCGGGCAGGTAGCGGTCGCCGTGTATCACCACAAATTCACTCCGCTTAAGCGCCTCGTCGATCAGGAAGAGATGGGAATAGTCGGCTTTCTGTGGTATCACACGAAGTCTCCTGTGCACCATCGCCTCGTTCAGGATCCTGCTGATTTTCTCATGTTCCGCTTCGAGCATGACAATGTTGACCGGGGTATCGATGCGTTCCAGGAGTTGTCCCGCCATCTCCCAGTTCCCCATGTGGGCCCCGATGAGTACGCCGCCACGACCCGCCTGACTCATGGCCCGCAGGTGTTCCTCCCCTTCAAAGCTATAGCTGTAATCTGTTTTTGCTCCCGAGAGCATGGCCACCTTGTCGATCAGGGTCTCGCCCAGCAGGCAGTAGCTGCGGTAGATGCTTACCAGGGATCTCCAGCGTGTGTACCCATGAATTGTCCTGAAATAGAAGCGCATGGACGCCTTCCCCGTGAAAAGCAGGTAGTAAAATGCAACAAAACGAAGAGAGAGGTAGGCAATACGGATGCTGCTGTTCTTAATGACAAAAATAAAGAAACGATAACCTAAAGCTCCCCCTCTCGATTTGCCTGACCAGCCTGGCATATCATTAGAAATTATCAATTTATTTAATTGGTCTAATGAACCCCAAAGGGCTCAGCATAGCTATACTTATCATGGACGGTTCACTCTGTTTTGAATAGGTTTGTATGGCTAAGCCCGCGTCTCAATGTAGGTGTACAGGTCATTCAGTGTGCGCACTTCGGTGATCTCTTCACGCTTCACTTTAAATCCAAACTCTTTTTCAATGGTAACCACTATATCTACGAAATCAAGGCTCTCTATCCCCAGGTCGTCAATCAGGTGCGCATCTAACCCGAGGGCACTCTCTTCAATCTCGAACTCATCCACCAGGAACTCATTTACCTTTTCTATTATTTCAGCCCTTTGCATATCACTGTTTGAATTAACTATTTTTTGTATTTAGATACAATTAATGATGAATTGGTCCCTCCGAATCCAAAAGAGTTGGAGAGAAATGTCTCTATATTATAATCGGTTGTACGGGTAATAATGTTCAGTCGTGCCGATGCCTCGTCGGGATTTTCAAAATTGATGTTCGGGGCAATGAAGGAGTCCTGCATCATCAGCAGGGAGTAAATCACCTCACTGGCACCCCCCATCCACATCTCGTGGCCGGTCATCGATTTTGTTGAGCTTACCGGCACCGCTTTGTCCCCGAAGACATTTGCCAGTGCAGTGGCTTCGTTGCTGTCTCCCACCGGGGTGGAGGTGGCATGTGCATTGATGTAATCGACCTCGGATGGTGCCATACCAGCACTCTCAAGGCAACGCTCAAGCGACCGTGTCGGCCCTATGATGTTTGGTACGGAGATGTGATCGCCATTGGATGAAAAACCGTAGCCTTTAATCTCGCCCAGGATGTTTGCTCCCCTGGAGAGGGCTGAATCGAGGCTCTCTACAATCAGTGATGCCGCCCCTCCGCTGGGAACAAGTCCGTCCCGGTCCCGGTCAAAGGGACGTGATGCTGCAGCGGGGTTGTCCATGCGTACCGAAAAGGCGCTCAGTCCGTCAAAACTGCCCATGGACTCTGCATTTACCTCCTGTCCGCCACCACAGATAATAACATCCTGCATCCCCTGCGAGATCACCAGGTGCGCCATCCCAATGGCATGGGAGCTGCTGGCACATGCACCGCTCAGGGTGAAATTGATCCCCTTCAGTTTCAGGATCACCGCCAGGTTCATGGTGATGGTTGAGTTCATGGACTGGAAGATCGAGCCCGACCCGATCAGGGTGGTGTCTCTCTTTTCGCGAACAATATCGATGGCTTCGATCACAGGAACCGCAGAGCTGTCGTTTCCGTAAAGGATTCCCACCTCGTTGGCCTCCAGAAAATCCATTGAGATACCGGCCTGTGCGAGGGCCTCCATGGTAGCCACATAGGCATACTCTCCCTGCTCGGCCATTCCGACCCGCATTCGGCGGGGCAACACCCCCTTGAGGTTGGGGCGCTCTATGATCCCGGTCAGGGTGGAGCGGTATCCAAACTCTTCGCGCCTGGGATCGATACCGATGCCCGACCGGCCCTCATAGAGGGAACGTTTCACCTCACCGGTATTCAAACCGATGGTTGAGTAGATCCCTGCTCCTGTTATGACAACGCGTTTGCTCATCAATCTATATTAACTGTGCATTCCTCCGTTCACCGAGATCACCTCGCCGGTAATGTATGAGGCTTTGTCCGACACCAAAAAAGCAACCACCTCTGCCACCTCTTCCGGACGGCCAAACCTGCGCAAAGGCACCATGGCAGACAACTGCTTCTCGTCCAGACCTGCAGTCATCTCGGTGGCGATAAATCCCGGTGCCACCGCATTGACTGTCACACGCTTTTTACCCACCTCCATGGCCAGCGATTTGGTGGCCGCGATAACAGCACCCTTGGAGGCCGCATAGTTTACCTGTCCAGCCATCCCCCGCTGTCCCGACAGGGAGACCACGTTGACAATCCGGCCCTGCTTGTTCACCAGCATGTTCTGAAGAAGGTGCCGGGTCACGTAAAAAAAGCTGTCCTGGTTGGTGGCCATCACCTCTTCCCACTCCTCGTCTGACATGAATACCATCAGGTTATCGCGGGTGAGTCCGGCATTGTTCACCAGCACTTCGATGGTTTTCCCGGGGTTCGACTCATGCCACCTCTCCAGCACCCGCTGTACCTCTGTCGGATCGGAGACATCACACTGCATCAGCTCTCCATCTCCCCCGCCCTCTCTTACCGCTGCAAGGGTGCTTTCTGCTTCAGCCTGGTTGGTCCGGTAGTTGATAAGCAGATAATAGCCCGCTTCGGCAAGCTTCAGAGATATGGCTTTGCCGATCCCCCTCGATCCTCCGGTGACAAGTGCAATCTTCATTCCTGTTCCGGTATTTCTACTTTCGTGTTAAACAGGTACTCCTTGACCCGCTCTATCTCTTTGTACAGGGGCGCATCTTCCACGAAACCGGGAACTAATTCACGCATCTGTTTGTAATATTTCGATGTGGTTCCGGAGAGCTTATGCTCCGCCTGCAGGTAATCGACGGACTGCAACAGGGCGATCATTTCAATGGCCTGTACCTGGTATGCATTGTCGATGACCCGTTTGGTAATCATGGCCGCATTGGTACCCATGCTCACAATGTCCTGGTTGTCGTTGTTGGTGGGGATGCTGTGCACATACATGGAGTTGGAGAGCGCCTGGTTCTCTGCCACCGTAGAGGTGGATGTAAACTGTACCCCCTGCATGCCAAGGTTGAGCCCCAGTTGTCCAAGGTTGACAAAGGGAGGCAGCAGTTCGTTCTGTTTGGGGTTGCAGAGGAAGGCCAGGTGGCGTTCGGAAAGCATGGAGATGCGGGTCACCGCGATCTTCAGCTTATCCATCTCCAGGGAGACATAATCGCCATGAAAATTCCCCCCGTGAAACACGTTCCGGGTCTCCATATCCACAATGGGATTGTCACTCACCGAATTCATCTCATTAACCAACACCTCTTCTGCATTTCGGATGGTGTCACACACCGCACCCAGAATCTGGGGGATACAGCGCAGGGAGTAATACTCCTGCACCTTCCTTTTAAAGATGCGTGCCTCTTCATTGTTGTTGTAGAAATACTCCTCCCGTCTGTCGATCAAGTTGCTTGTGGAGAGAATCCTCTCCAGAGACTCGGCCACATAACGCTGTCCTTTGTGATGCTTCACCTGGTTCAGCTCTTTTGCGAAGTGGTCGTCGAAGGAGTGTACAATCTCGTTGATCAGGGCAGAGGCCATGATGGACCAGTGAACCAGCTGTTTCGCTTTGATCACATTGACGATCCCGATCCCCGTCATTACAGAGGTACCGTTGATCAGGGAGAGCCCCTCCCTGAGAACCACCTTGATGGGTTCCAGTCCCAACTCATCGAACACATCGCCAGTGGGGCGCAGCTTGCCCCTGTGGGTAACCTCCCCCTCTCCGATCAGGATCAGCGCAAGGTGAGAAAGCTGAACCAGGTCGCCGCTGGCCCCCACACCACCATGCTCGGGAATGAAGGGATATACATCTTTCCGGATCAGATCGCGCAACAGGTGCACACAGGAGGGATGAATGCCGGAGCTTCCCTGGATGATCGAGATCAGGCGAACCAGCATCACTGCCTTTACATAGAGGTTCGGAATCTTCTCTCCTGCTCCAGCCGAATGGCTGCGGATCAGGTTGTACTGAAGATCGACCTGCTTCTCTTCATCAATCTTATATTGTGCCATGGGACCAAAACCTGTATTGATCCCATAGATGATTTTATCAACGGAAAAATCGAGCAGAAAATCGAGGCTTGCCTGTACCAGGTCGAGACTCTTTTGATCCAGTTCAAAGGACGCCTTCTCAAGAATGATTGCCTCGGCTTCCGCCAGTGTCACCTTGTCCTTTGCTTCTATATTAATCACGAAATATCAGTATTAGGGAGAAAATCCCCAAAGTTACTAATATTTTCTTTTACTACCTTTGGGCACAGGATCAATCTTTCATGCTGAAAATGGAATCTAAAAAAGCAACGCTGGCACTCCTGTTCATTCTGTCAATAAGCCTGTTACCGGTTTTTGGAAGTGTTGAACAGAGGGAGTTCACCCCGGTGGAAAATATGGAGGCTATGGTGGAGCTCATCAATGCCAATGCTCTGAAGACCGAATCGATCCAGAGCAATTTTATTCAAACAAAGCAGCTGGAATTTCTGGACGAGACCATCGTGAGCAAAGGGAAATTCTGGTTCCGAAAAGAGAACAGCCTGAGGTGGGTCTATGAAACGCCGTATGAGTATGCGATCATTATTCATAATGGAAAATTCCACATCAGGGACGGGGAGCAGGTGAACAGTTACGACATCGAGTCCAACGCGGTATTCAGGGAGATTAATGACCTGATTGTGGGCATGGTCCAGGGAGATGTGGCCAACCAGGATAAATTTGAGCTGGCAGCCTTTGAAAGTGGGAACCAGTTCCTTATACGGCTCGTTCCCAGGGAGGCTGATATGCGGAAGGTGATCTCCGAGATGGAGGTATATTTCGACAAAGATGACCTGATGGTATCTGAAATCGTGATGAATGAGGGTGAGAGTGACAGGACCGTAATAACCTTTGTTGACAGGAGGATCAATGAAACCATACCTGACGCTGTTTTTACCACTGGTTATTAGTCTTCTGACCGGATCATGCAGTCCGGCCGGAAAGGTGACAATCGAAGAGGATCCGGCCGGAAAAGTGACGGTTGATGCCCCGCCTTCAGATAACGGGATCACGAGGTTTTCCCCTCTGGAACCTTTTAGTGAACCGTTGCTGTTTAAAGCCAATATTTCGCTGTTTAAAAAGAGCTACTCAGGGCTCATCTTTATTAAGAAGGTGGCTGTGGACAGCACCACACATGTGGTCTTCCTCTCCGAACTTGGACTCAGTCTGCTGGACCTTGCCTATAAGGAGGATTGTTTCGAGGTGGTGCGTGTACAGGAGTTTTTAAACAGGCCACCCGTATTGGAGTCCATGAAGCGTGATTTTCGTACCTTATTGTTAGATTTGTCAGCCATTGAATCCTATTCACTGAAGAGGGAGGAGGGGGCTGGAGGTAGCGAAGAGATTCTCCGGTTCAGCCACAGGAGAGAGCGGTACACATACCACCTCACGGAAAACCGGGGTGTCACCCTGATCAGACGAAAAAAGAGCCTGTTCAGAAAAGCGCAATATGAGATGACAAGAGATGAGAAGCTGCATATAAGGATTGTCCACCGGGGCATCAAACTGCACATTGACCTGCAACAACTGCAACATTCCAGGGAGCATGCTGATCAGTGACCTATATAAGTATCTGATCACCAGTCGCCAGCTACCAGCTACCAGCGGCCAGGAGGGCACCATCGAGGCCACGGTTACAGTGAACCGGGAGAGCGCTGTATACAGGGGGCACTTTCCCGGTTTTGCCATCACACCCGGTGTATGCCAGGTACTGATGATCCAGGAGATTCTGGAGGGAGCGCTTAACATCCGGCTCAGACTAAGCGGGGCAAAGAGTATCAAGTTCACCGCCATGCACGAGCCTGACAAAGCGGGGGAGATTCAGGCGAGGATCAGCTACACCAGGGATGGATCGCGGCTGACTGTGGAGGGGATGTTATTTAAAGAGACAACTACCTATTTAAAATTTAAAGGGGCATTCATTGAGCAAAGCGAAGCCATACAGGGAGGAGTTTAAAAGGCACAACTGCTGTGTGATCATTCCCACCTATAATAACGCGGGATGCATTGAGCAGCTGCTCAACGATGTGCTTGAATATTGCAACGATGTGATCGTGGTAAATGACGGAAGCACCGACCGTACCAGGGAGGTTCTCTCGGCATTCAATACCATCGGGGTGATTGACTTTCCGGAAAACCGGGGAAAGGGCAAGGCGCTGCAGGCAGCTTTTAACCAGGCCCTTGAACAGGGATTCGACCGGGCCATCACCCTCGATTCGGACAACCAGCACAGGGCCAGTGACCTCCCCTCCTTTCTGAAGTTCATGGAAGAGGGTTCAGATGCCCTGGTGATTGGGTCGAGGCAGCTAAAGCAGGAGAATGTGCCCGGAAAGAACCGCTTCGCCAACAGGCTCTCGAGTATGGTGTACAGGATCGAGACGGGAAGGAAGATCAAAGACACGCAATCGGGATACCGTCTCTACCCCATCAGGGCAATGGCCGGAACCAGGCTCTTTTCGGGCAGGTATGAATTTGAGCTTGAGGCACTTGTTAAGGCCTCCTGGAGAGGAATCGAGGTGAGAGAGACACCCATCGATGTCTACTATCCGCCCGAGGGTGAAAGGGTAAGTCACTTCAGGCCCGGGATGGATTTTTTAAGGATTACCCTGCTCAATATCCTGCTTGGCTTCCTGGGTCTCATATACTACAGGCCGCGGCAGGTCTTCCTGAAATACCGCAACAAGAGCCTCAGGCAGATTTTTCGTGAGGACATTGTCCGGAGTGATACACCCCGCTATATCATCGCACTCTCTGTCGCTTTTGGAATATTCATGGGAATTCTGCCCATATGGGGATATCAATTGATCATCGGCCTCTTTTTTGCGCACCTGTTCAGGCTTAATAAAGCGATCTTTTTTATTGCTGCAAACATCAGTATTCCACCCATGATCCCGGGAATACTTTACCTCAGTTATGTGACCGGAAGTTATGTCCTGGGGGATGGAAGCTGGAAGGTGGAGATCGCGCTCAATTTCGAATCCATTGGTCAGAACCTGAAACAGTACCTGACAGGGGCTGTGGTTTTTGCCACCATTGCCGGGGTGGTGACGGGGGCCCTCTCCTATGCCATTCTGATCCTGTTTAAAAGAGCCCGATAGATGGACCACTTTTTTGTCACACTAAATAAAACCCTGACGGGACGCAGGCGGCTCTTCCTGATCCTATTTCTCCTCTTCATGGTGGTGACCGGGTACCTGGCCTCGGGGGTGAAGCTGGAGGAGAACCTCAATGCCATCATTCCGGAGGACCAGCGGATCAGTAAAATCAGTGCCCTCTTTGACAAATCGGAGCTGGCCGACCAGATCATATTCATCCTCTCCCTGAAAGATAGTGCCGCTACAGATCCCCTTTTGCTTATTGAGCATGCCGAGCTCCTGGCGGGCAGGCTCGAAACAGACAGCTCGCTTATAGAGAAGATCAGTTTTAAGGTGGGTGGTGACGTCATGATGAATGTGTATGATTTCATCTACAACAACCTGCCCCTGTTTCTGAATGATGAAGATTACGATGAGATAGCCGGGATGCTCACCGCAGAGGAGATCGATCAAACCATCCTGAAGGATTTCAAAACCCTCATCTCACCTGCAGGGCTGGCTACCCGGCAGTTTATCCTCAGGGACCCGCTGAACCTGACCCCGCTTGCATTGAAGAAGCTGGACCAGTTTCAACTGGATGACAACTTCTCCCTCTACAATTCGGCCATCTTCACAAAGGACCACAAACACCTGCTCTTCTTTCTTGACCCGGTCTACCCAGGCTCCAACACGAAGGAGAACCTCAGGCTGATCGAACTGATCGAACGGGAGATTGAGAACCTTCAGGGGGAGACAAAGGGCACACTGATCGAATATTACGGGGGCACAGCTGTGGCTGTTGCCAATTCGGTAAGGGTGAAAAAGGACATTGTCCTTACCGTCTCCATCGCCCTGCTCTTCTTCCTGCTGGTCTTCTTTGCCTTTTTCAGAAGGCTCAATGTGATTTTACTGATGTTTCTGCCGGTGGTGATCGGTGCCGGATTCTCCATTGCCATGCTGACGCTGATTTACGGAAAAGTATCGGCTATTTCCCTGGGTGTGGGGGTAATCTTTATCGGGATCACGGTGGACTACTCCCTGCACCTCTTTACACATATCCGTTCGGGCAGCGGGGTGGCGGAGACCCTCCGGAGAATCTCAACTCCGGTGCTGATGAGCAGCCTCACCACAGCATCGGCATTTCTCTGTCTGCTGGTGGTCCGCTCCGAGGCTCTGAAACAGATCGGGCTCTTTGCAGCTTTCGCTGTGGTGGCCTCCGCCCTCTCGGTCCTGGTGGTCACACCCCTTTTTATCGGCAACAGGCCGGCAGATTCGCGTCAAAGAGCTACCCATGGCATAGTCAGCCTGATTGAGAGGGTGGTGGGGTACCGGTTCGAGCAAAACAGGGTGCTTGTTGCGGTGATCTTCCTTCTGACAATCGGCTTTGCCTTTACATCGCGAAACATTCGCTTTAATGGCGACATCTCCACCCTCAATTACCAGACCGAGAAGCTGAATCAATCTGAAGCCAAACTGAAATCGATCAGTTCCGTTGCCAACAGCTCGGTCTACCTGGTCACACAGGGTGCTTCGCTGGATGAGGCACTGGAGAAGCTTGAGAGGAACAGGGCACTCATTGAATCGTGCCTGGAGGAGGGGTTGATCACAGAGGTGTCCAGCGTGTCGGAACTGATGCTGACGGTAGCCGCCCAGAGGGAGCGAATCGAGAAATGGGAACAATTCTGGGCAGAGGCAGACCGGTCATTTGTAGAGCGCTCTGTCAGGCAAAGCGGCAGCAGGTACCATTTCAGGGAGTATGCTTTTGATCCCTTTTTCGAGCTTATGGACAGAGATTTCACACCCATACCGCCGAATGAGTACGGGATGGTTGCCGATCTCTTCCTGGATAACTACATTGACACAGGCGAAGGGATCACCTCGGTGGTCTCGATTCTGAAGGTGGAAGCTGAAGGTAAGGAGGCGCTCTTTTCCAGAATCGCCTCTTCGGATGATTTCATTATTTTTGATAACCAGTATTTTATCAACCAGTTTTTCGATGTACTGAAGGAGGACTTCAACCAGCTGGTGATGGTCTCCATGATCGTGGTCTTCCTGATCCTGTTGCTCTTTTTCGGAAGGATCGAGATCGCACTGATCACCTTTATTCCCATCCTTATCAGCTGGCTCTGGACGCTGGGTCTGATGGGGCTGTTCAACATTGAGATCAACATCTTCAACATCATCATCTCCACCTTTGTTTTTGGATTGGGAATCGACTACTGTATCTTTATCATGAACGGGATCATCACCAACCACCGGGAGGGGAACCACAGCCTGGTCCCCTATAAACTCTCGATCCTGCTTTCGGCCCTGACCACCATCTCGGCCGTCGGTGTACTGATCTTTGCACAGCACCCGGCCCTGAGGTCCATTGCCATTGTCTCCATCCTGGGAATTTCGACGGTGCTGCTGATCTCATACACCCTGTTGCCGCTGCTGTTTGGACTCCTGGTCAGAAAAAAGGGCGAACGGAGGGTGCAGCCCGTCACCCTTGGCAGGATCCTGGCCACGGCGATCACATTTGTGCCTTTCCTTGGCAGTGCACTGTTTGTCACCCCGCTCCTTCCGGTTCTCTTTATCCTCCCCATCAACAAAAGGAGCAAAAAGATGGTTATCAACCGGCTCATCCACCTCTACACATCATGGGTTGTGGCCATGGGATTTACCATAAAGAAACGGTACATCCAGAGGGAGCGGCTCGATTTCAGCTCGCCATCGGTGATCATCTCCAACCACCAGTCGCAGCTTGACCTGGTGTTGCTGCTGCAGCTGCATCCGAAGATGATCGTCCTGGTTAACAAATGGGTGTGGAACAACCTTTTTTACGGTTTTATCGTCCGCTTTGCCGATTTCTACCCGATCTATAAGGGGCTGAACTACAACTTTGAAAAACTACAACAGAAGGTGAGCGAAGGATACTCTATCCTTGCCTTTCCCGAATCGAGCCGCACACCCGACGGAAAGATCAAACGGTTTCACCAGGGGGCCTTCGGGATTGCCGATAAGCTGGGGTTGGAGGTTCAGCCTGTGATGATTCACGGAGCCTGGAACGCCCTTCCCAAAACAGAGCATATCTTAAAGCCGGGGATCATCACCATGAAGTTCTTCCCGCGAATTGTGCCTGCAGCAACCGAATATAACGGTATGAAAACCTACAGGACACAGGTCAAAGAGGTGACCGCATTCTACCGGGAGGAGTATCTGAAACTTGAAGCAGAGGCCGGCACACCAGCCTACTACAGGGGGAAACTGATCGGTCGATACCTCTATATGGGACCGGTGCTGGAGTGGTACCTGAGGCTAAAGCTGAGGTTTGAAAAGGATTACAGCTTTTTCAACGACATCATTCCCCGGGATGCATCCATTGTGGACCTGGGATGCGGATACGGGTTCCTGCCGGTTATGCTGGGCATGGTTTCAGGGGCGCGGCGTATTACCGGGATCGATTATGATCAGCAGAAGATCGCGGTGGCCAGGCATGTTGCCAGGGAGATGGATCATCTCAGGTTCGAGACGGGCGACATCACCACCGATCCGCTACCGGACGGGGAGGTCCTGATACTGAACGATGTACTGCACTACATGCCCGGTGAGCTCCAGCTGAAGCTCCTGGCGCAGTGCATGGAGCAGCTGCCGGAAGGTGGCATGATCATCATGCGGGATGCCGATGCAGACCTGCAGAGACGGACGCGGTATACGAAATTCACAGAGATCCAGAGCACCCGCATCTTCAGGTTCAATAAAACCCGCTACAGGCTCACCTATCTCTCCGGAAAAACCATTGAGGAGTTTGTAAGGGAGCGGGGGTTCAGGGTGGAGAGGCATGACCTCTCCAGGCGCACCGCCAACATCACCTACATTATCACCAGGAAAAAAAGGGGAGCAGATGAGCAGTAAGGAGTTTGATGTGGTTATCATTGGAAGCGGACTGGGGGGATTGATGAGCGGTGCCCTGCTGAGTGAGAATGGCCAGCGGGTCTGTGTGCTGGAGAAACACCACCAGATCGGTGGCAACCTGCAGACCTTCAGACGCGGGGGCGTTACTTTCAATTCGGCCATGCACTATGTGGGCAGCATGGAGAAGGGAGAGATCCTTTACCAGGTGTTTCGTTACCTTGGGATTCTCGACCAGACCGGACTCGAGAAGCTGGACAGTGACCACTATGAAACAATCTACATGGGCGACAGGGTCTATTCCCATGCAAGCGGGATGGAGGGGCACAGGAAAAGGCTCCTCTCCTATTTTCCTGATGAATCAGAAGCCATTGATGCCTACCTGAAGAAGATTGAGGAGGTGTGGAACAGCACCAAGGTGCTTAACCTGCAGGATTTCCGAAATCTCTATGATGCCGAGACACAGTATACCCAGATGAGTGCACACGATTTCATTGACGGACTCACGGACAATGAGGAGCTGAAGGCGCTCTGGGGTGTTAACAGTGCGCTCTATGCCGGGGTCCCGGATAAATCGCCGCTGATTACCCATGCGATTATCAGTTATCACTACCTCCAGAGCGCCTATAAATTCAGCAAGGGAACAGACCTTCTGGCCGCTGCCCTTGAAAAGGTGATCACCCGCAACGGGGGAGCGGTGCAACGAAACAAAGAGGTGGTCAACTTCCTCTTCAGGGAGAAGGAGGCCATCGCCGTTGAGTGCAGGGACGGATCGCGGGTGGATGGAAAGAGTTTCATCTCCAACATCCATCCTGCCCGGTTGGTGAAGCTGGTGGAGCCGGGAAGATTCAGGAAAGCGTATGTGAAAAGGGTGGAAGCACTCGAGAATACCATCGGTTCATTCTCAGTCTATATCAGCCTCAAACCGGGCCGTTTCAAGAATATCAACTCCAATGTATACATTTCATCCAGTAACAAAGTGTGGAATGCCGGAATGTACGATTCTATCACATGGCCCGGAGCATGCATCATGTATACAACACCAGGCAAAGAGGATCCTGAATATGCCGAGAGCATGACCGTCTCCGCCTTTATGAAATATGAGGAGGTAGAGGCGTGGGAAGCAACTACCGTTGAGAGGCGCGGAGCTGATTACAAAGCATTTAAGGCGCTAAAAGAGGAGGCGTTGCTGGATCTGGTTGAGACAAAATTCAAAGGAATTCGTGACCTGATCGAGGAGACCTATACAGCCACTCCCCTCACCTTCAGGGACTATACGGGAATCCCCGACGGATCGATCTACGGAATCCTGAAGGACTTTAACAACCCGCGCAAATCGTACATTTCACCCAACACAAAGGTTCCCAACCTTTTCATGGCGGGTCAGAACGCCGGGGTTGGGCTGCATGGTGTACTGGGCGTAACCGTCTCCGCTCTCTTTATCTGCGCCAACTTTTTTGATATTGGAAAACTTCTAAAGCAGATCAAGAATGGGTAGATCACAGATAAAAAGAGGCCTTCTCAAATGGCTTATCGCACTGTCGGTTGTTATCTTCATCCTGGTGCTGCTGTTCAGGATGGCCATCACCATTCATCCCCCTGAAGTGGATGAAACCACTGCCCTGCACCTGCAACGGGTTGAGCTGGGCCGGGAGCTTTACCAGTGTGATGAGAGCTGGTTGAAGAAGAACGGTTATGGACTGTGGGAGATGTACCTGCAGGGTTCGGATTTCGAACTGGGGGTGAAGCACGGGATCCTGGCCAGGGAGCAGATCCATTATCAGGAGCAGGCCTTTGTCTCCCAACTCCGGGAGATGGTGCCGTCGGATCTCTACATCAGGTTTTTAAAGAAGGTGGTGGTCTGGATGAACAGGAACCTGGATCGCCATATCCCCGATGAATACCAGCGGGAGATATATGGAGTGGCCCTGCAGGCGTCGGACACCTTCAGTTTTATCGGGCCCGCATACCAGCGGATCCTGAACTACCACGCCGCCCATGACATCGGTCATGCCCTGCAGAACATGAACCTGGTGGCATGCACAGCCATGGGAGTGAACGGCAGCAGGTCAAAGGATGGCCGGCTGCTGGTGGGACGGAATTTTGATTTCTCCATGGGCGACGATTTTGCCAGGAACAAGATCCTGGCGTTTTTTGAACCCGATTCGGGGTACAGATTTGCCTCTGTCACCTGGGGAGGCATGATCGGGGTTGTATCGGGAATGAATGACCAGGGGCTGGTGGTAACTCTGAATGCAGCCAAATCGGGGATCCCCGGATCGGCCAAAACCCCCACCTCTATCCTTGCCCGGCAGATCCTGCAGTATGCGTCAAATATTGATGAAGCCATGAAGCTTGCGCAGCAGTCTGAAACTTTTGTTGCCGAGTCGTTCCTGGTGAGCTCGGCCCGGGACAACCGGACTGTGGTGATCGAAAAATCGCCGGACGGACTGGCCCTGTACGATCCACAGGGTGAGGAGATGATCCTGACCAACCATTTTCAAAGTGAACAGTTCAGCCACTCCAGGCTGACCATAAAGAACAGGGCCGAGGGGGCCTCGGTCTACCGCTGGGAGAGAACAGCCGAGTTGATGGAGCTGGAGGACACCCATGATGTCTCCAGCTTTATCAGGATCCTGAGGGATCAGAACGGGATGGATGACACCCCCATCGGGATGGGGAACGAGAAGGCGGTAAACCAGCTGGTGGCCCACCATTCTGTGGTCTTTGAACCCGACAGGCTGAGGATGTGGATCTCCACCTTTCCCTACCAGCTTGGAGCCTACCTCTGTTATGATCTGGAGAGGGTCTTCTCCGATACCACGAAAGTCACCGATCAGATCCACACCCCCGGTCTGCTGATCGGCGAAGATCCTTTCCTGTCGTCGGAACAATTTCTTAAGTTTAAAGCGTACAGGCATGCAACCGAGCGGATCAGGAGCATGATCGATGAGGGAGCGCTGGAGGAGGAGGGTGAGTCCGCCATATTGGATGAGACGCTGGATGAAATCGTGAAGGAGTACCTAAAAATGAATCCCCGCTACTACTATCCCTACTTCCTGGCGGGTGAGGTCTGCCGGATCAGAGGCGATCTGCAACGTGCAACAGAACTGTATGAAGCATCACTCTCGCTGGAGATCCCCCGGATGGTAGACAGGGAGCAAATCCTGGAGGCGAAGGCAAGTCTCCCGGAAAAATAGTGTATTTTAAACCCTCAGAATGAATAGAGCGCTTCCCTATAAAAGCAGCAAGGAGATCCGAGAAACCCAGTCTCAGATGCTGGCAGAGCAGTTGAAATATGTGATGGAGCACTCCCCCTTCTACCGGGACCACCTGGCCGGATGCGATGTGGGGGCCATCACCACAACCGGGGCACTTTCGCTTCTGCCGGTAACCACAAAGGCGGAGCTGCAACAACGGAACATGGATTTTCTCTGTGTTGAGCGGGAGCAGATCATCGATTACATTACTACATCGGGGACAACAGGCAGTCCCATTACTTTTGCCGTTACTGAGAAGGACCTGGAGCGGTTGGCTGACAATGAGTATGCTTCATTCCTGTGTGCCGGAGGGAGCAGCAGCGATATCTACCAGCTGATGCTGACCCTCGACCGGAGGTTTATGGCCGGGCTGGCCTATTTCCTGGGACTGAGAAAACTGGGAGCGGGGATCATCAGGGTGGGCCCGGGCAATGCCCTCCTCCAGTTTGATACCATCCGGCGTACCTCCCCCACCGTGCTTGTCACCCTTCCCTCATTCCTGCTGAAACTGATCGAGTTTGCTGAGAAGAACAACATCGACCTCTCCCAAACCTCGGTAAAGAGTGCAGTCTGCATCGGTGAGCCGATCCGGGACAGCCGGTTTGAACTGAACAAGCTGGGCAGACGGATCAGAAGCAAATGGGACATCCGGCTCTACTCTACATACGCCTCTACCGAGATGGGTGCTGCATTTACCGAGTGCAGAGAAGGAAAGGGGGGGCACCTCAATCCCGAGATGCTTGTTGTAGAGTTCCTGGACGACCGTGACCTGCCGGTAAAGGAGGGTGAACTGGGAGAGGTGACCATCACCAGCCTTGGCGTGGAGGGGATGCCCCTGGTGCGCTTCAAGACCGGGGATATCTGTCACCACTTCACCGGAGAGTGTGGATGCGGGAGAAATACGGTGCGGCTGGGGCCCATTGTGGGACGTAAGAACCAGATGATCAAATACAAGGGCACCACCCTCTTCCCTCCCGCATTCTATGAGATCCTGAACGAAATCGAGGGGGTGGATAACTACATTGTCGAGGTCTCCACCAACAGCATCGATACCGACGACATTGAGGTGATCATCGGGAGCAGGAACCACAACCCTGCACTGGAGAAGAAGATCAAGGACCACTTCAGGGCAAAGCTGAGGGTGGCTCCTTCCATCAGGTTTATGGATCCGAAGGAGGTCGGTAAACTGCAGTTTCCAAAGATGAGCCGCAAACCGGTTACCTTTATCGACAAAAGGAATCCAGCCTGATCTATTAACAATATGAATAGTTCAGGCTTGAGTAATGTTTTCAT
>JBDLIQ010000058.1:0-24341 GCA_039714775.1 Bacteroidota bacterium
ATTCGTAAGACTTGTTTTCGCAACCCGGCTGCATTGGAGAGCTGCTGCAGCAAAAACGAATGTCACATGAAAACAAGATGCCTGATTGTAGATGACGAGCCACTGGCCAGGGAACTGATCAGAGGTCATATCAAAAAACTTGAGAATTTTGAGATCGTAGCTGAATGCGACAACGCCATGAAAGCGATGGACGCTTTGCGCAACCACACGGTCGATTTGATGTTTCTTGACATTAAGATGCCACAGATGACCGGCATCGATTTCCTTGCAACCCTGAAACGTCCTCCAAAAGTGATCATTACCACTGCATTCAGTCAGTATGCACTGGATGGATTCGAACTCGATGTGGTGGACTACCTGATGAAACCGGTCACCTTTGAACGCTTTTTCAAGGCTATAAACAAGTATTTTCAGACCGCGCCTCCCGAATCGGTAGAGATGGAAGGAGGGAAAGGATCGGGCGAAGATGCTTTCATCTATGTGAAGGAGAATAAGAAGGTGATCAAGATCTACCTGAAAGAGATCCATTTCATTGAAGGAATGAACGAGTACATCAGGATCCATACCGACAACAGGCGGGTGGTTGTAAAAAGTAGCCTTCAGAGTATAGAGCAGAAGCTCCCACCGGAACAGTTCATTCGTATCCATAAGTCCTACATCGTTTCGATACACAGGATCAGGGCGTTCAACGCAACCACCATTGAACTGGAAAATGCCAAGCTGCGGATCGGACGCAACTACAAAAACCAGGTCTTCAGTGCCCTTCACTACGGTCAGGAAATTTAGTACCCCCCCCCTTCAGGCAACCAGGTAAATGTGAAAAGAGGCGGCTCATTAAGAACCGCCTCTTTTACTTCAAGATACTTTTTTGACTTCGCTACTCTTGTCAATCTTCTGTCCCGTCATCCCACCACACACCGTTGTATGGAGTCACATCGGGAAGGTTTTCTGCATTTCCGGAGACCTCATTCTGCGGATATGGAAATCTCCTGGGAGCTTCAAATGGATTGGTCAGGGAGGGATAACCGGTCCTTCTCCACTCTGCATATGCCTCCACTGCACCATAGGGCCACAGGTGAATATACTTCTGTGTATAGATCATCTCTGTAGTTAAATCTGCTGCATCGGCAGGCATCACTTCCAGCTGGGCTTTATAGTTTACCGCAGATGTGGAATCAACCCCTGCCTGTACCAGGGCAGCATCCAATCCATCTTCATAGGCTGTCAGCGCAGCTGCTGCGTCAGGTGAAGCTTTCCTTAAGTGACATTCAGCCTCGATAAACTTCAACTCGGCAAAGGTCATAATGGGCAACGGAGCAGTTGCATGGATCACATTATTCGATATTTTTGAATAGATCGTACCCGCCTGGTCCTCTTCAGAGGTTCCGTTTTGCGCCGGAACATATACCCCATTCACTTGATCTAAGAAGAGGGGGATCCTTGGGTCATTGATACCATCAAGGATATCATAGAAGGTCACACTGAGCGAGTGATGCCTCCTCTCGGCCTCCTCCTGGAACCATGTATTCTGGTGACCCAGGTCGTTGGTCCAGTTATCAAAAGTGAAGTCATCTTCGATGGATGCAAATCCATTGGCAGCTGCCACCAGTGCATCAGCTGCTGACCCGGTAGCATCAATGTTACTCAGCCGGTTGGTGTGTCTGGCTTTCAGGGAGTAGGCAGCCATGATCCAGGCATCAACATCACCCCCATAGATGAAATCTTCACCTCCCGTAGTACTGATATTCTCCCTCTGAAGGTCATCAATGGCCTCATCTAACTGGGCCATCATAGCTGCATAGATCGACTCCTGTGTGTCATATGCAGGTTTCCTGTTCTCAGCACCCAGGGTGGCTTCTGAATATGGGATCCTGCCCCAGGTATCGGTTGAAGCCAGGAAAGTATAGGCCTGAAGGATTTTGGCAATACCCACATCGATCCATTTTCCCTCTTCGCTTCCGCCCTCTGAGCCCTTCTCGATAATGATCTTCAGGTCGGGCAACAACCTGGGATAGATATGGAATGCCCAGCTGTTGTCACTGAGCTGTGAATTGATGTTGGCGCGCCGGTCGGCATCACGCATCTGGCCATGCGCACCGGCTGTATGTTCAACAAATATAGAGCTGTACCAGGCCAGGGTGGTTCCGGTGACCCAGTAGGGGGTGCCCACCGTACAACCCGACATCAGCATGGTAATGGGTACATCGGTCGGATTGTTGGGATCGGTATCGATCTCATCCATGATCTCATCACTGCACGAAAAGGTGAACAGCATGAGCAGGAGTACGCTGAAAATTGAAATATATTTTTTCATCTTTTGGTTTGTTTAAAAGGTTATCTTAAGTCCGCCGCCAAATGACCTGGTATTGGGAAGTGAGACATATTCAAATGCTCCTATCCCGTTTCCCTCCGCCGTACTTGATTCGGGGTCGAAATTGGGATAGTCGGTCCAGAGTGCCAGGTTCCTTCCATTGGCAAAAACAGATATAGAGCTGATAAAGGTATTGCTGAACCATTCCTGTGGCATATCATAACTGAATACCACCTCTTTTAGGCGCAACATGGTTTTGTCGAAAATGGCCGACTCGGTAATGTTCCACTCAACCGTGCTCCAGTAGTCCTCATTTTTCTGGATTTCGATATCATTGTCTCCTTCATCCACCAGCTCACCGGTTGCAGGATCCAGATAACCCTTGGCCATATCTGGAAGCACACTCCAGGTTTCACGGTCTTCACATTCGGCTGCCGCCCCATAATTTCTCAACAGGCGGTTGAGTCCACTGGATATAAAGCCACCTTTGGAATAGTACAACTGTGCTGTGAAAGTGAATCCTTTATACTTCAATATATTGGTCAGACTGGCATCCCAGTCCGGGTTCACTTTCCCAAGAATGATCTCCTCCCCACCCTGCAACGGCATTCCGTAAAACGGGTTGGGTTCTCCTGCAACGGTCTCCCTGGAATCGACCACAATCCGGTTGTCATCATCACGGACATAACCACTTCCAAAAATCACCGGATAAGGATGTCCCGCATAAGCATAGGCTCCCACACTTGTGAAGTTATTATATCCTGTTTGAACCCGTTCCACTCCGGGAGCAAGTGCTACGACCATATTTTTGTTCTGAGCGAAGTTGGTCAGGATCTCCCACTTAAATCCGCTGCTGGTTTGAATGGGAACAATCGACAGAACTACCTCATGGCCTTTGGATTCCAGCTCTCCTGCATTTCTGTATTCAGAACGGAAACCCGAGGAGGCTGCCAGCGGTACACTAAAGATCTGGTCAGTGGCATTGACATAATAGTAGGAGTAGTCGATGCCCAACCTGTTCTGATAGAACCTCAGGTCAGCCCCGATCTCGTAGGTGGTTATATTCTGGGGGATTAGCTGGTCCGAAAGAAGCGTAGACTGAAGTGTGAAGGCTGGAAATGTCTGGTAAGGAAAGGTGAAGTCATTGTCCAGAAATCCGCTGCCTATGGCTTCGCTATCTGATTTTTCTGTATAAAGAGTCCTCGTGGCATAAAGGACTCCCGCCTGTCCCATCTGGGAATAAGAGGCACGAATCTTCCCAAAAGGAAGTATCTCCTGGCTCTGCATAAAGTCCAGTTCGGTAAATACAAACCCCGTCGAAACAGAGGGATAAAAATAGGAACGGTTGCCAGATGGCATGTTAGAGACCACATCGTTCCGTCCGGTTACTGTAAGGAACAGCATGGAGGCGTAATCCACAGTTGCACTGCCGTAGAACCCTACCACCCGTTGTCTGGTCAGCTCCTGGAACACGGTCTTATTTCCTGTGTTGGAAATATGATCAAACCCGCCAATGGTAATGTCGGTCCCTGTCATCGAGTGGGTTTTGGTGGTGATATCGTAGAACTCATTTCCGATGACTGCATCCAGACCAATATCCCCGAAATCTTTTGTGATACTGATGGATGCATTTGAGTTCAGCTCCTGCCTTTGATAGGTATAGTCATCAACCTGGCCACCAGCCGGCTCCATCCCGAATTCCGGGTATCCCCTGCCCGCTCCTCCGGACCCCAGGGAGATCACCTCATGACCTGTGGTCAGGAACCTGTCCAGACCAACACGGTAGTTTATTCTCATCCAGTCAAAGGGCTGGTAACTGAGGGCTGTATTTCCAAAGAACCTGTCGGTCACTTCATTGTAGGAACTGTGAGCCAGGGCCCAGTATGGGTTGTCCATGGCAAACCGGTAGTGGTACTGGCTATATGGATTGTCCTCACGCTCGAAAGGTGTATTGGTCAGATCATAGGTCCGTGGGGCAAAGTAGACCGTAAACAGGGGGTTGGACAGGTTGCTCCCTCCGGGAATCTTATCGATATCCACCGATGAGACATTGGCTGAAACAGATGCTGACCACTTATCGGCAAGCACGAAATTTCCATTAAACTTTGCATTGTTTCGTACCATACCAGTGGTTTCAATAATGCCTTTCTGATCGGTACGGCCTATCCCGACACTATATTGTGCCCTGTCAGAGGCTGACGAGATATCCACCGAATTGGTAAAGGAGTAACCCTTCTGAAAGAAATCCTCCTGGTTGTTGTACACCGTAGGCACCTGGGGCGGTGGCGATCCGTCCAGGGTCTCATACGGATCATCCAGAAAGAGGTTATCCAACTGTGACTGGTAGTTCTGGAGGGTATCAATACGCGGGCCCCACGAACCGGAACTCCACAGATTCAATACACCATTGTTGCCCTGGGCATATGTGGATTGAAGCTCAGGAAGGCGGCTAACCTGATCAGATGAAAAGCTGCTGTTCACCGTGACCAGTGTCTTCTTTCCGGCCATTTTGGCCCCGGAACCACTCTTGGTGGTGATCACGATCACCCCGTTGGCAGCCCTTAATCCATAGAGGGCCGAAGCAGTTGCACCTTTTAATACTGTAATGGATTCAATATCCTCCGGATTCAAATCCACAATCCTGGATGAAGGATTGGTCCCGTTACCCACCTCCTCAACAAACGCCTTTTCAGAAGCAATGGGCATACCATCCACCACATAGAGGGGCAGATTAGACCCGGTGAGGGAGACGTTCCCCCTGATGGTCACATGGGAGGTGGCACCCGGCATCCCGCTGGACTGTTTCACATTCACACCGGCGATCTTGCCCTGGAGCGACTTGGAAATATCCATGTTCTTGGCTCCCGAGATCTGGCTTTCGTCGATCTCCTGGACCGAATAGCCAAGGGCCTTCTTCTCTTTCCTGATTCCCATGGCGGTAACAACCACCTCGTCGATCTCCATCAGGTCCGACTCCATGACCACATCGATCACACTGTTTGAACCGATACTCAACTCCTGTGTGAGAAGGCCCACAAAACTAAACACCAGCGACCCGGATCTCTCCGGAACCTCAAGTTCATAATGACCGGAAACATCTGTAATGGTACCCACAGAAGTCCCGGCGACAGCGACAGAGACACCCGGCAGAGGTTCACCGTCTTCAGCGCCGGTCACTGTTCCGGATATGATCCGGGACTGACCTGTCAGGGTCAGTGGAACCAGCGCCATAAATAGCAGAAAGCTTAGTACTTTTTTCATAGACTTAGTTTTAGATTAGACTGTTTTTTTCTGACTTTCAGACAGAATTTTGAATTAAGAAAGCAGAAAGCATTCTGTTTATCCAATAATATCAAGCAACAGCCTTTACCCCCGGACATTCTGCCGGTTTAGCGCTGTTTTCTACCGTTTACATGGTCGAAACGGGTATTCACCGGGGTGGTGGGCACCCTTTACTGATCACAATGGATTATTTCCGGAAATTTGACCCTGAACCCAAGGTCTATGACCTCCCAAAGGGGGTCAAATACCCAGTGTCACCTCATGACATGACACAGATCTGAAAAACATACGAACAAAGAGACACTAAACAGGTTAACTATGAGGAATCAATATTTTGATATATTTACAAGATACTATCCTAAAACTACTAGCATGCTCATCACTACCGATTACCTGATCATCGCAGCCTATTTTCTAATCATTCTTATTGTCGGAGGACTCACAGGAAGAAAGCAGGGAAAGGAAGATTTCCTGATCTCGGGACGAAAACTCACCTCCATCCAGGCAACCACCACCATCTTTTCGAGTCGCATCGGGGCAGCCATCCTGCTTACTTACACGGCACTTGTATATATGTACGGAATGGGGGCTCTGTGGTACTTCGTGGGTTCTGTGTTCGGATTGTTTGTCTTCTACTTCTTCGGATTGAAAGTGAAGAAGATCGCAGATAAAGAGAAGTTCTACACCATGCCTGACTTCTTTTTCTTCTTTAAGGGAAAAACCGCAGGCTTCCTGGCCACGCTGGTCACCATCATCATCATGTTCGGATGGGTGGTGCTCAATTTCACAGCAGGAGCAAAACTCATTTCAGAGTATACGCCCATCTCTTATGACTTTTCGGTGATTATCGTCGGGGTGATCATCCTGCTTTACCTGCTTGCGGGCGGATTCGATGCAGTGGTGAAGACTGACATGGTCCAGACCGTCGGAATTTTCCTCCTGTTTGTCCTGATGATGTACCTGCTCGCCACAAGCAGCACAAATCCCGGACTGGTATTTATGGACCTGTTCAGCCTGCCGGCCATGCAGATCATCAGCTTTTTCCTGGCAGGGTTCTTTATCCCCATGGCCTCACCGGAGCTCTGGCAAAGGGTCTATGCCATCAAGGATAAGAAACACTACCGGCGAAGCATTTTTCTCTCTGGCCTGTTCTATATCATCGTTGGATTTATCCTGCTCCTGATCGGGCTTGTAATCCGCGCTGATATACCGGATATCTCCCCTGACACCTCTCTGATTGTCGGATTCAGCAGGTTGTTACCGGTGGGACTGGCAGGGCTTTCAGTGGTGATTATCTACTCTTCTGTTTCATCCTCCGCAGACACATACATGTTTACCGCCTCTGCATCGGTCACCCAGGACTTCCTGGAGAAAACCGGGCTCACAAAAAAAGAGAATCTTAGAAAAACAATGCGTTACAGCATGGTGGTATTGATGGTGCTGGGAATAGTGATGGCCCTGATCCTTCGTGACATTGTGGATGCCACCTTCTTCTTTGTATCCCTGACCATGTCACTTGGACTCCTGGTACTTGTACTCTGGATCGCACCAAAAATCAACCGCCTGAGTGTAACCCTTGCCATCCTCTTCTGTCTTATCGGGGTCGTTGTACCTGCCTTTATTGTAGGAATTTCCGAGGACCTGGTGATCTGGGCATTTGTAGCGTGCCTGGGAGGTGTGACTATCGGATTGATTGTTGAGCTGGCAAAGAAGATCGCACAGCCGGCAAAATAACAAGCACATCATAGGAAAACAAAAAGGGAGTAAACTTGGTTTTCGTTTACTCCCTTTTCACTAAATGGTACCCATAGCCACCAATCAGTGCCGAGCTACAGTTATTATGGCCGGCCCGCTGACTGTAACCCCTGGGGGTTAACATCCCGCGAACCCTGGTTCTAGGCCTTTGTTCCGTAGAACGAAGACTTGCAACCGTCCTTTCACCCGGCAGTAAAAGCCGGATTTCCGGGACTGGCTCCGTAAGGCCCCCGCTTTGGACAGTTCTTACGATCTGTCCGCCGTCAGAGTGAAAAAGCTTAGTGGAACCCCGGGGGATTCTGATTGGCTCTTCAGCCTTAAGGATCAACCTTTTAAAGATCAACCAAGTAGCGATCTTTTAGCTTAAACAGACCTCGAAACATTGTTTCATAATCTGTGCCTGGCTCTGGATGAATCTCCGGTCAAAGAGGAATCCCTGCACCGGCCGGTTCGCTTCCCAGTATCCTGTCGGACTGGCTCACTACACCGGGCGAAACTTCGAGCGGCCTTTTATCTCTTACTCGGTAAATCAAAAATATAGCATCGGGAGACTCAAGTCAAGGTGCTTTACAGCATCTCTATTCACAATTAATTCACAATAGTTATTAACAATTGTTGACAACCTTAAGGTGTCTGGTACGTATAATCCATGCCAGATCTATTCACAGAATAGATCCGTATTTATTGTGGATTTCTTAAATTTGTGAAAAATCAGATCATCATGAATCTATTCAAAAAGCATATCGGCCTGACCCTTGCGGTACTCATCACCCTTGTTGTCTCAGTTGCCGGACAGCCGGCCATTGAACTGAATTTCCAGGGCCTTCTGACTGATAGAGAGGGAGACCAGATCTGCAACGAGCATTTTGATCTTAACCTGAAGCTCATATCGGCCGAGCCCGGAAAAACAGAGTTGTGGAGCCAGACCTCTGCCACCCTGACCGATGCTGCGGGCTGGTTCAGCTTCTCAATCCCCGGGCTCTCTCAATACCTGATGAAAGATGAAGAGATCCGGGAAACTGTGGTGATCATGCTGGAGTTTCTGCCCAATGAAAACACAGAGTGGCTTCGCCCTGGAGAGGACTTCCTGGTCACCTACACCCTGGTTCCCAGCCTGAAGGAAAATGACCTCTACCTCAAAATGTCAAGAATGGAGGGTTCGGAACTGACAGTCTATCTTGAAGATAACCTCTACGTCTTTAAGGACGAATACCCGTTTGCTTACCTCACCGGGGGATTTCTCCTAACCGATGCACCTCCCCTCAGTAAAGAATCTGCGGATAAACTCAGGGAGTGGATCACGCGTACTCCTACTCCCAGCGAAAAAACCGGAGGCGATACTATACCAACCAGGGGTGTTAAAGGAGGCTTTCCCAAAGGCGGTTACGGTAAAAAGCAGTTGCCCTGATTATTTATCACCTTTCCCTTTTTCTCCGGCTCCGGGCTTACGGGTTCCCTTCGATATGGAATCCCGCATGGTGGTATCCGCTTCGATATTCTTCAGCTTGTAGTAATCCATGATTCCAAGATTTCCTGACCTGAATGCTTCTGCCATGGCCAGGGGAATCTCCACTTCAGCTTCAATCACCTTGGCTCGGGCCTCCTGGGCTTTGGCCACCATCTCCTGCTCGGTGGCAACAGCCATGGCCCTGCGCTCCTCGGCCTTGGCCTGGGCAATGTTCTTATCGGCATTGGCCTGGTCCATCTGAAGAACAGCACCGATGTTTTTCCCGATATCGATATCAGCCACATCAATGGAGAGAATCTCAAAAGCAGTTCCCGCATCAAGTCCCTTATCAAGAACCATCTTAGATATGTTATCGGGATTCTCCAGCACCTCTTTGTGCGATTTGGACGAACCGATGGAGGAGACAATTCCCTCACCCACCCTGGCCAGCACGGTCTCTTCACCTGCACCACCAACGAGCTGCTTGATATTGGCCCGTACAGTAACACGGGCCTTTGCGATGAGCTGAATCCCATCTTTTGCCACTGCGGTTACAGGGGGTGTATTGATCACCTGCGGATTCACAGACATCTGGACCGCCTCCAGTACATCGCGTCCCGCCAGGTCGATGGCTGTAGCCATCTGGAAAGTGAGGTCAATGTTTGCTTTGCTTGCAGAGACCAGGGCGTGTATAACCTGTTCCACATGCCCCCCTGCCAGGAAATGGGCCTCAAGTTCATCCCGCTTGATATCGGCGAGACCGGCCTTGGTTGCCTCGATCAGTGACCTTACTATGACCGTTGGTGGTACTTTCCTCCACCTCATAAGGATCAACTGCAGAAGGGAGATGCGCACTCCTGAGAGGAGTGCAGTAAACCACAATCCGATGGGGATAAAGTATAAAATAATCCAGAGTCCAATGATACTGGCAACAACAATAATGATCCATGCAAACTCAAATGAACTGTTAACTTCCATAACGCTATTTTTTTGGTGATTGGTGACTGGTGACTGGTGACTTTTTCACTAATATCCTGGTCCCCTCAATGGAGACGATCTCTATTTCTGTATGCTCATCGATGTAGCCTTCGGTAGATCTTGCTTCCCTGACAAGGTCATTCACAAGGATCTTGCCCATGGGTGCCAGCCTCGTAAGGGCTGTTCCCCGGTCCCCCCTCTTCACCTGATCCTCGGTAAGTGGCTTGTCCACTGTCCCCTGCACATTGGTTTTAAGCATCAAACGGCTCCAGGTCCTTGCACGAAGTGACATGGCAATTACAAACACGCTGAGGAGAATGGTCCCGATCAGGACCCAGATCCCGACAGAGGGACCAAAATCGCTAAAGGCCTTATAAACCCCGAATACAGTCAGGATCAGTCCACCAATACCTGCTATGGTGACCCCGGGTACCAGGAGGAATTCTATAACAAACAGCAGAATCCCTAGTACAATGAGAATAATGATTATCGTCATACCGTGTCAATTATTAACTGAGGCCTTCAGTCCGTGCGAAATTAGCTGATACCGCAACTCCCTCATCTCCTTCAGTGCACCCGACCTTACCTCACACTTGCCTTTGTAATGTGTAATGGTTGCACATTGTTCGGCCTGCGTTTGAGAGTGATCGCAAATCTCAACAAGGGTCTCCATCACATAGTCGAATGTATTGACATCGTCATTATGAAGCACCAGTTTAGCCTGGTGCAGGTTTTCCGTATCTTTGGAACCCAATTTTTGAGGCCGGCTGGTGAAATTACTGTCCATCTGTTGAGGATATCATGTCCAGTCAAATATAAGCATTTTCTCTTTAATCGTTGTTCATTCAAGTTGTTTTGCCCTTTGGGTTGAAATGGGATTTCCATTGTACCACGACACGATAAAAGCATCTTCGAATCCTGCCGACCTCACCCTCACCAGGGCATCGGAAGCATCTGCATAGATGGAGAATTTACCGGCGTAGTACTTGATCAGTCCCCTTTCGGGTATGGTTTCTGCCGTGATGGGACAGATACCCGTAAAGGCATCGGGGGCAGCAGCATCACCGAGGGCTCCCATCTGAATCCTGTAGAAAACCCCATCGGGGATGGCAACATCCACTGGCACCGGATGATTCCTGTTGTAGGGTGATTCCCCAAGGATTTCAAAACGATTCACCTTGGCAGGGGTGGCCGCAGCAGGGGTGGTTTTCATATCCGGCTGGGTGCCTGGTTCCCCTTCTACAACAGGCCGGGCGCCAGTTAGGTGGGTAGAGGAGGTCCTCTCTAATTCCAGGCTTGCATATAGCTCATCGGCCATTTTCTCCTGATCGGCGGCTCTTTTCTCCCATACCATGATCTGCTTTTGCCAGACCCACCTGTCATTGGGATCGTCCGACTCCCTCACCTTAAGCCGTGCAGCAGATGCCAGGTCTTTTATTGAATCGGAGGCCGCCTGGTGCATCAGGGCCTCGGCAAGGATAGCCTGGTGTGACGGGCCCTCACCTTCCGGAGAGAGAATCGTTACCGGGGTAATTTCCGGAGCAGCCGCTCCCGGAGAGGCATCTTTGCTGGCTCTGCCCGGATCAGGCATGGATTCGATCTCTGCCAGGATCTCATCTGCAACACCTCCCAGGTTGGCAATATCTCTTAACATCCTGTTGTCATTGACATCGGTACTCTTCTTCGGTTCCACCAGGTGTACCCTGTAGACAGTCAGTGTGCTGTCGGTCCCCTGCCGGTTGGAGAAGAACATCACCATCCCCAGGTCGGAACCGGGAAGCAGGAGAAATTCGTCCATTACAGAATTGATCGGGAATCCCATATTGACCGGCTCGCTCCACACATCCCTCTCCCTGTCAAAATGGGACCTGTAGAGGTCAAATCCACCGATACCCCTTCCCCCGTTCGAGGAAAAATAGAGGTCATTTCCAATTGGATCAAAATAGGGCAATAACTCATCCCCTTCAGTATTCAGTTGTTTTATCTCCTCGGGGTCACCCCATGTCCGGTATGGACCCTTCTTTACCCTGAAAAGCTGGGTACCATCCTTGTCTGTCCGGCCCGCTCCTGCATAATAGATATAATCTCCCCTGAGAGGATTGGAAGGCACAAACATCAAGCTGCTAAGTCCCTCCCGCTCCTCCTCCTGTTTATAGTATGCCGCCGGTTTTCTCGAGAGCTGCCCCCCCTTCATCTTAATCTGTGTAAATTCAGTGGAATCAGAGAGGTCAAAAAAGGTAACTGTCATCACTTCATACTGGTTATAGGTGGAGGTGATCTCCCTGGCACTCCGGCATGTACTGATCAGATGTTTCACCCGGTACTTTTTGACCTCCTGGCGGGTTGCCTCCATTTCGAAACGGCTGTAGTACTTCAGCGCCTCGGAGAAGTTATAGTCCTTGTGATAGGCCATACCCAGATAGAGGGTCACATCGCCAGGTACCTGCCCTTTTGATGCGCCATAAAGCATCTCGATGGCCTCATCCAACTCCTCGTTCAGCTCCACCAGGCAGCGACCGGCATAATAGGCGTGCAGCGGCTCACCGGGTTGTGCCTCCTTAAGGGCCATAAAACCGGGCAGTGCAGAACGATAATCACCGGACTCAAAATCGGCCAGGGCTGATTTGTACAGTGTGGCCGGATCACCTCCCGGATCCTGTGCGCGGACCACAGGCTGAGTCACTAAAAACAACATTGCCAGGGCAAAACAAAAAGCGTATTTTGACGGAGTGTTCATATGATTGATCATTCTGTTGGATTAAAAAAACAGCACACAGTGTGCATTGTAAAAATAAAAATAAATTGAGCTGGTTTTTAAGCAACTTTTGTACATTTATAATTTGATTTAAACATGGCAATTCTGAAAGAGGGAGACCCTGCACCGTCTATTGACGCAGTGGATCAGGACGGAAAGAAAATCACACTTGAGGAGTACAGCGGCAAAAAGGTTGTACTCTACTTTTATCCCAAAGACAACACACCCGGTTGTACCGCCGAGGCTTGTAACCTCAGGGACCATTACGGAGCGTTCCGGGAACAGGGCTTTGAAGTGATTGGGGTAAGTGCCGACAGTGAAAAATCACACCAGAAGTTCATTGCCAGGCATGCGCTTCCATTCAGGTTAATTTCCGATGTGGAGAAGAGGGTGCTCCAGGATTATGGTGCCTGGGGAGAGAAGAGACTGTATGGAAAAGTGTACATGGGGATTCTCCGTAAAACATTCATTATTGACCGGAACGGAAACATTGAAAAAATCATTGAAAAAGTCAAAACCAAAGAACACACCAGGCAGATATTTGAGGAGTTATCACATTAATCATTAAAACAGCATGAGCAACGGAAAAACCAACAACAACCAGGAGAAACTAAAAGCACTGCAGCTTACACTGGATAAGATAGAAAAAGGTTATGGTAAAGGAGCCATCATGAAACTGGGTGATGATGCCATCGGAGATGTACCTGTAATTCCTTCGGGTTCAATCGGCCTCGATGTGGCACTTGGTGTAGGTGGTTATCCCAGGGGAAGGGTGGTTGAAATCTATGGTCCGGAATCCTCAGGCAAGACCACCCTGGCCATCCATGCCATTGCAGAGACTCAAAAAAATGGGGGTATTGCCGCATTTATCGATGCAGAACATGCTTTTGACCGGTTCTATGCGAAGAAACTCGGTGTGGATATTGAAAACCTCTATATATCCCAGCCTGACAATGGTGAGCAGGCTCTGGAGATCACTGACCACCTGATCCGGTCGGGAGCCATTGATATCATCGTGATCGACTCTGTTGCAGCATTAACCCCCAAGGCTGAGATAGAGGGCGAAATGGGTGAATCCAAGATGGGGCTCCAGGCCAGGCTCATGTCCCAGGCCCTGAGAAAACTTACTGCCAACATCAACCGGACCAACACCTCCTGCTTTTTCATCAACCAGCTGAGGGAAAAAATTGGTGTAATGTTTGGCAATCCGGAAACCACCACCGGCGGGAATGCACTGAAATTCTATGCATCGGTCCGCCTGGACATCCGCCGCATTGGTCAACTGAAAGATGGTGAGGAGATCCGGGGAAACAGAACCCGTGTAAAAGTGGTTAAAAACAAGCTTGCCCCTCCTTTCCGGAAGTGCGAATTTGATATTCTCTACGGAGAGGGAATCTCCAAAACCGGTGAGCTGATCGACATGGGTGTTGAACTTGAGATTCTTAAAAAGAGCGGTTCATGGTTCAGTTATGGAGAGACGAGGCTCGGACAGGGAAGGGATGCTGTTAAGAACCTGATGAAGGATAACCCTGAGCTCTCAGACGAACTGGAGACAAAGATCAAGGCAGCCCTGTCAGCCACCGAAGCGTAACCCGGGAAAGTACCATTTATGCATTTTTAGTATATTAGCTGAGAACCAACAAGAGTGAATTGAGCATGAACTTCCTGCTTCATTTCATATTTATTGCAGCTTTTCTGCTGATCTATATCATTGCTATCATTATCCTGAAACCTTTCAGGATCCACAGGAAACGCCCCATCTCCACCATTTTTATTAAAGCTTCCTACCTGGGATACCTGGCCTGTTTTCTGCTCATGGCCTACCTGATCCTCTTCTTTTCACCCACAACCGAACCCACAGAAGAGGTGGACGATGAGCGGATCCTGAATGCCCTCACAGTATTCAGTGTGCTTGCCTTCTTTATTCCTAATATCGGGATCATGATACGCAGGCGGATCGGATCGTGGCGGGTTACCTACAACTATGTAATTACAGGGCTGAATGTACTGATTGCACTGGGGTTAATCTGGTTTATCATGGACCTGCCCTGGAAATTCAGATAATAGAGAGGGCCTTTTCAACCTTCTCTTCCATGGGCAACGCACCGTCGATCCACCGGATCCTGATCCCCCTGCGCTCCATCCCCCTGAAATAGGTCATCTGACGTTTGGAAAACTGGTGAATGGCCGTATTCAGCCGCTTTACCATTTCATCATAGGTGAGTTCATTGCGAATGTAGCGGGTTACATAGCGGTACTCAAGTCCGTAGTACTCCATTTTCTCCGGTGTAACACCTTTGTCAAGAAGCCCCTCCACCTCCTTCACAAGGCCCTCTTCAAGGCGTTGATAAAGCCGGGCAGTGATCCGCTCGCGTCTGGCACTCCGCTCCAGATGGACCCCAAGAACCACCGGGTTGACATCAGTATCCGCCGGAGCGGAGACCGGGTTTGATTCCTGGTACATGGCGATCTCAATGGCCCTGATCAACCTCTTCTTATGCTCCGTGTCGGTCTTGTTGTGAAGGGGAGCGTAGCCTTTGAGGATCTTGCCCAGCTCATCCATCTTTTTCTCCTCAAGCTCCCTTCTAAGCTCTTTGTTGACCGGCACCTGCAAAAGCCTGTAGTTGCGCAGGACAGACTCAATGTATAGCCCTGTCCCCCCGCAGAGAACCGGAATAACACCCCTCCCGGTTACCTCATTGAACACCCGGAAAAAGTCCTGTTTAAAAAGGTAGACATTGTACTCATACCCCGCATCCACAATATCAACCAGGTGAGCCGGGATCCGTGTGTCACCCACCACGTAATCGTCGTAATCCTTGCCTGTCCCAATGTCCATGCCACGGTATACCTGCCTTGAATCGGCACTGATGATCTCTCCCCCCATGCGATGCGCAAGGTGGGCAGCAAATGCTGTTTTACCCGCTGCGGTGGGTCCAAGTACAGTAACCAGTTCTGCAGTGCTTCGATCCATGAGAACCAAATATACCTGTTTTTTGTACCTTTGGCAATTGAAAACGATATGGCCAACAGGATCAACATAAAGAACAAGAAAGCCTACCACGATTACGAAATCCAGGAGAGGTACGTGGCCGGCATTCAACTCTCCGGAACCGAGATAAAATCGATCCGGCTCGGGAAGGTCAGCCTTGGGGAATCCTACTGCGTATTTGAGAATAATGAACTATATGTCAGGGGAATGCAGATTGCGGATTACGCCTGGGGTAGTTTCAATAACCACATTCCGGGCAGGGATCGCAAGCTGTTAATGAACCGGTATGAACTGAAGAAGCTTCAGAGGAAAGTCAGGGAGAGCGGGCTCACAATCGCTGCCCTCAGGCTCTTTTTGGCAGACTCGGGTTTTGCAAAGCTGGAGATCGGCCTGGCCAGGGGAAAACGGGAATATGACAAGCGGGAGACCATCAAGCGCAAAGATACACAGCGCCAGATGGACCGCCTCCATAGAATAAAATAGTCACCAATCACCCTCACCACTATTGGGAGAAGAAGAAATCATTGAGATCCCGCAACCCCTCAATGTCCAGTTCAAGCTGGAAATCGAAATAGAGGTCCACCGTTTTCAGCAACTCATCGAAAGAGATGTATCCGTCACCATCCTCATCCAGTGAACGGAACTGTTCGGGAATTAACTGTGATGACCGGAGCCGGTACCCGCCACTGATGGTAGCCAGATAAGACTCTGCCTCCTCGCGGGCCATCGCTTCACTGCGGCTCTCAATGGCAGCATAAAAGGCATCCTCAGAAACAGTAACCCCCCGATCATCCACCCAGGCGCCCGGAGCAGTTTCAGATTCCTGGTCAAGGTAATCGGGTACCTGGTCCATATCTCCATCCAGCGGGCATCCCAGGGTATCAACTGCAACCTCAAAGGGTGTTCCCGGGCAGTGGTCTGCCACATCCAGTATAAAATCACCATCCTCGTCATCAAAGAAGAGGTTGTCAAATGCCGCATCAGCAAACATCAGGTCCACGATGCGGGTCGAGGGATCGGAAAACATATCAAAATGGAGGGTGAGGTGTGAAAAGATGTAACTGTCCTTTCCCCTGTTCCCCTGTATGCTTGTCCCTTCGTAAGCCACGTTGTCCAAATAGTCGGTCAATGTGTAGTGGTATGAAACACCCAGGCTGAAAAAAGTCCTTCGGCTGAGAAGAAAATGGAGCCCGGCCCCCACCGGAATTGCCATAGATCGCTGGTTGTATAAGCCGAGTCCATACTCCGTGTTCTCCCAGAGTCGGAGATCGGTTTCATAATCATAATCACGGTATAGGGGAAGAGATCCTCCCGGTCCGGGCAGACCGCCAGGATCCGGAAGATCCCTGATGCTTCCATCAGACCAGTAATAGTATTTCATTCCGTCAGCGTCCACCAGGTCCCCTTTTGAACTGAAGTTAATACTCTCAATACCCAGTGTAACGTATGGGCGAATTAGCGATTTCTGTTTAATCAGGTGTCCGAACCGGTATTCGGCATTGATACCGAAGGAGTAGATCAGCGTCTCAAAATTCAGGTTGGCAGAGAGATCGGTATATGAATACTGGTTTGCAGACAACCTGCCAGCCATGAAATTGAAATTGGCCACAAAATAGTGATCCTTCTTATCGATAAAGGTGGCCACATTGAGCATGACGCCAAGGTTCCCAATAGCAGGTGCAATGAGGCTGTTTCTCACATCCCCCCGGAAATTCAACAGACCATATGAGATGGAGATTACCGGCTTATAGACCGGATTTTCGATCACATCCACACTTTGCTGCAGTGAGTCATTATCCATCTCCTGTCCGTCGGAGACGAATGGAAGCAGGATCAGTGCAAGCAGTATGGATAATCTATACACAGTCTTATTTAAAGGGTGGATGAAACTTCAACGCGCTTCCCGTCCCGGTAAGCCACAATAAAAGCCCCGGAGTCAGACAGCTTCAACAATTTGAAGCGGTATGATTTGGCCCTGTCAAAATCTGTGAACGAGCCTGCTGTATATTTATAGAGGCCTTCATGCTTTTCCACAAACACCTTCTGGCTCAACCCTGCCTGGCGATAGTGGGTTGTTGCATCAAAAGGCTCGTGTTTGGCAATCAGCTGGATCCGGTAGTATACGCCGGTTCCGGCAGCCAGCACAGGTGTGTTCATGATGATTTTGCCCGATGAACCTCCTGGTTCAGCCTTCGCAACAGGCTCTTTTGGGGGCACTTTCTCTTCTTTTACAGTCTTCTGAGGTTGCTGTTGCGCTTTTGCAGTTGCAGGAATTTCGCCGCTAAGCAGCAGGGTTCTTTTCTCAGCCAGGGAGAGGTTTTCAAGGATAACATCCACCTCCTTGATCTCTACAACCCTGTTCTCATTTCCGGCCGAATAGGTAAGCAGCCCCTTAATTACCATATCTCCCTGTGGTTCGTCTCTCTTGGGAACCAGCCTGTATGCTACTTCAAACTCCGGCTCTTCCGGGAGCTTCATCCATATAAACTTCACCGTTGATGAAGAGAATGACTCGATCCCATCATGGGGGTCAACACTTTCAAACAGGTAACCAGAAGGAATGGTCTCTTCAATTTTTGCGTATTTGCTTCCGGTGGGATTCTTCAACAACAACCGCACCATGTAGCCCCCGCTATTCAGAAGCACTGGTTTCTGACGAACCGCCATGGCCCAGGGCTCAGGCTCTGCATCACCAGCAACCGCCGCTGTGGCAGCAGCTCCTGTGAAATCTTTGATATCCACAACCAGGGACTGATCGATCGATGGATCGGGAAGGATACTGATCGCTGATGACTCCTCGAAATTCAGGAATTTACGCTCCTCTTCAACCACATAGGCAAAGACACCTCCCAGAATAAATGTGCCTTTCAGGGTTTTATTGACCATGATGTTGTAGGTTACCTTTACCTCCGGCTCATCGGGCAGCTTAAGCCAGATGATCCTGATGCGCTGGTTATCAAAGCTGAAATCAGCGTTGGGAGAGGTCAAATTGGTAGCTGTTAATCCCAGGGGCAGGTCCTGGGAGAAGCGTGAATAGTCTGTCAGAGAACCTTTATTGATGGTCACCGTCACTTCAAAAACCTCACCGGCATTCACCTGGTCAGGGTGATCCATGGAGATTTTTACCTCCTGTCCGGAAATTGAGGCTGACAGGAAGAGGAGGGCCATTCCAAGCCAAATTGAATATAACTTCTTCATCATGAGCTGAATTTTGTTAAATGTACAAAATAATTTCTCATAAATCCGCGGATTTACTAACACCACAGCCCGTTGTTAGAAATTGGGACTCAACATATACTTTGCGTAGAATTGATTGATCACCTCCACCGCCTCTTCTGCTGTATCAACCAGGGTAAACAGCTCCATGTCATCGGGACCGATGTTCTTCTCCTCATCCTGAACCATCTGATGGATCCAGTCCACCAGCCCCTTCCAGAAGTCCGAGCCCACCAGGACAATAGGAAACCTGCCGATCTTTCCTGTCTGCATCAGGGTGACTGATTCAAAGAATTCATCGAAAGTGCCAAATCCTCCGGGAAAGACAATATAACCCTGGGCATACTTCTGAAACATCACTTTTCGCACAAAGAAGTGCCTGAATGTAAGTAGCTTATCATGATCAATATAGGGATTCGAACCCTGCTCAAAGGGAAGCTGGATGTTCAGGCCGACACTGATCCCGTCCCCTTTTCTGGCCCCCCTGTTTGCCGCCTCCATAATCCCGGGACCGCCCCCCGTGATCACACCATATCCGTTCATGGTCAGCTTGAATGCAATATCCTCAGCAAGCTTATAGTACTTGTGGTCCTGCTCTGTGCGGGCCGATCCGAAGATGGATACGCAGGGGCCGATGGAGGCCATCTTCTCGAAGCCCTCCACAAATTCAGCCATCACTTTAAATATCTGCCAGGAGTCGGATGCCTTGATCTCATTCCAGCTTTTTTGCTTGAATGCTTTTTCGATTTTATCTTCATTGGAGCCCATAATCTATTGGAATTAGTCCGCAATCACAATGTACTGAATTTATGTGAATAGATCAGTCTAAATCCGGAAACAGCTCCTCACGTAAGAAAACTCCGGTGTAGCTTTCACCCTCCAGGGCCACCTCTTCCGGAGTTCCGGTGGCCAGGATGGTTCCCCCTTTGCTACCCCCCTCTTTGCCCAGGTCGATGATACAATCGGCCACCTTGATCACATCCATGTTGTGCTCAATCATGATGACGCTGTTGCCCTTGTTCACCAGCCTGGCAATCACATCCAGCAGCACCCTGACATCCTCAAAATGTAATCCGGTGGTAGGTTCATCCAGGATGTAGAGCGTCTTACCAGTGTCTTTCTTAGCCAGCTCTGCTGATAGCTTCACCCGTTGAGATTCTCCTCCCGACAGGGTGGTGGAGGGCTGACCGAGCCGGATGTATCCCAGTCCCACATCCTGGAGGGTCTTCAGTTTCCTCAGGATAGAGGGCACACTGGCAAAGAAATCCACCGCCTGGTTGATGGTCATCTTCAGTACATCGTTGATGTTCTGATCCTTAAAACGAACCTCCAGGGTCTCCCTGTTGTATCTTTTCCCGTTGCACGATTTACACCGGACATATACATCCGGAAGAAAATTCATCTCAATGGTCTGCAGGCCTGCCCCGCCACATGTTTCACACCTTCCCCCCTTCACATTGAATGAGAAACGGCTGGCCTTGAATCCCCTGATCTTTGCATCGGGGGTCTGCTCGAACAGCTTGCGTATATCACTGAATACACCTGTGTAGGTCACCGGGTTGGATCTGGGGGTACGGCCAAGGGGTGACTGATCCACTTCGATCACCTTATCAATATGCTCAAGTCCTTCAATTGAATTAAAAGGAAGCGGCTCCCTGTTCGACCGGTAAAGTTTCTGGCTGATAATGGGATGAAGGGTCTCATTGATCAGTGTCGATTTCCCGCTCCCGCTCACACCTGTAATACAGATAAACTTCCCCAGGGGGAAAGCCACATCAACATGTTTAAGGTTGTTTCCGGAGGCCCCTTTTAGCACCAGGGATTGTCCGTTTCCCCGCCTCCGCTCTCCGGGCACCTCAATCTCCCTGGTTCTGTTCAGGTAATCTGCTGTGAGGGTACTGCCCGACAGGATCTGATCAGGTGTTCCTGCAGCCACCAGCTCACCACCCAGCCGTCCAGCTCCCGGTCCCAGGTCCAGGATGTGATCTGCAGAGAGAATCATCTCCCGGTCATGCTCAACCACAATGACCGAGTTCCCATGGTCGCGAAGGTTCTGAAGGGAAGCAATGAGCTTGCGGTTATCACGCTGATGCAGCCCGATGCTGGGTTCATCCAGAATATAGAGTACATTCACCAGCCTCGAACCGATCTGGGTGGCCAGCCTGATGCGCTGACTCTCTCCTCCCGAGAGGGAACGGGCACTCCGGCTCAGAGAGAGATAGTTAAGCCCCACATCGAGCAGAAATCCAAGCCTGCTTCGTATCTCCTTGAGTATATCCCGCGCAATGATGTTCTCTCTTTCACTGAGCTTGTTTTCAATATTCTCAAGCCAGCGTGCCATCTCACCGATATCCATGGAAGAGAGCTCAGCAATACTCTTTTCGTTGATCCGGAAATAGAGCATCTCCGGTTTCAGGCGGGTCCCGTTGCAGTGGGGACAGATCACTTTCCGGATGTACTGCCTTGCTTTTTGCTTTTCATCCTGAACATGACTGATAATCCCGTCAAAACTGAGGAAATAGTTTGACGTAGCCCCCAGGGGGGTGTTCTGCAGCTTAAGGGGCTCTTCCGATCCATAGAGGATACAGTGCAGGGCCTTTTCGGGAATCTCCCTTACCGGGGTGTCCAGCGTAAATTTATGACGAGTGGCAATGGCTTCCAGCTGCCAGAAAATAAGTGCATTTCTGTAAGGCCCAAGGGGCTCCAGCGCACCATTGCGAATGCTTTTTCCATCGTCCGGAATAATCCTCTTCAGATCCACATCGTTGATGGTCCCCAGTCCGTTACATTGAGGACAGGCCCCCTGGGGAGAGTTGAATGAGAAGCTGTGGGGTGCCGGTTCATTATAGGAGATCCCGGAGGTGGGGCACATGAGCTGGCTGGAAAAGAAGCGTGGCTCGTTCCCCTCCTTCTCCAGGATCATGGTTACACCTTTTCCCTGTTTCATCGACGCAGCAAGCGATTTCTTCAACCGCTCCCGGTCCTTCTCCCTCGCCGTCAGCCTGTCGATTACAACCTCAATATCGTGGTTCTTATAACGGTCAACCCGCATGCCCTGGATCACCTCTTCAATCTCACCATCGATTCTCACATAGATATAGCCGTTCTTCCTGATCTGGTCAAACAGCTCCCTGTAGTGCCCCTTTCTTCCCCTGACCACAGGTGCCAGCACATAGATCTTCTTTTCACCGAACGATTCCATGATCAGGTTCAGGATCTGCTCTTCGGTGTATTTAACCATCTTCTCCCCGGATACATTGGAGTATGCATCTGCCACCCTGGCGTAAAGCAGCCTCAGAAAATCGTAGATCTCGGTCACCGTGCCCACGGTCGACCTGGGATTCTTATTGGTGGTTTTCTGCTCGATGGAGATGACAGGGCTCAGCCCGGTGATCTTATCCACATCGGGGCGTTCCATGTTCCCCAGAAACTGGCGGGCATAAGCATTGAGGGTCTCTATGTACCGTCGCTGGCCCTCAGCATAGATGGTATCAAATGCAAGGGATGATTTTCCGCTGCCACTTAATCCGGTGATGACAGTGAGCCTCTCCCTGGGAATAGAGACGTCAATCTCTTTCAGGTTGTGAACCCTTGCCCCTAAAACCTCTATTTTACGCCCGCTCTTTTTCACTGAAGCTCCCATGCATCGGGCCGGCGGTATCCCTGCTGTGGAAGCAGTATCTCGTAGCTTTTACCACCGGCATTGGTCAGTTTGTTATCCCTCAACCAGGGGTTCAGGAACTTTAGTATTTTGTAATTGGTCCCGTGTTGCGCTGCAAAATCTGCAAAATCGGCCACCGTGCTGTCCACCGTTACTGTCCGGACCGGGATCTGCGGGTAGAGCTCGTTTTTTGAGATATTAAAGCCATAGGCCTCCGGATTCTCAAAAATCAGCTTAAACGATATAACCCTGTAGAGATACCTTGCTGTCTCTTCATTCAGCAGCAGGTCATAATAGTTCTCCTTTTTCTGACGATCGATCTGCCTGTTCATTCCCTTTCTCCCGGCATTGTATGAGGCTGCGGTCATGGTCCAGTTCCCATACTTCCGGTAGGAGTCGATCAGGTATTGACAGGCGGCCCCGGTCGATTTTCCGATGTGGTACCTTTCATCCACCTCAGACCCTGTTTCGAGACCATAATCCTGGGCTGTTCCCTTTAGCAACTGCCAGAATCCGACCGCCTTTGCCGGAGAGACTGCCTGTGTCAACCCGCTTTCAGCAACTGCCAGGTACTTGAAATCATCAGGAACCAGGCTCTCCCTCAATACAGGCTCTATCTCGGGGAAGTATCGGTTGGCCAGCTTGATCAGCCGGATGGTATGGGAGTGAAAATAGGTATTGGAGAGCAACTCCCTGTCAAGCGACTCTTTTACATCGAAAAGGTCGAGGGGCACCGGCTCCCCTGCAAAGGTAACCTGGCCGGGCATCTCAGCCCCATATACCGCAAATGACTCCCTGTTGTCAGACAATCCGTCACCCTCGTTATCTCCTGAATATCCTGTTGTAGCCACCAGGATGGCCATTCCTCCTGCCAGAACAAAGAGGGAAATAAACAGCCCTCTTTTTATCCGATTTCCCCGATTGAATCTCATAGCCCACAAAAGTAACCATTTGTTGAAACAAATGACCAGTAGAATTGGTTCTTAACAGGATGTTAAAAGAGAAAGTTTAGCCCGGTATAGAGTCCGAAGGTATAGGGACGGGTAGATGGCAGGGTGGCATCATTGACCGAATGCAGGAAATAGCGGAACCTTGGCTCTACACTCAGACTCAGGTGTTCCAGCAGATGATAGACCAGGCCGACACCCGCATTTCCGGAATAGTTTACATTGCGGATGTTGGTCAGATAACCGATCTCGGTCTCTCCATCCACTCCCTCCATGGTCACATAATTATTGACCAGAATGTTGGTACTCATCCCCCCGATCAGTTGAAATTCAATACTCCTGTCCACCAGTGTATACCTGAGGTTCAGGGGCACCTCCATGTAATCCAGATGCTGGCGAATGCCCTGATCGGCCGGCACCTGTGTATTGAAGGATTCCACACCCTTGTTATCTGCAGATGAGGCATTCAGCTTATATTGGTTCACATAGACATCGCCCGATTGGGATACAATGTTACCGATGGTTTGGGATGCAGCCATCACACTCATTGAAGCGTTGTATGCCCTGCTGTCCTGTGCAATAGGTGCAAGATCAAGTTCATTGGAGTACATCTGTATTCCGGGTGCATCAATATCCAGCCCCATCTTATTGAAAAAGACCCCCGTTTCAATGGCAAGCCTTCCTGTGGTCCTGTACCCGACATGAACACCCCCGGCATAGGAGAGCATCCCGGACTCATATCCAGTTGTGCTGGATGTGACCTGGGGTTCAGCATCGCGGAAACTGTAAAGTGGAGAGAGCGCTGCACCTACCACCCACCTGGGATCGCGCATGGCCGTCTCATCAAAATCCATTGGGGCATCTGTCGGGACACCCATGGCAGCATTAAGTGCAGCTTCAATGGCAGCATCATCTGTTAATGGCACATCCGCATCCAGGGTCAGCTTCTCCTGCATGGAATCTGCAGTCCCGGAATCTTCTGCAATGGGAACTTCTG
>JBDLIQ010000059.1:0-23764 GCA_039714775.1 Bacteroidota bacterium
CTAAAGGATCAGGATCTTCTGCGCATCATTTGCCACAGAGGATTCCAGGACCACCAGGTACATGCCAGGACGGTACTGGTCAATCCGGAAACCCAGTGGATGCTCCCCCTCTCCACTGAACTTCCTGGTTTCAAGCCTCTCACCGGTAAGCGAGACCAGGCTTACGGTCACCTCATCCTCCGGAACAAAGATCCGGATGCGTGCCACCTGCCCATCCAGGGGATTGGGATAGATGATGAAGCACCTTTCCGACTCCTTTGCAGGTGCCTCGTAAGGAAAGATGGCCACCAGGTTGCCGTTGTCGGCCCCCGGTCCCGAAGGCTCCTCACCAGCGACCGGGTTCCCGAAGAAATCCTCTCCCCCCCTGTCATAGATATAGATCCCCCTGACGTTGGCCGGACTTCCTGCTTGCAGCCTATAGTCGGCCGCATCGTTGCCGGTCCCGGGATTCACAAACTGCGGATCGCCGGTAAAGGGGTGGTGATCGGCAGGAAGCAGTGTATTGTCGCTGTAGAAATTGTGGCTGAAGGTGTAGTTCCGGCTATTGGCCATCTTGAACCCGGTGGCTTCCTCCGCACTGAAGATGTTGTTGTAAACATAGGTCACATTGCTCCAGCCTTTCCAGTTGGTGGCCTCCACAAACTTCCGGTCCACCGAAGCCGGTTTGGGTCCGGAATAAATAGTGTTGTTGTATATTTTGGTATTGTACACGTTCCCTGCAATGTGTATGGAGGGGCAAAATCCGGCTCCCCTTCCCCAGGTGCGAAAACCGTCGTTGACGCTGATGTTGAAGCGCACCACGGTGTTGTCGTTGTAGCCGTATTCGCCATTGGAACAGATCAGGATAAAGCCTCCTGCATTGTCGTGGCTGTAGTTGTACTGGATGATGGTGCCGTCGCAGTTCCAGTCGGAATCGAATCCCTGTGCGTCCCAGCTGGCCATGTGTCCACTCACCTCGTTGTGCTGGATCACCGTATTCAGGGAGTTCCATGGCCAGATCCCTGCCGCTGCATTCTTATCCACATCGGGAAGATCGTCCGTAAAATCCCGGCAGATGTTGTACTCTGCCACCGCACTGTCGCACCCCAGTACCACGATCCCGTCGCCCGGGACCCTTTCAATAAGGTTCTGCCTGATCTTCAGCCGCAGGTTGTAATACGCCCTCTTCTTCTGGTAGGCACCCCCTGTGTAACCGCTCTTCCCTACGATGCCGTTGCGCTGGCAGTCATATACATGACACCCTTCGATCAGGGCATCGACGAAACGACTGGGAGTCTCTCCTTCGTTCTTCCAGACGATCCCACCACCACCGCCATTGGTTTTGTCGGGGTCGCCATTCACATCATGTACATCAATATTTCTTACTACAGTCTGATACACATCGCCCTGGTTCTGGGCATGCATCAAAACGCCATAGCGCCCACCCTGCATCGTTAACCCGGTGTTGGTCACCTCGAAACCGGAGACCTCAGCATAACTCGCATTAAGCAACCTGATGGTGTACTCCTTCTGCCCTTCGCCGTCGAGTCTTGGTTTTTCCCCAGCTCCATAAGAAGTGAAAACTACCGGGTTCTCAAGCGCTCCGCTGCTGGCGACCTCCAGCTGTCCGCTCCAGCTCTGTCCCACTTTGAAAAGGATAGAATCCCCCGGAGAATAAGCCCCGGCATTAACCCTCTCCAGGGTCTGCCATGCCCGGTCGGAAGCCAGTCCGTCGTTGGTATCGCTCCCCGAAAGGGCATCCACATAGTAGGTGTGACGGGTTCCCAGGATCAGGTTCAGGGTTAGTTCTCCAGCCACCGCCGGATCTGCCTTTGAACCGGCAAAAATCTTCACCTGCCCCACCCCTAAGGCCCTCAGCAGGCCCTCCTGGTTGATCACCGCCTCACCGCCCAGGCTCTCCACCGACCAGGTGATCCCCTGGTTGCAAAAATACTCCGGGTCGAAAACGGCCGACAACTCCACGATCTGACCCAGTTCCAGGTCTGAAGACGGGAGTCCCGATTCAATGGTGATCTTATTGAGAACTGTCGGATCCACCACCACGTGGATGGGGTATGAGGCAGTAACATTACTTCCGTCCGTAGCAGTGGCCACCACCACTACTGTGCCGGAAGCAATGCCCGTGACCTGACCCTCAGAATCCACACTGGCCTCCCCGGTACCGTTCACAATGCTCCAGTTCAGAGAGGGATTCAAGGCTGTAACAGGCAAAACAGAAGCAGCAACCTGGTATGGGAGTCCCACCGGCACATTGGCGCAGGGATCCGCTCCCGAGAGAGAGATTTCGGTGACCAGGCTGCCGGTTTCGTACAATTCGAAATTGTCAGCAATAACGGTCCCGAAAGCGCTGTTGGCCTTGTAGAGAGAGACCGATACCGGGCCGCTGATCACCCCGGTCCTGAAGTCAATGCTGTATTGTGCGTACTCCGTGGAGTTCACATCCCTGGAAAGCTTGGTCCCCCCATAATCCTTGACGATCAGTTTAGCAAATTCGCCGGCAGCGGAGACCTTTGCCCATATGGTGACCCTGTAATCTGTATTGGATTTCAGTTCCACAGCCTGCTGCAGGCTGCCGGTCTTTCCAGCCAGGATGGTTCCGCTCCACTTGCCTTCAAATACCTGCGCAGCATCGTTTGAAATTCCGTTTCCCCAGTTGTTCCATCCCGACAGGCTTCCCGTCTCAAAACCGGGATTCTGCATCAGGCTGTAAGGCTGAACGATCGCCTCCCCCTCTTCAAAGTAGGGATCCCCCATCTCCACAAGCCGTTTTTTCAGACTCCGGTAGTAGGGGGCAAACTCCTCACGCTCCTCCGGCAATCCGGCCGTCAGCGGATCCATCTGGTACCTGTCAGCCACCCGGTCATAGAGGTAGCAGGTCTGACCAGCGGTGGTCCGCACCACCACAAAAGTGTGGGAGGGGGTCCTGACACCCCGCCATCCATTTACCATCCAGCTGCTGTCGGACATGGACCATGGATCACCCTGGTAGCCCGCCATAAACACCGTATCCTGTCCCGGTGCATGCAGATCCATGAACGCAGGAGAGAGGTCCTTGCCGTCATACCCTTCCGGCACCTCCAGTCCTGAAAGGCCCAGCAGGGTGGGCAGAAAATCGACCGGGCTCACCTGGCACTCCGATACGGCTCCCGCCTGCATCTTTGCCGGATAACTCACCAGGAGGGGGATATTGACCGCCTCCTCGTACCATTTAGATTTATACATCCTGCCCTGGCTTCCCATCATCTCCCCGTGGTCGGCAGTAAATACGATGATGGTGTTATCGAAGATCCCCTCCTGTTTCAGGTAGCTGACCAGCCTTCCAAACTGGTCATCCACCCCGGTAACCGCTGCAAAATAGTCCTTCACCACATCGGGGGCCAGTATCCCTGCTCCGGTGAGCGAAACGTTCTTCCTGTTCAGGAAGATGTCTGTTTCATCATACAGGGAGGTGTACTTCTCAGGCTGCTGCCCGAATGGCGGATGTGGGGGATTGATGGAGAGCATCAGCAAAAACGGTTTCTGCTTATCCCTGCTCTCCATGAAGCCGATGGCCACATCGGCCTCATGTTCGGGCGACCATTTTCCGGGCTCGATCATGACAGTATTGTCCTCCCAGTAGTGGGGTGCCTCGTGCGAATCGTACGCATTGTAAGCGTGCCAGAACTCAAATCCCTGGCGCTTTGGACCGGGTGGTGTCCAGGTATCCCAACCCCTGTTTCCGTCTGGTTTGTAACCCAGAAGCTCCTCGGCATGCTGTGCATCGTCCAGGTGCCATTTCCCGATATAGCCGGTCTGGTAACCATTGTCTTTGAATGCATTTCCAAAGGCTGTGGGGTCCGGACGCAGGTACATGCCATCGGTCTGATCGGAACAGTTCCTGGTCATCCCGGTGGTTAGTGGGAATTTCCCGGAGATGAGCATCCCCCTGAAAGGGGTACAGACCGGGCAACTACTCACCGCATGGTTAAATACCACTCCCTCTTTAGCAAGGGCATCAATATTGGGTGTGATCACCGGGTCCTCATGGCTGTAACCGGTAGCCATGGCCCTGAACTGGTCCGCAAATACAAACAGCACATTGGGCCTCTCCTGGGCATGCAGGAACATCCCCCACCCAATGAATAGCACGACCCAAAACAATCTGCTCTTTATTCCTTTTTCCATTTTCTTCATATGTTACTCTGCAAATATAAGGTTTCATTCCGGCTGACCGGATTCCGGTTTACGGGGTTCCGGTTTCCTGATTTCCGGTTTCTTCCACGGGGGTGATCCGGTAACTGAACCGGTACGCATCCCCACTGAGCCTGTATTTGTTCCGGGGATAGGCCTTTCCCCCCCAGCTGGTAGTCCCTCCCACTCCCATCTGACCCATGTCAATGTTCAGGAAGATCTCACGGTGCGGGGTAAGCTGAAAAGAGTAGTCGCTGCGCTGCACCTCCTGGCGGGAATAGTGGGAGACACCGAATCCGAAATGTTCCGGTGCGGTGACTGAGATCCCTGTTCCTGATTCATCGGTAAGGGTAAACCACCGGGTATCACTCTTGTAGCCGTTCTCCTGGGGTTTGGAATAGTTGACCCACTGTTGTTCCACTGTGGAGCTGTATACCCCCACCTTCTCCGTCATCCGGTCCGGGTAGGTCGGTCCGGGCCCTTGACCATACCAGCTAAGGCTATTATAATCCCCACTTACCACCAGACCCGTTCCGAACCGCGGCATCATGGGCAGCTTATGCTCCCCGGCCCTGTATTCACAGGATACATCGACCTTCCCGTCGCCATATACCGTATAGATCATGTTGTATTCACCATCCACCATGGGCAACCTCCCGGTGGCGGTCAGCACCAGGGCATTTTCCTGCTCCTCCACCCTGAAATCCTGCACCTGCCAGCTGCCGGCATGCTCCCAGATCTTCAGTTCAGGCAAACGCTTCTGTCCGTCTTTCACTGCACCCAGGTCATTGTCGGTGGGGGCTCTCCAGAAATCGGGTCGTGGGCCCTTCTCAAGGACCAGCCTGTTTTTATAGTAGTACTTTTTCAACGCTCCATTCACCTGGTCGAAAAGCACCAGAAAATCGTCTCCCGAAAGGTAGAGAAACCTGCCGTTCGCAATCTGTTTAATGGGGAGGTTCCCCCCTTCTGCTGACAGATCCGGCATCCGGTTCACATCACTACAGTATAGTTTTATCTGGTCCCAGGCGATCTCATGCCCCTTCTGCGCATAGGGTGTATCCTCCCTGAGTCGAAAACTGAATGAGATGATGTACTCCCTCCCTTCTGTCAGCACCTCCACTCCCGGGTCAATGGTGACCACCCCGGAACTCCGGGGAGGAATATCCAGCGCATCCAGCTGTCCGCTTTTCACTGCGAGGCCCTCCTCCAGCAATTGCCAGCTGCCTTCTGCAATCGCTCCGATATTGGTAAAATCGAACCAGTTGGTGATCCTGAACCTGTAGTTGGCCGGGTCGACTACCTCCACATGAATGTTGCGCTGGTAATATTTGGCTGTCAGCAGCCCCGGGTGCGGAGTGCGGTCGGAGGCAACCAGTCCGTTCATACAGAAGTTCATGTCGTGGTGTACGCCGCGACTCTCCTCCCACCATCCCCCATAAGCATAGAAACTCTCTTTTCCGGAGATAGAGCGGTATGGCCCGGGAACCGGTTGGGTGATCCCCTGGTCCACCCAGTCCCAGACAAATGCCCCCTGGAAATTGTTCTCCCGGTAGATCAGGTCCCAGTACTCCGCCATGTTGCCCGAGCTGTTGCCCATGGCATGGGCATATTCACACAGGATAAAGGGCATGTGATCCCTCTCACTGATGATCTTTTCACACTCTTCGGGGGTGGGATACATCCCCGAATAGATATCGGCATAATCCGCGCCCCCCTTTCTGGTGGTTCCTTCGTACAGATAGGGCCTGGAAGGATCGGCATCCTTTACCCAGTTCCATGTATGGAGTGCATTGTCTCCGTCACCGCTCTCATTACCCATGGACCAGATGATCACAGAGGGGTGGTTGCGATCCCTGTAAACCATCCGGCTTACCCGGTCAAGGTAGGCATCTTTCCAATGCGGGGAGACAGTGAGGCGGTTCTTGCCGTTGTTCCCGAAACCATGTGCTTCGATATTGCCCTCGTCGATGAGATAGATCCCGTACCGGTTGCACAGATCGTACCACCGGGGACTATTGGGATAGTGGCTGGTACGCACCGCGTTGAAATTGTTCTGTTTTATCAGGATAATGTCCCGGACCATATCCTCCTCCGTTACGTAATGGCCCTTTTCGGGGTGGTGTTCATGCCTGTTCACCCCTTTCAGCAACACGGACCGGCCATTGACCAGGAGCCTCCCCTCTTTCACCTCAACGTTCCTGAACCCCACTTTCTGCGGAATGATCTCCAGGATCCGTCCCCTCCTGTCTTTCAGCGTGATCAACAGATCGTAGAGATGAGGCGATTCGGCATTCCACTGTTTGATCCCCTGCAGTATCTGTTGTTCTGCAGAAAAATCCACCACTCCCTTTACAGTGGTCACCCTGATCTCATCATCCACCAGGGTGTTGTTACCGGTATCGCTGAGCCTGTAGCCCAGGGTCACCGTCTGCTTCTTCCCGGAGGTTACCTGACCCTTGATGGCAAACACACCATTCTGAAGTGTTTCATCCAGGCCGGAAGTGATCACGAAGTCCCTGATATGGGTTTTGGGAGTACTCCAGAGGTATACATCCCGGAAAATACCACTTAACCTCCAGAAATCCTGGTCCTCCAGGTAGGATCCGTCACTCCATCTGTAGACCTCAACCGCCATCAGGTTCTCCCCGCTTTCCAGATAGCTGGTGATATTGAACTCGGCCGGTGTACGGCTTCCCTGGCTGTATCCAACCCTTTTTCCATTCACCCAGAGGTAGAATGCACTCTGCACCCCGTCGAAATTAACCAGCACCTCTCTCCCCTTCCACAGGGCCGGAACTGTAAAGGTTGTCCTGTATGAACCCACCGGGTTCCACCCCTTAGGGGCCTCCAGCTGTCCAGGTTCAAAAGGGTAAGCGATGTTGGTGTATATGGGGATTCCATAACCCTCCATCTCCCAGTTTGAAGGAACAGTAATGGTGTTCCAGCCACTATCGTCAAACGTGGTGTTGAAAAAATCCACCGGACGCCCGTCCGGGTTCCTGCTCCAGTTGAATTTCCACATCCCGTTCATGGAGCGGAAAAAGAGTGACCGCTCCCTCTTCAATGTACCTGCATTCTCTTCCGAGCCATAGACCATCATTGTGGTATGGGGCAGCTCCCTGTTCAACTGCAGCACATTCACATTGTCCCATTCGGGCCGCTCTGTTGCTTCCATCATTAAAGTGCTCAGCACCAGGCCCGCGACGATTGTAACTCTCTTGATCATAACCAAAGTCTATTTCTATCTGAAGATATCAAATTCCGGGTTCACTGCCTTTTCCGACCACTGCTTCCAGACCCCCTTCAGGAGCTCTGCCGGTTCATCTTCTTGCATCAATCGTTTCAACTGAACGGGATCTTTGGGGTTCAGTTTCCTGAAAAGACCCGGCACAGAGTGGCTCCATGCCGGGTCGCTATAATCAAATCTTCTAAACTATTTAACCACCTTCACCACACTCTGGCGGCTCTCTGCATCGGTGATCTCAATGAAATAGAGGCCCGCTCCCCAATCACCTGTAGAAATCTGGAGAGACCTGGCATTGAGGTCGCTCAGATTGGTGATCTGCGTACCCAGGGCATTGTAAACCTTCAGGCTTGCCATCTCCGCACCGGCATTGATATAGAGCCTGTCGGTCACCGGGTTTGGATAGAGCTGCAATCCGGCGATCATGTTGTCCGCAACTGCATCCTCGATGGTGGCTATGAAAGTCACCCCGATGCTGGCCGAGAGTTCCTGATCGTAATTCTTCAGCTCAGCTGCAGCCACGGTAACCGTTGCATCAGTAATATCCATGTCATAATCTTCGCTGGTGTTACCGGCAAGGGTGATCTCAACGGTCAAATCGTCCACCCTGTAAACCTCGCCAATGCCGACACCTGCAGGTTGGCCCGTAAGGCTCCAGTTGGCAGGGGTAAGGGCGGTTACAAAGGTATCCAGCGCCAGTACAACGGTAATCACCTCCAGGTCCTCGGCACCCTCCTTGATCTCCCCGTCATCGCTGATGGCAATGGTGGGGGGTTCATCGATGGCTGTGAGCACCACTGCTTCTGAAGTCAGTTTCTTTGTGGAGGTAACCAATTCATCCCTTCCGGCAGAAACCACCACTTCCAGATCCACATCGTAATCCTCTGTGGCATCTCCTGACAGGACGATCCCGGCATGGGTATCATCCACCCGGTTTACGGAACCGACGGTTACCCCGGCGGGAAGACCCACCACACTCCAGTTGTTCACATCAAGTGAAGCCGCATAGGTATCGTTCTGAAGGGTTACGGTGATCACCTCTCCATCTTCGGCTCCCTCGGTAATTCCGTCACCATCGACAGCGGCCGAGATTTTAGGTTCGGTGAGTACCACAAACTTCAGGTTATCGATATAGATATGCATATCCGGATTCTCCCAGCCCCACTTGTAGAAGCCCACACCGGCCGTGTCATGTCCGGGCAGATACGGTTCCACCACCACACTGCGGGTACGCCATTCTGTGCTCCCGGATGGTTCTGTCTTAAACTGACCATCTTCTCCCACCAGTACTGACATCACATTATCTGAGCCATCATCCGACCTGGAGTCGCCATAAAAGATATAGGTCTTCCCCATCTCAATGGGTGTGAAAAGATGCTGGAACCGGTGATGGGCAGTATCCGCATCCCATACGCTTGTATGGGAAGGATGGATCTTCAGCACACCTCCATATACCATGGCAGAATCAAGGTGTTGCCATGAAAAACCATAGTCGTTCCCTCCTACCGTATCGGTAAGATCGGTGCCGTCGGCATAGTTGTCAAAGTTCTCCTCCCATAGCACCACTTCACCGCCTTCCACTGTTGCCTGGAAGGTGAATCCTCCTGTGATCTCCACCGGATCGATCCATACAGCAAACTCCGCTTCAGCAATGCTGAAGCCGGCATCGGTGATATCGATGTCATAATCACCGGTGGTATTTCCGGCAATGGTGATAACCACAGCGGTGTCGTTGACCCTCTGCAGGGATCCGATGGTTACCCCCTCGGGGAAATTGACCGCGGACCAGTTAGCCGGGGTAAGCGGATCCACAAAGGTATCGTCATCCATGGCAAGGGTAATCACCTCTCCATCCTCAAAATCCTCTTTGATCTCCCCGTCCGATGTGAGTGTGATTGCCGGTGGCGGTTCATCAATTCCGGTAAATGTTACAAACATTCCGGTGGTTACATCCGCTGCATAAGCCTCAAACTCAGCAGCAGCAATGGTCAGCCTGAGGTTCAGGTTGCTGTCATAATCCTCAGTTGAATTCCCGGACAGGGTGATGGTTGCACTGTCTGCATCCACCCGGGTAACTGAAGCAATGCTGATCCCATCAGGCAGGCCGTCAAAAGACCAGTTAGCGGCGTCCAGGCTGGCAGCAAAATTGTCGTTAAGCAGGGATACCCCGATCACCTCTCCATCCTCTGCCTTTTCTGTGATCTCTCCGTCACTCAGTATTTTCAAGGCCGGCCTGATGGCACCCAGATCGACGACCGATACACTGTCAACGAAACAGGCCGGAGTTTTCGGCTTGTACAGGGTCACACGCACCTCCGAATACCCGGGGGGTACTGTGATCTGCTCCTCAATGGTGGTCCAGTCGAGGGTATTTACAGGACTGGTCCCGCCCAGAATGGTCTTTAAACCATCATTGGAAACAAAATCCATCATGAGCCCGGAGTACCACCCTGGATCGGCTCCCCACTTGGCTGTAAAGGATACATCATAGGTATTCCCCGGTGTCACGGTTATTACCTGGAAGAACGAGGCTGGCTTGTTGTTATTCAGCCGGCCCGACCAGGTCCCCTCGTACACATTGGCCTCATCCGAAATTACCGCATTGTTCCAGGAGTTCCACGGAGCCTTGACTCCCGTCTCAAAGTCGCCGTTGACCACGAGATTCTGTGCATTCAATCCTGCTCCTGCAAGGATGAATGCACCAATCAGAGTAAGTAAAATGTTTTTCATAATCGTTGTGTTGGTTTATAAAAGATATGGTTCATTGTTCTTCTTCAATCAGTCTGTTAATCAATCTTTGCTAAAAAGAAGTCGTCCAGCAGCAATTCCGGGGAGTTCCTGGCCCTCCACCACGCCAGGCGGATGCTTGTGATGGTATCGGGCACCTCTACCTGTTCGGTCATGGTGACCCACTCGGTGGAGCTGACCGGATCGAACCAGAAGTACTGCAGTTGTTTATCATGACCGTTGGTCACTACAGCTGCAACCCCTTCGAAACCCTCCGGACCGGTGATCTCCTCTGTCAGTTTTGCCGCAAAAGAGATGTAGAAAGTACCCCCCGACTCCACCGGGATGGTATAGTTTAGTGCACTTCCGCTCTTCCATCCTGTGATGGTAGCCCTGCCTGCATAATCTCCGCTGAATACATCCTCAGATTCGATCATGATCCCGTAACCATCCCACGCGGTGAGATCCCCGGTCTCAAATCCCGGGTTGACCACCAGGTTCACAAGACTTGCAAAATCGATCCAGTGGTCCCTGCCCATGCTGATGTAATCATTGGCATGAAACCCTGCATAGTAGGCTCCACGGCTGGTGAGTCCCCCGAAGGCATCCCAGAGGGCTGTGGGGGTATTCACCTCACCCGAAAACCATGCATACCTGAAGATGTACTCCCGGCTCTCCAGCTCGGGAAGGACCCGCTCCATAAAGGGCATCACCTCACTCAGCCTCGCCTCGCTCATGGTAAAACTTGTTACCCAGATGGGTAACCCATATTTCTGGTGGATGCTTTCAAGTTTGGAGAGAAAAACCTCAGGGTCCTTGCCCTCCATCCACTGGACAGAAACATAGTCCACACGCAGTCCCTGTGATCCGGCCTGAGCCATAAAGTCCTCCATCCACGCTCCCTCTGCATCGCTACAGAGCGGACTTCCCAGGGGCACTTCAAACTGCTCCAGAGAGGGCCATAGAGCCACCGCCCCGGACACTGTCATATCTGCACCAGTTATCTCATCGGGCCTGTCAAATCCTATCAAATACCTAAGTGTACCACTGTTCTTCATTTTCCATAAAGCCTCCACGTCATCCTTCCTCAGCGCTGAAGAGTCTTCGATCATGGGTACAAAATCGATGTTCCCCGGCTCCTTGAAACTGACCTTTCCGGTACCCGAATAGTGCCAGTGTGCCTTTACCGAGGAGACTTTTGCGGACCAATCGCTTCCCGACTGTCGAAGGGCTATGCCTTTTTTGCCGATGGTTCCTGCACCCGGAATAAGCAGGGTATCGTTGTTCTCAATGTCTGAATACGCAAACTCCCCGTCACTGAACCGCTCCTCACACGACCAGGCAAGGGCCGCAACTATAAAACTGAATATGAATGCTCTTTTCATCTCTGTACAGATTATGGGCAGGTTTACCAGCCCGGGTTCTGCTGCAAATTGTTATTGATATAGATCTCTGTCTGAGGAACGGGATAGAGGTTCATCTTCTCTTCAAAGACCCGTTCCTCCACCACTACCTGTTCGTAAGCATAACCCCCGAAAGGATTTTCCGTGATCAGGATCCCCAGGATCTCCTTTGTGCTCTCACCGGTCTGCCACCTGCGAATATCCCAGAATCTGTGGTCCTCAAAAGCCAGTTCCACCCTACGTTCATTTCTCAGCCGCTCCCTGAAACCGGCCTGCGACATCCCGGCGGGAAATCCAGCCATTTCTGCACGGGCCCGTACCAGGTTAACTGCATCAAGGGCTGTCATGGAGCGCCCGGCAGCATCATCAGGTCCGTACACCTCATTCATGGCCTCGGCATAGTTCAGCAACACCTCGGCATACCTGAAAAGGACCCATGTGTGACGCTTCCTGGTGGTGTTGGTGGGTGAGAGGTTGATGGACTCGATCACATATTTCCTCAGATAGTATCCGGTCCTGGTTGCATTGGCCCCGGGTTGGGCGTGGGTACCCCCATACCAGGTCTCAATGGTTTGTCCTTTGAACATATCTCCGTTTCTCAGAACGGTGCTTTCCATCCTGGGATCGCGGTCCTGGTAAGGGAAATTACTGTCATAATCCGAACCGGGATCGTCAATGGGCAGGCCCGTGGTTGCCATCTCATAGGCATCCACCAGGTTCTGGGTGGGACAGGTACCCGTATTCCCTCCTTCGTATCCCATGGGAAAATTCTTCTTCTCAAAGCTGTTGGACTCCCCCTGACGTGTCCCCAGGATCAGTTCAACGCTGGTGGGGTTGTTTACCACATCATCATAATTTCCTTCCAGTTCGTATAAAACCGAATCGATAAGAACGATGGCAGCATCTGCGGCGTCGATCCATTTCTGCGGATCGGCCGACTCGTTGTGCAGGGGACTGGCAGCGTATAACAATACCCTTGACTTCAGGGCCAGTGCTGCTCCTTTCGTAATGCGGCCGGTCTCCCCTTCAAGGAGATTCTGGTGGGTGGGGGGAAGGTATTTCCAGACAGAATCGCATTCATTTGCGATAAACTGCACCACTTCATCGAAGGAAACCTGACTCACCCCGTTGGCCTCTTCCGGAGTCAGCACCGTTGTGATCAGGGGAACCGATCCGTACCTTTTGACCAGTTCGAAATAGAAATAGGCCCTCAGAAACCTGGCCTCATATGGAAAAAGCTCCAGTTTGCCCTTCACCTTCCAGTACTCCTCATTCCACAGCAGATCCTCAAAGGTTTCTCCTTCGATCTCCTCCAGGAACTTGTTGGACGCACGGATCGCGGCGTACATTCTTCCCCATACATTGTCCAGTGGGGTCACTGCACTCCAGCTTCCGTTATAGAACTTTCTTACATTCGACTGGTCCCACACATGGAGCGCATCGTCCGATGCCGAAGAGCGCATGGCTCCGTCAACCGGGGAAAAATCTGCCGGCAGAAAGGCATAAATACCCGTCAGAAAACTCTCGGTCCTGTCGAAATCGCTGAACACCTGCTCCTCCAGCAAATAGGAGGACTCATCGTAATCGAGAAAATCGCAGCCTCCTGTCCCCATCAGGAGAAGGATCGCTGTTGTGTAGGTTGCTATCTTTTTCATCATTCCCATTTATTTCTAAAATCCGATGCGGATTCCCGCATGATAAGATGCCAGGGTCGGATAGGTAATGCCGGTGGCTTCCGGGTCCACCACACCAAGGGCATCGATTGAGAAGAGATTCATTCCCCTCAGGTAGATCCTGAACGAACTCATTTTCATCCTTTCGGTCACACGGACTGGCAGGTCAAAATAGAGGTCCAGGTAACGCAGCTTCAGGTAGCTGACATCCGCCAGCCAGATATCGTTCCTGCGGTAATTGTTGGCATTCTCCTTCATGGAGAGCCTGGGCAAAGTGGCAGTCTCCGCTGTCTCGGGGGTCCATCTTCCGGCCGAAACCGCTGAGATCCCTGTCTGGTTCCTCAAGGGCCAGAAGAGTCCGTCCGTATTGAGGTAACCCGTCTGATTGCCTGTACCCTGCAGCAGGAGATCAAGTCCGATCCCCTTGAAATTCACCCCCATGGAGAGTGAATAATAGATCTCAGGCACCCCTGAGGCATAACCCAGAGCCACCACATCGTACTGGTTGATCTCACCGTCACCGTTCTGATCCACATACCTGATATCCCCGGGTCGTACCGGCGAGAAGGTATGTAGTTCAGCTGATGCGATCTCCTCATCATCCCCGAAAAACCCTTCCGTCACCAGTCCGAACTGCTGTCCTACTGGTCGACCCGTACTCTTCAGGTAGTCATGGGGCAAATATGGCTCGTTCATCTCCAATACCCGGTTGCGGGCAAAGGCAAAGTTTGCCCCCAGGTAATAGTTGAGATCATCGCTCCCTGCACTCCAGACCAGGGAGGCATCCACACCCCGGTTCTCCACCACTCCGTCGTTGTTGAACGGAGTGACTGTTCCAAGCACTGATGAGGCCAGCCAATACGAATTGGAAAGGATACCGGTGCGTTTCTCGTAAAAAAGGTCCACCGTCAGATCGATCTGCTTAAGCAACTGCAGATCCAGGCCCAGATCGTATTTGGTTGCCGAGGCGTGCATGATCCCGGGCGAGGCCAGGAACCCCTCGGCAATCCCTGAATAACTCTTCAGGTTATCAGTGAAATAGTAATTTCCCGAGCTGTTATAGTGCTGGTCTTCCAGGTTCTGTATTACTGACCCGTTCCCGTTTTTTCCCCATGATGCCCTTAACTGCAACAGGGAGACAAGGTTACTCTCCTCCAGGAAAGACTCCTCTGAGATCCGCCAGGCAGCAGAAACTCCGGGGAATATCCCGTAACGGTTCTCCTCAGGCAACATGCTGTTTCCTCCATAGGTAAGAGAGAGATTCAGGAAATACTTATCCATGTGGGCATAGGATGCAAGGGCTGACAGGTCCTGGTAAAGGTAAGTGTTGTACTGCCCGGTATAGATCAGCATCTCCTGGTTATAGAGCAGCGCTGAGGTCAGGAGTCCAGTTTCAAGTTCCCTGACATAATTGAGCTTTCCATTGATGGCTGAACTCCTGTTCTGCCAGCCCAGCCCGTTACCCGTTTCGAAGTCAGTCTCACTTCCATACTGTGCAAATATGGTATCGGAAATGACCCCGGTCACCGGATCACGTTCCAGGGAAGTGCTTTCATAAAGAAAGTCCTTCTGCTTTCGCTGGTAATAGGTGGGGCTGTTGTCGTAAGCAACGGATGCCTCGGCCGAAAGCCCCTCCACCCACCGGTCCAGGTCCTGGAACAATGTGGTGTGGACGTTTAATTTGGTGGACTGGCTGGTGTACTGCCCGGTTGCGGCAATCAGTGCCGCGGGATTATTACCATAATAGGAAGTCCCACCCCATATATTGTTTACCGTTTTCACAGGAAACACACCTGATGGAACCTTGTAGAGCGCTTTCATGATGTTTGCGGTGCTGGTGGAAGGACGCTGGTTATCCACAATGCTTCCCGCCACATCTACCCTTAGCACAGCACTGGATGTCAGATCAATATCCGTATTGATCCGCAGGTTAAAGCGGTCATACTGCAGTTCGCTGCTGTACCGGTCATCCGGGTTGGTCTGGTCAAACAGTCCCCGTTCATTCTGGTAGTTCAGCAGCACGAAATACTTTGCCCTATCTCCTCCTCCGCTGAAATCGGCACTGAACTCGGTAGTGGAGCCGAACTCCCTGAACGCCTCATCAAACCAGTCCACTGTTGGAAAAAGCTCAGGCATCTCCCCGGACCGGTAATCATCCAGATCCATCTGAGAATAGACCCATGGATCACCATCCAGGGCACTGGCTTCATTCACAGCCATGGCATAGCCGTAACCATCAAGAAACTTCGGGATACGAAATGCCTGGTTCAAACCCCGGTCGTAGGATACATTCACATTAAAGCCCTCCTCTCTTCCTCGTTTTGTGGTGACCAGGATGGCACCGTTGGCACCGCGCATCCCGAAAAGGGCCAGTGAGGCTCCGTCTTTAAGCACGGTCACACTTTCAATCTCTGCATTGGTATAGGATGAGAGCTTCCGCTCCACCCCATCCACCAGCACCAGCGGGTACGCACTCCTGAAGGTTCCTCTCCCCCTGATAAACAGGTCCGGATCCCGGTCCCCGGCAAAACCTCCGTTCTGCATAACCCAGAGTCCGGCAAACCTTCCGAAGAGATTCTCCTGGGGATCCAGGGCAGAAGAGTGTTTCAAAGCCTCCTGATCAACAGATTCGGCTGCATATCCCGGATGAAAAGAGGCAGATTCCACTGCCAGCGAGTCGGTTCTCCTTTCCTGTGCATGAATGCTCATCCCTGCCGTCACAAGCAGCAGGAGGGAGACCAGAATGATGATTCTTATGTTTTTCATACCTTAATGTTTACTGTTTTACTCCCATCCGGGATTCTGAACCAGTCCGTACCCCTTGTTCACCTCATCGGGGGGAAATGCGCTCAGGTACCACCTGGGCGACCAGTGGTCCCTCCAGTACCTGGCGGGCATCTCGAACAGTTCATAGGTAAATGTACCATCCCCGTTATCGAAGGTATTGGTTCCGTGCAGGGGCATGGTAAAGAGCTCTTTCTGTTTCCACCTCACCAGGTCGAACCACCTCACCTCCTCGAAACCGAACTCACAGGCCCTCTCTCTCAACACAGCAGCACGAAACTCCTCCTGGCTCAACCCTGCGGGAAGATCTGACAGTCCAACCCGCTGCCTTACTATATTTACATAGGTGTAAGCCTCAGCGGTTGGTCCTCCGCTGGACTCACTCAGTGCCTCCGCGTAAGAGAGATAGATCTCCGGGAGCCTCAGGTGGGGCCAGTGCACTACGGAAGAGAAGATGGTGGCGGCATCCTGCTCCAGCAGGAACTTTTTAAGTCCATAACCAGAGCTGGTTCCTTTAAAGGCCGTGGTCTTTCTCTCCTTGCCCCCCAGCCACAATTCGGCAGTACGGCCCTGGTAACTGTCCCCGTTGACAAGGACTGTCTCATAGAGTCGCGGGTCACGGTTGACCAGGGGATCGTTCGGGTCATACAGCAAAGACTCATCGATGGGCGTGCCGTCGGCCATGCCGAACATATCCACATATTCCTGGGTGGGGCAGGCTGTGCCATAGTTTCCGGCACTCTGGTAGAAATAGTAACTTCTGTCCCACTTATGACCCGGACTCTGATACCTGCTCCTGATGCTGATCAGCACCTCCCCGTTTGCCCGATTATAATATGCATCCTGGAAATCCTGCCGGTAGTCTCCGGTGCTGACCAGCTGGTAGGCACCGTTTGCATCGATGGCATCGATCAACTCCTTTGCAGCCGCGGCCGCATCGTTCCAGAGGGCTGGATCGTAGGATCCGTACCAGGTCATCTCCTCCACTGATGCGGTCCCTTCCAGATAGGGCAGATCGTCGTTGAAAAGGGGACTGGCACCAAAAAGCAACAACCTGGCCTTTAATCCCATGGCCCCTGCCCGTGTAAAGCGGCCATCCCAGTTCTCCACATCCTCAATGGTCCAGGGCAACAGGGGGATGGCCCTGTCGATCAGGCTGGTGATGGAATCGAGGGTGGCCCGTGCCGTCATCCTGGGAAGGTTGGTATCATCGCCCGGATAGAAAGCCCTGTTTACCCAGGGCAATCCCCCGAAATGCCTGAACAACTCGGTGTAATGCAGTGCGACAACCATCAAAGCCTCAGCCTTCAGCTGATCCAGGTGCTCCTGCGGGGCATCGGGTACCCGGTGGGCATTCTCAATGAAGATCCACGCCTTGCGGATCCCCACCCAGCTATTCTCCTTGGTATAATGGTACTTGGTCTCACTACTTTCATTTTCGATGGAGGGACTGTACTGCCCATTGTAATAGAGCTGATTGGCGCCTCCCCAGGCCAGGTAGCTCTGATTCAGGTCCGTGAGGGATTCCAGCAGGTCCATCCCCAGCTTGTCTCTGTTGGCGTCCCAGTTCAGATTGAGGCCATAGGGTAAAGTGGAGTAGGCTCCCCACAGGAAGCGCTCTGCCAGCTCCACCGAGTTGAAGATGGTATCAATGGTCACATCCACTCCCGGTTCTTTCTCAAGGTAGTTATTCCCGAACTCCAGCTTCTCGCAGGAGGTGATCAGGCCCCAGCCCAGGACCGCAATTATCAGGATATTCAGGTATCTGTTCATCATCATGACTTTAGAAATTCATTTTAACACCCAGGTTGTAGATCTTCACCAGCGGGTACTTTGGATACCGGCCTGTTTTCGCTTCCGGATCGGCCACCTTCAGGTTGTCAATGGTAATCAGGTTGTAGCCGTTGGCATATATTCGCATGGTTTTTACCCCCAGCCTCTTCAGCACTTTGCCCCTGAAATCGTACCCAATCTCAACGTTCTTCAGCCGGATATAAGAGGCATTCCGCAACCAGAAGTCTGAATCCTTTTTATTATTCTCGCTGCCGCTCAGCGTCATCCTGGGGAAGACGGCCACACCGGCTGTTTCCGGCGTCCACCGGTCATCGGCCATGTATTGCATCAGGGAACGATCCAGGGTCTGCCCGAAAGCTACCCTGTAGGTCTCGTCCAGCATCCTGGAAACCTGATCGGCACCTACCCAGTGCATGGCCACATCAAATCCCCTGAAGCTGAAACCCATGTTCAACCCATAGCTGTACATGGGGTATTCAGGGTAACCGATGGCCATCTGGTCGTCTGCGTCAATGACCCCGTCATTGTTCAGATCCACATAGGTCATATCTCCGGGCTGAAGACCCGGGTAGGGAAAAACAAGATCGGAGTTGTCATCCCCGGGATTGTAGAAGCCCCTGAAGAGATATCCGAAGGGCTGGTTCACCGGGTGACCGGTCCGGTAGAGGTAATCTTCATTCTGGGGGATCTCATCCATATATAGGATGGTGTTCCTGGCATGCGACATGTTCACATTGATCCAGTAGCTCATATTCTGCATCACCTGGTGCCTCCATGAAAGCTGCACCTCAAACCCCCTGTTCTCCACCTCTCCAATATTCTCGGCCGGCATGGCATAGGCCACAAAACCCGGGGCAGTCTCCCGTGTCCATAAAATGTCATCACGGTGCTCGTAGAAGTAATCATAATTCAGTGTCAGCCTGTTTCCGAACAGTTTCATGTCGAAACCATAGTTCTGTTTCACTGCTGTTTCCCATGTCACATCAGGGTTCCCGATCCTGTTCTCAGCCGCACCAGGCTGATTTGAGGGTACATCGGTTCCAAAATTATACCCTCCGGTATTGGGATTGTAACTGTCGGGCAGATACAGGAACCTGACATCGCCAAGACGGTCGTTTCCCACCATGCCGTAGGAGGCCCTCAGCTTGAGGTAACCCAGGAAGGGGATCTCCGGCATAAACTGCTCTTCGGTTACGATCCAGCCTATGGAACCTGCAGGAAAGAATCCAAAGCGTTTCCCGGGTGCAAAGTTCTCCGATCCGTTATAACCCAGGTTCAGATCTGCCAGGTATTTGGTCTTGTAGTTGTAGGTCGCACGGCCCACCAGTCCCACCAGACCTGCGGGAATATAACTATAGTTTTTGGGGTAATAGACCTTTCGCTGGTTATACAAAACCAGCCCGGTCACTTTATGGTCACCGAACTTGCGTACATACTCCAGTCCCGCCTCCATGTACTGGTTGCGTCCCTTATCTGCAGACTCGGTGTAACCAAGGTTGCCGTCCGAGCCATTCTTCCTGTAAACAAGGGTCTTGTCGTCGGGAATACTATCATACTTCGTGTAATATGGACTGTCAGGATCCAGGTGGGCCATGTAGTAGGGTTCATAATTGGCCACTGAGGATTTCCGGGTTTTTGTATGGATATAATAACTGTTAAAAGCGATCTTGGTTCGAAAACTCAGGCCAGGTACAAGCATATCCAGTTTTTGTCTGAGATCGATATCAAAGTTCAGGTCGTTCCTGGTTCTGTTGTTGAAACCCTTCCCGTAGAACTCGTTCAGTCCATCCTTCTTTGGCCCGGGGATGTAATCCTGATTGGATCGGATATATTTTCCATCTACGATACCGGCCCCGGAGTAGGGTACAGACCATGAGATGTTCCTGAAGAAGTTGTTACTGGATGCATTTAATGGTTCGTTCTTCACCCCTACACGTCCCCCGAGGGTGATCCCGATCTTGGTGGTAGGGGTCAGATCGACATCCAGGTTGGTCCGGTAATTGTACCTGTTAAAGGAGTAGTTGTAATCATACTCCGAATCGAAGGTCTTAAACAATCCATCCTGGTTCAGGTATCCCAGGGAAACAAAGTACTTTACCTTTTTACTCCCCCCCCGTATATTCATATTGGCTGCATTCTGCATGGCATAGGGCTTCATGACGTATTCCGTCCAGTCAATATCGGGAAAGACCAACGGATCTGAACCGGTACGGAAGGCCTCCTGCACGTGCTCACCGAACTTCAGCTCGGCCGGGTCCACACCGTCATTCATCTGTGCCTCGCTGTACATCTGCGAATAGGTATAACTATCCGCAAATTCCATCAGCCTGGAAGGAACCTGAAGACCTGTGGAGAGATTCAAAGAGATGCGTGCGGGACCCTCATTACCCCTTTTGGTGGTGACGATGATCACCCCGTTTGCTCCCTTCACCCCGTAAACTGCAGTGGCCGACGCATCTTTCAGCACCGAAATGGATTCGATCTCGTTGGGGTCCATCTGGGAAAAGGAGCGCTCCACTCCATCCACAATAATCAGGGGTGAAGATCTATCCTCACTTAACGAAGCGACGCCCCTCACATAGAGCTGGGCCTCATCGGCCCCGGGCTCGCCGGAGTACTGTACCGTGGCCAGCCCCGTGATCTTCCCTGCAAGGGAGTTGACCACCGAGGCACTGGGTGAGCGGAGTATCTCTTCCGACTGTACCGTTGAAATGGCACCGGTTACAGTGACCTTCTGCTGCTGGCCATACCCGATCACCACCACCTCTTCCAGCGATTCCACCGATTCGGAAAGCACCACATCGATCACCGTTGCCTCTCCCACAGTCACCTCCTCGTCCAGATACCCAATAAAAGAGCACAGCAGTACATCTCCCCTGTCGGCATTGATCCAGTACTGACCGTCGATGTTGGTGACCACACCGGTGGTTGTACCCTTAATGGTGATGTTGGCACCAGGAAGCGCAATCCCTTCCTGGTCGGTTACCGTTCCGGTTACATCCAACGGTTGTGCAAAAAGATTTCCGGCGGTAACCAGGAAGACAGACAACAGCAGCAGCTTCAGCCGCATGGTGCCCATTTTTGTTCTTTTCATAGTTATCTGGTTAAGATCAAAACTATCGCTGAGATCATGATAACGATCAGAAAATATAAGAGGTATTTGACCACCATGATCCTCCTGGACTCCCTGCTGTCTGTTATTCCTCTGTTGCCCCTGTTCTCTGCTGTCATCTCCGGACGTTTTCTGTTAATCGCTATTGATAATCTCATTTTTGTGACAAATCTCCACACTGCAAGAATAGGACATTCCTGCCATAGAAACAGACCCACACAATACAATAACAGGGGCGTAACCCACCAATGATGGAATACCATTCATTTCAAAACAGGGGGCGGAAAATTGCACCCGGAGATCTTAAAGTGATGAATAACTGGCTGTTACATACCCGAACCCAGCGACTTGAAGAATACATGGAACAGGGCATGTGACGGGCGGTACCCGAGGCTGTCGGGCAGGTCATACCTGAAGTTGAACTGTGATGCCGGGACCCCCTTATGTGCCTGCAGGTAGTCGGTAACGAAATCGGCATGTTCCAGCCTGGTGGAGTCATATTTTGCTCCCAGGTCCAGAGGAGCCGCAAAGCGATCGCACAGCACATCCAGGGAGGTATCCCTCAAGGCCTCCCCCTCTGTCAGTCCTGTATCCACAAGCTCATTCAGCAAGTATGCCTCCAGTGTACTGTCAGGCACACTCCCACCGAACAGGTGCAACAGCTCCTTGTGTTGCTCCATGTAGGATTCCACGGAGAGGAGGTAGGCAAGGCTGTCGGTGAACTCCTCACGGTCCATGGCATAGAACATCTCGATCCTGAGCCCGGGTTTGTCATTGAGGATCCCGGCCAGCAGGTCAAGCGACTCCATGCCCTTCTCCCCGGGCATCCGCTTAAACATGCTGAATTCCACCTCCTTCAGTTTTTCCGGATCAATATCAAACTGTGAGCTCAACAGGTCCACCGGCGAGGTAGCCGCCTTTACAAAGAGCTGACCGATGGTCTTCAGGATCAACCTCCCCAGGTTCTCGATGCTGGTCTCCTCTCCGGCGACCTCCACAGGGACCGAAAGATCGATCACACCCTCCCTGTCCGACAGGATCCCCAGGGCCAGCCGCAGGGGGATCTTGATCCTGGCACCACTCTTGTCCGGCTTGCCCAGCGTAAACTGGCGCACATAGATGTTGTTGTCGCTGTTGATGTTCTGACCGGAAAGGTCGTTGGTGGTATTAAAATTCAGGAACCCCTCCTCCACCGGGTAACCAAAATAGTGCATCATGTAGGGTTCGATGTCCTTCAGCGCGAAATGCTGCAACCGGAACTCCAGCTCCAGGTCATCCATCTGTTGCGGATTGACAATCACATCGGAGAGGATCTCGGCTGTCTGGTTAAGTCCCGCCGACATATTGATTTGCACCTCCGAGGCACCGGTGCCCATGTCATGGCTGCCGATGTTGATGTCATGCACCTGTGCCTGGAACGGAACATCCAGGGTCCTGTCCGCAAACAGGATCTCACCGTTCTGCAGGGCCAGGTATGCCAGGGAGATGTCAAATCCGCCTCCGGTATCCGCACCTTCCTCGTCTGTGGATTTATCTGTTTCTGTGACCTCTTCCGCTTCAGAAGCTGCCTCTTCGGTGGCTGCCGTGTCCGCAGGAACCATCATGGCCAGCCAGTTGTTGGTGGTATCCACCAGCTCGAAAAGAATAAAGGGATCCTTCAGGGAGATCTCGCTTATGCGGAGCTGGTTCCTGTCCATCATAAGCGTATCAATACCAATATTCAACTCGCTAAAGCTCATGATATTACGATCTTCCTGATCATGAATCGAGAGCGCATCGATCCGGTTCCACCCGCTCAGATTGAATTCAGCAACATGCTGAAGGTTGCCTGTGATATGCATGTCGTTGCTGAAATATCCACTAATTCCGGAAATATCGAGGCTCTGCTTAATGTAGGGTTCAATCACATCCACATTGAGGCTGTCAAGTCTCAGGTTCACGGCATAGGTACTGTCCTCCTGGTGGAAACTGAGCGCCGAATAGAGACCACCCCCCTTCATGAAATCAAAACCGACCTCCAGGTTGGTTGATCCACTGTTCAGGGTAAATCCCGGGATATGAAGGTTGATCTGGTCCAGGGTAATGGTATGGTCCAGCATCAGATCGGCATAGTGCAGATCGCAATCGATCAGGTTGATGTTATTCAGTGTGATGGCAAATCCCTCTTTTTCTGTGGTATCAGTGGCGGGGGATTCTACCGTCCCCCCTTCCGGGGCTTCAACCGGGAGCCCTGCCCCATCATCAGCCTGCTCCTCAAACGCGGCGGTGTCAGAAGAGGCTGTAAGATCCGAAAAATTGAACCGGTCCCCGTTTTGCTCCACCTGGCCATAGAGCCTCTCCAGGGTAATCTCTGAGATCCGCACCTCTCTTCTGAAAAGCGGCCAGTAGTCCACATCCACCCTTAGCGACTCAAAGCTGACAAATATGGAACCCGGGTCCAGTTCATGCACCTTCAGCTTATGGATCTTCAGTGCACCGGAGAAATAGTTGAGCCTGATCTTATCAATCTCCACCACCCTCCCCAACAACGTATCGCTGTGGTTTACAATGTACTTCCTCGCAATTCTCGGGGCCAGGAAGAGCATGATCACTATAAAGAGGAGAAGTGCAGAGAGTATTTTGTGCCAGAGTCGGAGTTTAGGAGTAACCATCATATAAGGTTTTAGGACATCTAAATCTAGTCAGAAATTGTGATATTTCCGGCTCCATTTTCAGAAAGGTTAATCTACTTCAAGACAACCAACCTGGCAGTCCGGTCAAAGCACCGGAAGTGATGGCAAATGTTGCTTCTCGGCTCAATACAGGCAGGTCAACCGGTTTGAACTGAAACTGCCCGTAGAGGCGCTTGAGCAGGGCG
>JBDLIQ010000060.1:0-23688 GCA_039714775.1 Bacteroidota bacterium
GTACTCCTCGTACTCCCTTGAGACCGACTCCTTCTCCCGGAACACAATGGTGCCCGGTGGGAACCGTATATGTTCGCGGTCGGGTGGAAAGATGCGGTTTACATCGACACTTCCCAGGCTGTAGTGGTAGATCAGCGCGTGGGTCTGGTCCGAAGGCAGTGTATCATAGCCGGGCACATGGCTCCAGTCCAGCTCCATGCGGACAATGGCCGGACCGTTCTGGTCGGTGATATGAACATCGTACAGCGGTGGATGGGCCTGAACCAGGAAAGGTGTCATGCGCTGGAATGGCAACACCTTCGGCATAAACGCAACCGCATTGATCCGCTCTCCTCCATTCCGGATACGCAACTGGTATCCCCTCTCCACCTCACCAGCAAATCCGGAATCGGTCAGGTAGACCCCGGGCCTGTTCCCATCCTCGGTCAGCAGGTGGATTTGTCTGCCGTCGAAGATATCCACCTCTGCCCCGGCAACAGGTTCGGGGGTTCCGTTGACTTCGTACAGGGGCAGGGTGAGTTTCACCTCATGCGCCTTCATCTCATTGGTGATCTTTCCCTCCACCACGATCACATCCGCCTCCTGGTACTCCAGATCCCAGCTGACCTGCTCGGTACAGGAAGAGAGCAGGGTGATCAAGGCCAGGATCATATGTTTTGTTGCACTGTGCATAGATCAGAATTTAAAGTGATAACTGATGGAGGGAACCATTCCGTAGAGCCAGAACTGTGTCGTAACAAGTTCCGGATCGGTGTAGAAATCGTAGGGCACCACGTAACTGCCCTGCTTATTCTCAACCTTATTGAAATGGAGCGCCACCGGATTTTTACGGTTATAGAGGTTATAAACCGAGAAGATCAATTCGTGCTGATATCTCTTTTCGGGCCTGCTCAGTTGCCAGTTCAATGCCACATCGAGCCGGTGGTAATCGGGCAGGCGGTCGTTGTTTCGCTCGGCATAGATGGGAACCTGGTGGTTGTCGTAATAGTAGAAGCCGGTAGGGGTGGTAAATGGCACACCGGTCATGTAGATAAAGTTCCCTGTAAGGGTCAGTCTCGGACGGATGGCCCATGAAAGGTAGGCCGAGATATCGTGGGGCCTGTCGGAATAGGCAGGATAGGGATTCCCCCCGTTGATCCCCTCCACCCGGCTGATGGCCCTTGAGAGGGTGTAGGAGACCCAGCCGGTGAGTTTCCCTCCCTCCTTGCTTGCCATCAGCTCAATACCATATCCAAGTCCGTCACCAAACCGCAATTCATATTCCACCAGGGGATTCATCAGCATCCGGGCATGGTCCCGGTAATCGATGATGTTCTCCATCAGTTTATAATAGCCCTCCACATCGAACTTTATCCCGTGCGATCCCAGCCTGTAGGTGGTTCCCAGGGTAAACTGGTGGGCTGCCTGCGGTGCTACGTTGGGTCCGGAGGGCAGCCAGACCTCCAGCGAGGTAAAGGGGCTGATGGAGTTGGTGATCAGGTACTGGAACTGGCTTGTGCGGCTGTAGCTCCCTTTAAAAAGAAGCCCTCCTCCTGCCTGGTAGATGAGGCTGATCCTGGGATCGACCGAGGCAGATTGGTGATACACCCTGTCCAGCGGATGCTCAATCACCACCAGGCTGTCCCTCTCAAAATCACCCCCTGTTGTTTTCGTAATATCGTACTCCGTGGCCGGTCCCACATTCTGCCAGCCGGTAAGCCTCAGACCCGCACGGAGAGAGAGATTCTCGTTAATGATGAACTGGTTGGAAGCGTAGATAGCGAACTCCCGCGTGTACTTTGTGGAGAGATCCAGTCCGGGATCGAACTCCACACCTCCCACATAGTAGTTGCCGGGATTATGAAAGTGGGCCGCCGAGAGTACCCCGAATCGGAGGGTCGCTTCCGGGCGAATGTACCAGGTGAAATCGTATTTCAGACTCAGGTTGTCAATATGCGAGTTCCAGTACTCCCCATTCTGGATGCTTTTATTCAGGTAGTAATCATATCTTGAACCAAGCAGGGTCAGGTTGGAGAAGAGGCGGTCCGAATAGAGGTGGTTCCACCTCAGGGTGGTGGTGCTGTTCTGCCAGTTGATCCCCGATGACTCCCCTCCGTTGTGCTGTCTTTCATAATTGTCCTCTCCCCGGTACATGCTCAGGAAGATCCTGTTGTTCGCATTGATCCGGTAGTTCAGCTTCATGTGGAGATCCGAAAAATGAAGGTCCAGGAGTGTTGGCTGACGGCCCTGGATAAGATTTGCAAAATAGGACCTTCTGCCCGAAACGAAAAAGGAGATGTGCTCCTTCCACAGGGGTCCCTCCAGGGAGAGGCGGGAGGAGAGCAATCCCACGCTCCCGTCAAATCCAAACCTGTTCATGTTCCCGTCTTTGGTGCGTATGTCGATAAGGCTGGAGAGCCTTCCCCCGTAGCTGGCTGGAAAATCGCCTTTGTATACCTTCACCTCTTTGATGGCATCGGGAACAATGGTACTGAAGAAGCCCAGCAGGTGGGTGGGGTTATAAACAGGAGCCTCATCGATGGTGACCAGGTTCTGGTCCCTGCCCCCTCCCCTGACAAAAAAGATGGTGGACCCGTCGCCGAAGAACTTGATGCCGGGGATGGTTGCCAGGGATTTGATCACATCCTTCTCCCCGAACAGTGCGGGCATTTTTCTGACCGATTCGGGATGGATCCGCTCCTCAGAGCTTCTCGATGTGCGGAGGATGGTGGCACTATCGCCGGAATAGACCGTCACCTCACTGAGCAGGGCCATCTCCTTCTCCATGGTGAAGTGGAGGGTCTGGTTTCCTGCATGGGTGACCGGGATGATGATGGGTTTGTATCCCACATAGGAACAGATCACCTCCTCCACCCTCTGCTGAAGGGTAAGTGAGTAGAAGCCGTAGTTGTTTGAGATGGTTCCCTGCACACCCCCCGGAATGGTTACCGTGGCCCCGATAAGCACCTCACCTGACAGGGCATCCTTCACATAACCGCTGACGGTAAACCGCACCGGGATCCGGTCCGATCCTGCTTCTCTCAGGGTGGCTTCCACCTCCACTTTCAGCCTTTTCGCCCTTTTAAGAATAATCTGCTTTTCCACCACCCTGTAACGCACCTTCATCCCTTCAAACAGCTGATCCAGCACCTGCTTCAGGGAGCTGCGCTCAGCATGAATGGTCACCCTCTTATCATCGTCAATGATCCTTGAACTGTAGGAGAAACTCAGTCCGGTCTGCGCCTCCACAAGGTCAAGCACCTCACGCAGCTCCACCGAGTCGGCATGCAGGGTGATGGGTCGGTCAATCCCTGACTGTTGTCCGCTTAGCGGATTAAGAATCCACTGCAACAACAGCAGCAGTACACCTGTTTTTCTTATAGATCCCAACATCAGTCAAGGCATTGTCTAAACGCTATTCTGCACACCCGGCACCATCCAGAATGATGCGATTCCCGGTCCGCGATATCTCCAGATCAAGGGTCATTTCAAGCACACTGAGAACCGACTCCAGGCTCTGGTCCCTGAAGGTTACTGTAATGGGGCATGCTTCCAGCTCCTGGTTCTGAATCACCAGGGAGGTATTGTATACCTTGCTGACCAACCGGGCCACCTCCTCCAGCGTAGTATGGTCAAAATAGAGCTCCCGGGTCTTCCACGAAAGGTTGTTGGGATCGGATGAGGGGACCAGAACCAGCTCTTTGCTGTTTGTGTTGTAGGAGCCGCTGTTCCCTGCCCTGAGCACAATCTGCTCTTTCAGCTCCTGCCTGGCCATCAGTGCCACCACACCACTCTCCACAGTAATCTCGACGGCGCTGTTCTCCCTGTAGGCATTTACATTAAAACTTGTCCCCAATACCTCAACCCATGCGCTGCCGGCATCGATAACAAAGGGATTGGTGGTATCCCTGGCCACATCGAACCACGCCTCTCCGGTAAGCCGGATCTCTCTTTTATCACCGGAAAATTCTTTCGGATAGCGCAACCTGGAATCCCTGTTCAGCAATACCTGCGACCCGTCCTGAAGGAGAACCTCCACCGGCTCATTATCCGCCACAACCAGCACTGTTCCGGCAAACTGGGTGGCATATATCCAGGCAAATGCAAAAACCAACCCGACCACAAGGGCAGCCGCAATGCGGTAGGTGTACCAGAGCAGGGTACGCCCCCGGGTTTTACCTGCATCCCGGAGACTCTCCTTCTGCTCCGCGACAGGTGTATCAAATCCGGGTATTTTGGGGCGCAGCATTTCCCATTCGGCATCCAGGTCATATCCTTTCCGGCCGGCCACTCCATCCATGGACCTCCAGATCTTCCGGGCTTCATCGAGCTGCTGCTTCAGTGCCGGATCAGCGGAGATGATCTCCTGGAAACGCTTCAGTTCATCCGGCGAAAGCTCTCCGGAAAGATACCTGGTTAGCAGGCTGTTAAAAACGATATGTGGATCATTTACTGACATACTCACTTGTTACACACTTCAAACCGGTTTTCCCCCTATCATCAAACCCATTTTTTAATTCAGCGAATTCAGGATCAGCCAGAGCAGGATGGTCATGTACCTGGAGAGCTTCTCCCTCAATATTTTCAGTGCCTTCGACATCTGGTTCTCCACGGTTTTCACTGAAATACCAAGTTGATTTGCTATCTCGCTGTATTTCAACCCATCAAATCTATTTAACCGAAATATTTCACGGCATTTCTCTGGCAACCCCTCAATGACATCCATGATCTTTCCCTCCAGTTCCATCGATTCTATCTGGGCGCTCACATCCCAATTCCCAGCCACCTCGGGCAGCTCCTCCGAAGAGAACTTTTTCCGGTCCCTGATCACATTGAGGCTTCTGTTGTGTACAGAAGTAAAGAGGTAGGATTTCAGGGTGGTGGAGAGGTCGATCTCACTGCGCTTCTCCCACAGGCTGATAAAGACCTTCTGGACAACCTCCCGGGCATCGTCTTCATCCACCAGTATCTTCCTGGCAAATGCCATCAGGGGAGGAAAATACTCCCTGAACAGATTTTCAAAAGCTCCCTGGTCCAGCTCCCGGAACGGCACATGTCTTCGCTCAGCAGTCATCCGTGTTAAAGATAGAGAAAATATATTTTTGTAATTTCGGACAAATTCCATGCATATGCGGTTATTCTTCCTGAAAGCATTCTCCCTCCTTGTGTGGCCAACCATGGTGATCACCTCTGTGATCATCACCCCCCTCTTTTTGCTGGTCTGGGTCGCCACATTCTGGTGGGACAGGCGGAGGGTGGCTGCCCATATGATGGGTACTTTCTGGGCCTGGCACTACCAATCCCTGATTCCACTATGGAAACTGAGTCTTGAAGGAAGGGAGAAGATCCCATGGAACAGACCGGTTGTTCTGGTCTCCAACCACCGCTCCCAGGTGGACATCCTTTCCCTTTACAAGATTCGCAGGCCCTTTAAGTGGACCTCCAAATCGGAGAATTTCAGGCTCCCTTTTATCGGGATGGTTCTCAAACTGACCAACTCCATCAAGGTGGACCGCGCATCGCTTCGTTCAGGTGCCCAGTTTATCAAACAGGCCGAAGCTGAAATGAAGAAGGGCTCCTCCATCCTGCTTTTTCCGGAAGGGACCCGTACAAAATCAGAGACCATGCGGCTGTTCAAGGAGGGTGCATTCCTGCTGGCCAAACGAACCGGAAGCCCCATCATCCCCATCGTCCATACAGGCTCGGAAAGGTGCTTTCCCGGAGGTTCGTGGTATATGGACAGAGCCAATATCCGGATCAGGGTGTTGGAGGAGATCCCTTCAGCAACGGTCGAGGAGTTGGAGATACAGAAACTGATGGCGCTGGTAAGAGAGCGCATGGAAGCCGGGTTGGAACAGATCGAAAAGCGCTGACATGGAGCCATCCCGAAGAATCCTGAGGCGGATGCAATACCTCCGTGACCAGGATGGAATCATGAACCGCTATCTGCGCGAGGGGACCAACTGGGAGAGCCACCTGCACAAGACAAAAGCATTTATCACCTCCTCATTCAAAGATCAATCCCTGGATTCAATTGCAATTCTCGGGAGTGGCTGGCTGCTCGATGTTCCGCTTGAGGAGCTTAACCGGCGTTTCAAAAAGATCTACCTGGTGGATATAGTCCATCCCCCGCAGGTAAAAAAAAGGACAGAGGCGATGGAGCGGGTCGAGCTGGTGGAGGCTGACCTGACCGGCGGGGCCATTGAGCAGGTGTGGAGGGAGGTAAAGCAGAGGGGGTCTCGCAGGGGAGAGTGCCTCACAGAGCACCTGATAAGCAACCTGAAGCTGGAGTCACCTCTTCACGGAATCAACCCGGATGCCATCGCATCGGTCAACCTGCTGAACCAGCTCGATATCCTCCTGGTGGAGTTCATGGAGAAACATGGGTACTTCAAACAGGAGTCGCCGGATGCTTTCAGGAAATTGATCCAGACCTTCCACCTGGAGTGGATCACCCGTACCCCCGGCTCTCTTGTTACAGATACAGTTGAAGTAAACCGGGACAAGAACGGGAATGAATCCACCAGGCCGCTGCTCTACACCGGGCTGCCGGAAGGAGCACGGAGCGAACAGTGGAAGTGGAGGTTCGACAGCAGGGGAACCTACCGGCACAACACCCTCACTCATATGGAGGTTAGGGCGGTTGAATGGAGCTGACCGATGCCGTCAATACCACTGTTTTCAACTGTTTTTTAAGAGTTTTGTGTTGAAAACTGGATCATGGCGGGGCCATACTTTTGGTTATATTTGTGCCATAGCGGAGAGATTGATATGACGGCGAATTATTCAGAAGAAACAATCCGGACTTTAGATTGGAAAGAGCACATCAGAAAGCGTCCGGGCATGTATATCGGGAAGCTGGGAGATGGCTCCTCGCCCGATGACGGGATCTATATCCTGTTGAAAGAGGTGATTGATAACTGCATCGACGAGTACATGATGGGGTTTGGAAAAACCATCGAAGTGGGTATTGATGAACACCGGGTCACCATCCGTGATTTCGGACGGGGTGTACCATTGGGGAAGGTGGTCGATGTGGTTTCTAAAATGAATACAGGGGCCAAGTACGACTCCAAGGTATTTAAAAAATCTGTGGGGCTTAACGGCGTTGGGATAAAAGCTGTAAATGCACTCTCATCAAGTTTCAATATCCAGAGTTTCCGTGAAGGAAAAGTTAAGGAGGCCGATTTCAGCGAAGGGGAGCTTGTAAAAAGCCATCCCCAGAAAAATGCATCGGAGAAGAACGGGACCTTGATCACCTTTGAACCCGATCATACCATGTTCGGAAAGTTCAACTTCATCGACGAGTACATCGAAGCGATGCTTCGGAACTATACCTACCTCAACACCGGACTGACGATCCTCTATAACGGGCAAAAATTTCTCTCGAAGAACGGATTGCTGGACCTGTTGCAGGAGAACATGAGCGGCGAGGGGCTCTACCCCATCATCCACATGAAGAACGGTGACATTGAGGTGGCCATCACCCATGGAAACCAGTACGGGGAGGAGTATTTCAGCTTTGTAAATGGTCAGCACACAACCCAGGGCGGCACACACCAGGTGGCCTACAAAGAGGCGCTGGTAAAGACAGTGCGGGATTTCTATAAGAAGGATTTCGATGCCTCGGACATCCGGACCTCCATCATTGCGGCCATCAGTATCAAGGTGGAAGAGCCGGTCTTTGAGTCCCAGACCAAAACAAAACTGGGTTCGAAAGACATTGGCCCTCAAGGCCCCTCTGTAAGGAATTTTATCATGAACTTCCTCACCACAAAGCTGGATGATTACCTGCACAAGCACGGGGAGACGGCACACATCCTGCTGAAGAAGATCCAGGAGTCGGAGAAGGAGCGCAAAGCGATATCGGGCATCAAGAAGCTGGCCAGGGAGCGGGCCAAGAAGGCCAATCTTCATAACAAGAAACTGCGTGACTGCCGTGTACATTACAACGGCAAGCATGACCAGAAAAACCAGTCCACCCTGTTTATTACAGAAGGGGATTCTGCCTCCGGCTCCATTACAAAATCGAGAAATGTAAACCTCCAGGCAGTATTCAGTCTCCGGGGAAAGCCCCTTAACTCTTTCGGGCTTACCAAGAAGGTGGTTTATGAAAATGAAGAGTTTAACCTGCTGCAGGCAGCCCTGAACATCGAAGACGGACTGGACGGACTGAGGTACAAGAATGTGGTGATCGCCACCGATGCCGATGTGGACGGAATGCACATCCGGCTGCTGTTGCTCACCTTTTTCCTCCAGTTCTTTCCCAACCTGGTCCGCAATGGCCATCTCTATATTCTGCAAACCCCCCTGTTCAGGGTAAGGAATAAAAAAGAGACCATCTACTGCTATTCGGACGAGGAGAGATCGGACGCCATGCAGAAACTGGGCAAGAATCCGGAAATCACCAGGTTCAAGGGGCTTGGTGAGATCTCACCGGATGAATTCAAACACTTCATTGGTCCTGATATCAGGCTACAACCCGTTCGTATGAAGAAGGATGATGACCTGAAAGAGATTCTTGGTTTCTATATGGGAAAAAATACACCTGAAAGGCAGGATTTCATCATACAGAGGCTACGGGTGGAAGAGGATCCGGTAGAGGTAGCCTGACCTGAACAGATTAGGTAAACCCCGCAAGAGAGCGTAGATCAGAATGACAGAATTTGAAGACAATGCACCGGGTGGAAACCCCGAAGAGGGACATTCAGGAGATGAGGTGAAAATCACCCACCTTACCGGGATGTATGAGGACTATTTCATCGATTACGCATCCTATGTGATCCTGGAACGGGCCGTTCCCCATATCACCGACGGACTGAAGCCGGTTCAGCGCCGCATCATGCATGCCATGAAACGAATTGATGATGGCAGGTTCAACAAGGTGGCCAACATCATCGGAAACACCATGCAGTACCACCCCCACGGAGATGCATCCATCGGAGATGCACTGGTGCAACTGGGACAAAAGGAGTTGCTGGTAGATACACAGGGGAACTGGGGAAACATCTACACGGGAGATGGTGCAGCAGCCTCCAGGTACATTGAGTCCAGACTGTCGGGGTTCTCCAACGAGGTGTTGTTCAATCCCAAAACCACCGAATGGAAGCTCTCCTACGATGGGCGCAACAAAGAACCTGTTACCCTCCCGGTAAAATTCCCCCTGCTGCTGGCAATGGGTGCCGAGGGTATTGCCGTGGGACTCTCCTCCAAGATCCTGCCCCACAATTTCAACGAGCTGATCGATGCCTCCATCAAATTCCTCCAGGGAAAAGGTTTTGAACTCTTCCCCGACTTTCCCACAGGCGGTCTGGCCGAGGTAAGCAAATACAACGACGGTTTGCGTGGTGGCTCCATCCGTGTCAGGGCGAAGATCGAAAAGGTAGACAACAAGACACTGGTGATCAAAGACCTTCCCTATGGAAAAACCACCACCAGCCTGATCGATTCGGTGATCAAGGCCACTGAGAAGGGAAAGATCAAGATCAAACGGATCGATGACAATACGGCCGAGAATGTGGAGATCCTGGTACACCTGGGGGCAAACGTCTCCTCCGACAAGACCATCGATGCCCTCTATGCCTTCACCGATTGCGAGATCTCCATTTCACCCAACTGCTGTGTGATCGAAGATGACAAACCCCGGTTTGTAGGGGTGAGTGAGATCCTGAAGGTGAATGCCGACCACACCAAGGAGTTGCTGAGGCAGGAGCTTGAGATCAGGCTCCGTGAACTCCGGGAGAACTGGCACATGTCCTCCCTGGAGAAGATCTTCATCGAGAAGCGGATCTACCGCGATATCGAGGAGTGCGAAACCTGGGAGAGTGTGATCGAGACCATCGACAAGGGCCTCGACCCATACAAGAAGCTGCTGTTTCGTGAGGTTACCCGGGAGGATATTATCAAGCTGACCGAGATCAAGATCAAGCGTATCTCCAAATACGATACAAAGCGTGCCGACGAGCACATCAAATCGTTGGAGGAGGAGATGGAAGAGGTGAAAAACCACCTGGCCAACCTGGTTACATACACCATCAACTATTTCAGGCAGATTAAGAAGAAGTATGGCAAGGGGATGGACCGGAAAACCGAGCTGCGGAGTTTTGCCAGCATCGAAGCCGCCAAGGTGGTGGTGGCCAACCAGAAGCTCTACATGAATGCCAAAGATGGCTTTATTGGTACCGGACTAAGAAAAGATGATTATGTCTGTGACTGTTCCGATATCGATGACATCATCGTCTTTCTGAAAAACGGAACCTATACCATCACCAGGGTGGCGGACAAGCAGTTTGTGGGCAAGGAGATTATTCATGCTGCCGTCTTTAAGAGGAACGACAACCGGACCATCTACAACGTGGTCTATTTTGACGGGAATTCGGGCAACGTGATGATGAAGCGGGCATCGGTGACCGGCATTACCCGCGACAAGCAGTACAACATCGGGAAAGAGCACAACCGTACAAAGATCCTCTATTTCACCGCCAATCCCAACGGTGAGGCAGAGGTGATCAAGGTATTCCTGAGACCCAGGCCGCGCCTGAAGAATCCCATCTTTGAACATGATTTTGCCGAGCTGGCCATCAAGGGCAGGGGCGCCATGGGGAACATTCTCACCAAGTTTGCGGTCCAGAAAATTGTGATGAAGGAGAGGGGTGTCTCCACCCTGGGCGGAAGAAAGATCTGGTTCGATGAGGATGTCCTTCGCCTGAATGTGGATGCCAGGGGCACCTTCCTGGGAGAGTTCTCGGGTGAGGATAGCATCCTGGTGATCACCAAATCGGGGCATTTCAGGACCACCGGCTTTGACCTGAGCAACCATTTCGCGGACGATGTACTGATCATCGAGAAGTACCGGAAAGGAAAGATCTGGTCGGCCGCCTACTTTGATGCCGAACAGGATTATTACTACCTGAAGCGGTTCCATATTGAACCTTCAGCAAAAACGATCCGGTTTATCGGCGATCATCCCGAATCGAGGCTGATCCGCGTTACCGAGGTGGAGTACCCCCGCCTTGAACTGAAGTTTGGAGGCAAGAGCCGTGATCGCGACCCGGAGATTATCGAAGTGGCCGAATTCATTGGCATCAAGAGCTACAAGGCCCGGGGCAAAAGGCTCTCCAATTACGAGGTGAAGATCGTAGAGGAGCTTGAACCTCTACAAGTCGGCAGTCAGGAGGTTGCCAGCCAGAAAGTCGAAAGTGAAGAGGAAAAGATAGAAGAGGCTCCTGCAAAAATGCCGGTAGCTGAAAAGCCTGTAAAGGATAAGCCTGAAAAGAAAAAACCGGCCAGCAAGAAGAGCACTGCACCGAAACCTGCTACGAAAGAGAAGCCTGGAAAAACAGAGGCGGGAAAAGGTACTGACAAAAAGGGAGCTGTGGACAAGAAAGAATCCTCAGACAAGAGACAACCTGCTGACAAGAAGGAGGCCGGTGATAAGACTAAACCCGCAAAGAAAAAACCTCTAAAGAAGAAGGCCACCGCACCAAAACAGGATCCCGATGAGGTGCCCATGGAGGTTATAAAACCCAAAGAGACCACCCCAACTGATAAAAAGGGGGGTGATGACGATGACAGCAAGGAATCAAACGGCCAGTTCTCATTAGAGTGGTAGCATGCAAACGCGAATCTTCCTTATTGGCTTTATGGGATCGGGGAAATCGACTCTGGGGTCGAAGCTGGCCCGCAAGACAGGATACGATTTTGTGGACATGGACCACCTGATAGAGGAGACGGCCGGCATGACCATCCCGGGAATCTTCAGCGAACACGGAGAGAAAGTTTTCAGAAAATGGGAGCACGATATCCTGCTTGAGCTGTGCAACCGTGAAAAGGTGGTGGTCTCCACCGGAGGTGGTGCCCCATGTCACAGTGATATGATGCAGGTCATGAACGACAATGGCACCACCATCTACCTCAACCTCTCTCCTGCCGCTTTGAAAGATCGGCTGCTGAACTCCAAAACCGAAAGGCCCCTGATCAAAGGAAAAAGCGAGCAGGAGTTATTGGAATTTATCTCTGAACTCCTTGATAAAAGAGAGGTATACTACAAGCAGGCCCGCTTTATAGTTGACGGAATCAACCTGGGAGTTGATACGCTGACAGAGATTCTAAAATGAACCTCCTCCAGATATTTTCAAACGCTCAATAGCATTTGTTTATATTCAATAAAACCATGGGCAATGTATTAGAGACCTTAGCCGGGATGATCCGGGTTAAAACATTCCAGACAGCAACGCTTCGTTCTCCAGTCCGTTAATGTAATCTGAAACATTCACCTGCGAGAGGCGCATGCGGAGGGTCGCAGGATCGTGGATGGCACCTGCCAGAATCGATTCAAGTACGTGGACATCTTTGGTTCCCAGAAACTCGCCCTCGATATCCACCTCTTTAATGATCCCCTTCTCTACATTCATGTGAAGGACAATCTCACCTGATCCGAACCGGAATATTTTGTTGAACTGGTACTTTGGAGAGGTTCCGAAATTCCACTCCCAGGAGGAGAATTTGGACTGCTTCAGCTGGTTGATCCCGTCCAGGTCCTTTGGACTGTATTGGTATTTTATCGCACCGTCCATGGTATCTAAGATATGGTCATGGAGCCGCTTCTGAAAATCGACAACATCCATTTTTTCAACAAGGTGGTCGCTTATGTTTGTAACTTCCGATCGTATGGATTTCACAGCACGGTCCTCAAACCTGCCAGGCTTTACCCTTAGCGCCGCAGAGAGGTTTTCCAATTCGGATGAGAAGAGGAGGGTGCCATGATGAAGGGCACGATGTTTAAAAACATGACTGGCGGTTCCCGAAATTTTTTGCTTTCCAAGGAGCAGTTCATTTCGTTTCCCCATGGTGACTTTCAGCCCCATCTTTCCCATGGCTTCGATCATGGGAAGGGTGTGTTTCCTGTAGTCTACCAGTTCACCCTCCTTCCCCGAAGTGATAAAGGCAAAATTGATGTTTCCAAGGTCATGAAAAACCGTGCCTCCCCCGGAGATTCTCCTGGCCACAACAATACCATTCTCCAGCACATAGGGCAGGTTAATCTCCGCCAGGGTGTTCTGGTGCTTTCCAACCACAATGGAGGGCCGGTTGCGATAGAGCAGGAAATAGTCCTCCGTACGGGACCTCAGCAACAGCTCTTCTGAAGCCAGGTTAAACCAGGGATCGGTATGTTCACTGTTAATGCAGCGCATGGTATTTGAGATCACCGGGAATTATCTCCGCCCCCGGAGCGGGTAATCCACCAGGTGGAGGGCAACTTCTTCATCACCAGGTCAAACAACCAAAAAACCAGCCATCCACACCCAAAGCCCAGGAGCGAGCCTGCCAGCACATCGCCCGGGTAGTGAACACCCAGGTAGATGCGGCTGTACCCGACCAGCAGTGCCCAGAAGACCATAACAACTGTAAACCATCGCCTTCTGACCCAGAAAAGCAAAAGAGTTGCCACTGCAAAGGTGTTGGCTGCATGAGAGGAGACAAAGCCATACCTGCCAGGACACCTGTTGTTCACCAGGTGAACCAGCCCCTCCAGATTGGGCTCCTTACAGGGCCTCAAACGCTGGAACACCTCCTTGAAAAGGTGAACCGAGGTCTGGTCGGCCAGTGTCACGACGAGAACAATAAACAGGATCATGGGGGCGAGCTGCCATCTCTTTTTCCACCCCAGGAATCCAAGCAGCAACAGGTAGAACGGCCACCAGGTGGTCTTCCCGCTAATCCAAAACATGATCCCGTCAAAGGATTCGCTGTTGAGTCCATTGAGAAACAGGAACAGCCTCGTATCAATTTGCATCAGCCACTCTATCATACCTCAGGAAGTAAGCATGGTCCAGATGATATCATTCAGGGTCACCAGCCCCAGGTTGGCCACCGAGGAGATGAAGTGATACCTGACCTCAGGCAGCTCCTTTTTAATTTCGGCAGTCAGCTCCTCATCCAGCAGGTCAGATTTCGTAATGACAAGCAGCCGCTCTTTATCCAGCAACTCGGGATTGTACCTCTCCAGCTCCTTCAACAGCACTGCATACTCATCCCTGATATCTTTGCTGTCGGCAGGCACCATGAAGAGTAACATAGAGTTCCTCTCAATATGTCTCAGAAACCTGTGCCCCAGCCCCTTTCCTTCGCTGGCCCCCTCAATGATACCCGGAATATCGGCCATCACAAAAGAGCGGTCGTCGCGGTATTTCACAATCCCCAGGTTGGGTACAAGGGTGGTAAAGGGGTAGTCGGCGATCTTTGGTTTGGCGGCCGACATGGCAGCAAGCAGCGTGGATTTCCCTGCATTTGGAAATCCCACCAGCCCCACATCGGCCAGCAGCTTCAACTCCAGGATAAACCATCCTTCATCCCCCGGTTCACCAGGTTGTGCATACCTGGGGGTCTGGTTGGTGGAGGACTTAAAGTGATCGTTTCCCTGTCCACCCCTTCCTCCCGGAATAAGGGTCTTCTCCTCGTCGTGGCTGGTGATCTCAAAGAGCACCTCACCCGTCTCAGCATCCCGCGCCACAGTACCAAGTGGCACTTCAATGGCTGCATCTTCACCACTGGCCCCCGTCTTCAGTGAGTCTCCCCCCGATTCACCGTGGGTGGCAAACACATGTTTCTTGTATTTAAGGTGGAGCAGTGTCCAGAGCTGCTCATTCCCCCTGAGAATGATATGGCCCCCGCGTCCGCCATCTCCACCATCCGGTCCCCCTTTCCTGGTGAGTTTATCCCTGCGCAGGTGTGCCGATCCGCTTCCGCCCTTTCCCGAGCGGCAGAAGATCTTCACATAATCTACAAAGTTTACATTGGACATAGGCAAAGATTGAACAGAGCCTTAATCAACCTATTGTTTTTAACACCTCAACAATGCGGCCAAATATCTTATCAATACTACCCACACCCTCTACAGGCGTATGCTTATGCATCTTCTCATAGTAATAAGAAACAGGAAGGGTCTGCCTGTTGTAAACATCGATGCGGTTGCTGATGGTCTCCTGGTTGTCATCACTGCGTCCTGACTCTTTACCCCTCTTCAGAAGCCTTTTCATCAGCTCCTCGCGGGGCACTGTCAGTGAGATCATCATGGAGATTCGCTCATCAAAATCGGTAAGTGCCTTGCGAAGTTCCCTGGCCTGCTCCACTGTCCTGGGAAATCCGTCAAAGATAAACCCGGGTCCATCCTGGTGCTCCTCCAGTTTGTTACGGATCATGCCAATGACGATCTCGTCTGACACCAGCTCTCCGCTATCCATAATCACTTTGGCTCGCTTCCCCAATTCGGTCTGATCGGCCACCTCTTTGCGGAGCAGATCTCCTGTGGAGATATGTACCAGGTTGTACTTCTCAATAATCTTTTCGGCCTGGGTGCCTTTTCCCGATCCCGGAGGTCCGAACAATACAATATTCAACATATCTCTTCCAGTTTATTTAATTGTACCCAAAAATAGTAAAGAAACCTATCACTCATCTACCAATTGGTAAATCTCCTTGAAATTTCTGCCATACCCGTCATAGTCCAGCCCGTACCCCAGAATAAAATCATTGGGAATCTCTATTCCCACGTAATCGAGCTTCACCTCCCTGACTGTGGCCTCAGGCTTATGCAGGAAAGTGGCCACCCTGATCCCGGCAGGCTGGTAACCCGACAGCTGCCGGATGATGGTCTCCAGGGTTACCCCTGTGTCCACGATATCCTCCAAAACCACAACCATCCGGTCTTTCAGGTCACGGTTGATCCCGATAAGCTGCTTGACGGTTCCTGTTGACTCTGTTCCACTGTATGAGGCCAGCTTCAGAAAGGTAATCTGGCAAGGGAAGTTGAGTTGCTTGTAAAGGTCGCTGGCAAACATGAATGCTCCGTTGAGTATTCCCAGGAAAATGGGATCCTTATCTGCCAGATCCCGGTTCATCTGCTCTGCAATGCGAGAGACCTCTTTCTGAATCCGTTCTTCTGAAATAAACGGCTTAAAATGCTTATCATGTACTTTGACAACCTCTGCCATACGGGAAATTTTTGTCGAAAATAGTCAATGATCCGCTGGAATGAAACGAAATTGAAAATTTTAGACAGAAAAAAATGTAAATTCACGTGATATTAATTGATATTAAAGGCCACATGTAACTTACAAATAAAAATCATTATCATATCATTCCGTAATAATGTATAATAATGATTTTTTTTGACGGTTCACTGGCTGATATTTAACCATAAAGAACATTAATCCTATGAATCCCAAAGTCAGTATTATTATGGGAAGCACATCAGACCTTCCCATTATGGAGCAGGCAGCCAGGCTGCTGGATGAATTTGAGATCCCCTTTGAGATCAATGCCCTCTCTGCGCACCGGACACCGGATGAAGCAGCAGCGTATGGGAAAAATGCAGCGGAAAGAGGCATCAGGGTGATCATTGCAGGAGCGGGCGGAGCCGCACACCTTCCCGGGGTGATTGCAGCCCTCACACCCCTGCCGGTGATCGGAGTCCCGATCAAAGCATCCATCTCCATCGACGGATGGGATTCCATACTGAGTATTCTGCAGATGCCTCCGGGGATACCAGTTGCAACGGTTGGACTTGACGGGGCAAGGAATGCGGGTATACTGGCAGCACAGATCCTGGCCACAGGCGATGCTTCGGTGATGGAGAAGATGAAGCAGTTTAAGACCGACCTTGCCAAGAAGATTGTAAAGGCCAATGAGGAGCTGAAGGAGGTCAAATTTAAATTTAAAACCAACTGATAAGGCAATGAACCCTCCACGAATGTGGAACATGGCGAGACCGGGATTTCTGATCCCGGTCTTTTTTTTGTCCTTTTTCCCGGGTTCGGGTCAGGTTCCGTGGCAGGAATCTACCGGAACGGCCCTGGGCGGATGCTTTGCATCCCGCACCGGCATGGCAAATGCCATGTACAACCAGGCCGGACTGGGCCGGATGAAGGAGCATGCCATCTCTCTGCATCATGCCCGTCCCTTCCTGATAAAGGAGCTTGGGATTTCATCACTTTCGTTGCAGCTCCCGGCTGAACGGGGAGGATTCGGGGCCACCCTCTCCACAACCGGGATCAAAGGTCTGAGACAGCTCACCTCCTGGATCGGGTATGGACTGCATCTTCATCCTGCGATCTATGCCGGGGTGGGAATCAATCTCATGGATAACATCACCCTGGAATATGGTCACCACCTTGCCGCAGGATGTGCCCTGGGGATACAAACCACCGTCCGGGATGATCTGGTCCTTGGTGCGCATGTAAGGAATCCGCTAACATGGAGCACCATGGAATCCACCACCAGGAGTGCTCCTATGGAGCTATCCACCGGACTATCCTACACCTTTTTCAGAACAGCCACCTGGCATGTAGATTTTCAATTCCGGGGAGGAGACCGTTTGCGTTGGTGCCAGGGCCTCGAAATATTCGTCACTGACTACTTCAGGCTGCTGCTGGGGTTAAGCAGTGCCCCATACACCCTGTCGGGAGGAATCTCTCTGAAATTTCGCAACCAGGGCATCACCATGGCCACCGCAAGCTGTTTTGAAACCGGGATCACCCCCTCCCTCACGCTGTATCATGGCTGGTAATAGCAGGCTCACCGGGATGACCGCAATCATGCTGGGGATTTTCCTGGCATCTCCTCTCCTCTTCTCACAGGAGAAGGTTGCTCTTACCGACCGGGCAGAAGATATGCTTGTTCAGGATGAAGGGTCACAGATCAATACCCAGTGCTTTGAGGAGCTTCAGGAGCTGGGACAACATCCGGTCAGCCTCAACAGTGCATCAAATGAGGAGTTGGAAGCTTCGGGCCTCTTCACCTCATTCCAGGCAGCCATGATCACTGAATACCGGGACACCTACGGGGATCTGCTCTCCATCTATGAACTGGGGTCAGTTACAGGGTTCCGGATCTCCCGGCTGAAAGAGATTTCCCGCTTTATTACGGTAGAGAAGCATCCCGGGAGAATAAAAAGCAGGAGCAGAGAGCGCAGGATCCTACTGTCTACAGGACGCAAATTTCCGTCAGCAGCAGGGTATATGCAACAGGAACCCGGCCATGCGAATCCGGTCTATACCGGCTCCCCATGGAAAAACAGTCTGAAGTTAAAAACAGGTGCAGGAAAACATCTCTCAATGGGCCTTGCCTATGAAAAGGATCCGGGAGAAAAGGAGTTCAGGGGAGGCCGGCCCGAGTACCTTGCAGGCTTTGTACAATACCGTGGACAGAGAATCCTGGACCAGGTGGTCCTGGGCACCTACAGGCTCCGCCATGGAATGGGTCTGATCCAGGGTTCGGACCGGTTTTCAGCACCGGGTCTGCTCACTCACCAGCCTGCCCATACAACATCCCTGAAACCCTATGCCGGACTTCAGGAGACAGGTCTCCACAGGGGCATGGTATGCAGACTGAACCTGAGTCCTGTAAAACTAACCCTCTGGTCATCCCTTCAGCCCATGGATCTCTCTGTGGGCGACCTGCCTTCGGAGGCAGAAGAGGTTGACTGGGTTGCCCGCATGCGTGAATCGGGACTCCACCGCTCCCCCAATGAGCTGGCCGGACGGAGCCTGGGGTATCTGGGAAATGCCGGGGCCATGGCCATGGTTCACCATAAAGCCCTCTTCACAGGGCTACAATACTCCGCTGAAGTGTCCGGATTGACGGAAAGGGGGAGGGACAGCCTTCAGGTTGATCCATCCCCAATCGTGAAGCATGCCCTTGGCATATTCTGGAGGTGGCAATCGGGAAATTTTGAGACCTTCTGTGAGTATTCCCATGGGAAAACGCAAACAATGGCGATCCTGTGCGGTGCCAGGTACCATCTGAATGATTTCCTCTCCGGCGGACTGCTACTTCACCATTACGGCACCAACCACAGGGAGACATTCTCTTCAGCCTATGCCTCCGGAAGTCACATCAATAACGAAAGGGGACTGATGCTCCATCTCCATGCTGAACCGGTCCGCAGTCTTGTTGCCGGTTTTTCCGCCGAACTATTTGAGTACCCCGCTCCACGACACCATATCCGGGTGCCCTCAGCCGGACTCGCCTACAACCTTACACTTCAGGGCAGCATACCCGGTGAGAACTCCTGGAGGATCCGCCTGAACAGGAAAGTTTGGCAAATAACACCTGCCGGTGATCAAACAGGGTTTCGCCCCATGGTTCAGAACAACCTCACCAGACTCGACGGCAGGATAGGCTGTCAACCTGCAAAGAGGTTTCAGTGGCAATCCAGGTTGGTTATCACAATCATGGATGAAAACAGCAGTGGGCACGGATTTGCGGCCCTTCAGCAGGCACGGGTTAACCAGCAGGGGAAACTGAGATGTACCCTCCAGTTTGTGGTGTTCAACATCCCCTCATGGGATCAGCGAATCTACCTCTATGAACCCGGCCTCTTCCATCAATTCAATTTTCCCGTCTATCATGGAAGAGGCCAGAAACTCACGGCGGTGGTCACACTTAAACCGGGAAAAAGGGTGACCCTTGAATGCAAAGTATCAATGATTACCTATGACGACAGGAAACAGACAGGGTCGGGATATGATCTGACAGAAGGAGACCGGAGATACGATACGGGTATCCAGATGCGGCTGAGTCTTTAGTGTCCTGTGACAGGACACTAATCAAATTTCATATCCAGGATGTTGATCTGCAGATTCACCCTGCCCCTGAACTCGTTCTCCATAAGCTGGTAACAGATGTCGAATGGTGCTCCTTTGTTGATATTTTTAAACTCCTGTCCCCGGTGGAAGGCGATGCCGGGAAACACCACAAAGGGGCTCTCTTCCTGGATAAGTGTCAGTTTCAGGTGCTCGCCGTTTGCACCCACCGTTCTGCCATAACCATTGTCCACCACATTTTCCGAAAGAAAAATGGGGTTCAGGTTCTCCGGCCCGAAGGGTTGAAACTGCTTGAGAACACGGAAAAATTTATCACCAATCTCCTTCAACCGAAGCTCGGTATCAATCTCAACTACAGGGATCAATTGTTCCTGATCGATGGTCTCCTTAACGATAGATTCAAACCTCTCTGTGAATTTCTCAACATTGCTGACCTTCATGGTGAGTCCGGCAGCATATTTATGTCCTCCGAAATTTTCCAGCAGGTCACTGCACGACTCAACCGCCTTGTAAAGGTCAAATCCGTTTACCGACCTGGCTGATCCTGTTGCATATTCACCAGACCGCGTAAGAATTACTGTAGGTTTATAGTAGTGATCCAGTAGTCTCGACGCAACGATTCCAATGACCCCTTTGTGCCACTCCGGATTGTAAAGTACGGTGGAACTCTTCTCCTGGAGCTGTGCATTTCCATCGATCATCTCAATGGCCTGCCTGGTAATCTCTGTGTCTATGTTCCGCCGGTCCACATTGAAGCTGTTGATCTTCTTACTGATGATGCCGGCATCGGCACTCTCTTCACATACCAGCAGATCAACAGATTTCCGTCCCGACTCCATCCTTCCCGCTGCATTGATCCTGGGCCCGATTTTAAATACGATATCCTCAATGTCTATCTCCTGGGATTTGATCCCCGATACCTCCTTAATGGCCCTGAGCCCTGTCGAGGGGTTTGCATTCAGTTTTTTCAATCCGTAATGGGCCAGGATGCGGTTCTCCCCAGTAATGGGAACAATATCAGAAGCAATACTCACCACAACAAGATCCAGGTATTCGTTGATATTCTCCTTTGACAACCCGGCTTTTATTGCGAATGCCTGGACCAGCTTGAGACCAACTCCGCAACCGGAGAGCTCCTTGTATGGATAGTTACAATCCTTCCGCTTGGCATCAAGTACGGCAACTGCATCCGGAATCTGATCCCCCGGATTATGGTGATCGCAGATAATAAAATCTATTCCCTTTTTGCTGGCATAGTCAATCTTATCCACTGCCTTGATCCCACAATCGAGTGCTATAATCAGTGAATATCCATCCCGGGCCGCATAGTCGATCCCTTTCAGGGAGACACCATAGCCCTCCTCATACCGGTCAGGAATGTAATAGTCAATCTCCTTGAAATGGTCCTTGAAAAATGAATAGACCAGGGCAACCGCAGTGGTCCCATCCACATCATAATCGCCATAGATCATCACCTTTTCACCCGACTGGATGGCCTCAACGATCCGTTCAATGGCCAGATCCATATCCTTCATCAGGAATGGATCGTGGAGGTTTGCAAGGTCTGGCCGAAAATAGCCCTTCGCCTCTTCAAAACTGGTAATTCCACGTTGCACCAGCAACTGGGCCAGTGGCTTATCAATGGCAAGCTCCCTGGATAATGAAGTAACTAAATCTTCTTTACCCTGTGCCTTTATTACCCAGTTTTTATCCATGATTATTTGCAGTTCAGCAGGCAGTCTCCCCTTCTCTCCCTGCAAAATTAACATAATCTTTTTTATACCTTTACGCCCAGAAAAATAAATCCCGAAATGCACAATCCCGAACGCAGCGAACAGGAACAGATCAGAAGAAATTCCCTTGAGGAGATCAAAAAACTCGGACTCAATCCCTACCCCCCTGAAACTTTTGAGATCAGCCACAAAGCTTCAGATGTGAAATCGGTTTTTGAAAAGGATGAGGAGGCATTAAAAGAGATTACCCTTGCGGGCCGGATCATGAGCAGAAGGATCATGGGAAAGGCTTCGTTTGCAGAGATCCAGGATTCCTCGGGCAGGATCCAGATCTACCTGAACAGAGATGAACTCTGCCCGGATGAAGATAAGACCCTCTACAATACTGTTTTCAAGAAGCTGCTGGACATCGGCGACATCATCGGGATCAAAGGTTTTGCATTCCGGACCCAGGTGGGTGAAATCTCGGTTCATGTGCAGGATCTTTACCTCCTCAGCAAGTCGATCAGACCACTTCCCATTGTGAAAGAGGCCGAAGGGAAGGTGTACGATGCGGTTACCGATCCTGAATTCCGGTACCGGCAACGGTATGTGGACCTGATCGTGAATCCGGAATCCAGGGAGCTGTTTCGGCAACGCACCCAGATCTACACCTCCATGCGGGAGATGTTCAACCAGAGGGAATACCTGGAGGTGGAGACCCCTGTTCTGCAACCCATACCGGGAGGAGCGGCAGCCAGGCCCTTTATGACCCACCACAACAGCCTGGACATTCCCCTCTACCTGCGCATTGCCAATGAGCTCTATCTGAAAAGATTGATTGTGGGCGGGTACGATGGTGTCTATGAGTTTTCCAAGGATTTCCGGAACGAGGGGATGGACCGCACCCACAATCCTGAATTCACCGTGATGGAGATCTATGTGGCCTACAAGGACTACAAATGGATGATGGATTTTACCGAGGAGATGCTCGAAAAGGTAGCCATGGATCTGCACGGGACCACCAAAGTGCAGGTGGGTGACCAGGAGATCAACTTTAAACGGCCTTTTAAAAGGGTCACCATGTTCGATGCCATCAAGGAGAGTACAGGTTATGACATTGAGGGCATGGATGAAGCGGGCCTGAGGAATGTGGCCAAAGACCTTGATGTTGAACTGGACGAATCGATGGGAAAAGGGAAGATCATCGATGAAATATTCGGCGCAAAAGCCGAGCCCCACATGATCCAACCCACCTTCCTGATGGACTACCCGGTGGAGATGTCTCCCCTCTGTAAGAAACACCGCGACAACCCCGAACTCACCGAACGGTTCGAGCTCATCGTCAACGGCAAGGAGCTCTGCAACGCTTACACCGAACTGAACGACCCCATCGACCAGCTGGAGCGGTTCCAGGAGCAGCTGGAACTCTCCGAAAAAGGAGACGACGAGGCGATGTTCATCGATATGGACTTTGTCCGCGCCCTGGAATACGGCATGCCCCCCACCTCGGGTATGGGTATGGGCATGGACCGGCTGGTGATGCTGATGACCAACCAGTCCTCCATCCAGGAGGTGCTCTTCTTCCCGCAGATGAAACCTGAACGAAAAGCTATTGAGCTAACCGATGATGAAAAGATGGTTCTGAACCTTCTGAAAGAAAACTCGCCCATTGACCTGAATGAGTTAAAAGGCCAGACCGGACTCAGCAACAAGAAGTGGGACAAAGCCATCAAAGGACTCACCAAAAACAAACTTGCTAAAGTGGAGAAGACCGATGCAGGGTTGTTGGTTTCGCTGGTATAAGCATGGAGGAGGTGACGGAATGGATCTCTTAAGGAAAACAGGATTTCTATCCATCCTATTCCTGCTACATACAGGACAAGGAATGGTGGCTCAGGATCATGAACACAGCCTTCATGATCACGAACATCACAACCATTCCAAAAATGAGGTTGGTGTTGCAAACAACCTGGTTTTCCTGGGTGAAGAGGGAGCGTTTGCCTTTGGCCTGCACCTTCATTATGTTCGGAACATTGGAGCATCCCGTTTTGGATACGGATTAGGCTATGAACATATCTTTGACGACCATCTGCACAGAAACCTGGGGATCATTGGAAGCTTTATACCGATACAGCACCTTATCCTGAATGTATCACCAGGGATCACTTTTATTGGAAGGGACAAGCCTGAAAAATCCTTTGCGCTGCACCTGGAGGCAAATTATGAATTCGAAATCGGAGATTTTCATATGGGACCGGCCGTGGAGTATGCTTACTCAGGTCACGGGTATCACCTAAGTCTGGGCCTACACTTTGCCTATGCATTCTAAGAAAACAAGCTGAAGATCGGGACGGTGACCATGGAGGATGTATCCGCCTGGATTAGTTAAG
>JBDLIQ010000061.1:0-23095 GCA_039714775.1 Bacteroidota bacterium
TAGTGCTCCAATTTGAATGAAAAAACTGCCATTCATGATTGAATTGCATAGACCAATTCTTATTTGTAAAGAACTTGAAAGGTCCATTTGAGAGTATAACATATTCACCTGGCATTCCACTGCTTCGCCACGTCACTCCCACAAAGAATTGAATTCTATCAAGAGAATGCTATTGAAAATTACTAAGAATAATCAATAATAAACTCTTTGGACCCCGGAATTTTCTGTAAAACTCTCCGGATCCCTGGCTGAGTCTGGGATCCAGGTCTTAAGGAATTGATGAAAAGGAAAAAACGGGACAGTGAGTGAACAGATGAATAGGATCAGATAGTAAAAGCCTGTGAGTAACAGTTAGTGCATCCCTGTTCAAGAAAACAGGAAGAGAAGTGACTTATCTAGATCATGTGACTTCCTTACATTTTACATACTCCCGTCAATGTAATATATATGCTTTATTTCCAATAATATAGATTATTTGCTAAATAAAGGCAGATATATGAAAGCTTACGACATTAAGAAATAGTTACTGGGTTGTGATCTTCTAAAATCGTAATAATGAATACCAGGCTATTCTTTTTTGCGTGTTTGGCAGCAGCAGTGCCGATAACAATCCTATTATAAAATCTTCGGATTTAAAGATAGGTTCAATAATCGACGCTTGCTTTATAACATGAAGTATAACTACCAATTACTGCAAAATGCAGTATAATAAGTTGGATTTGTAGGAAAATATGGCAACCTCTCAATTTTTCCGAGTATGAAAAGCTCAAAGTTTTTAAATCATGTCAGAGAAGTAATTCGCACTAATCATTTCAGCTACAGTACGGAAAAAACCTATATCAATTGGATATACCGGTTTATTATCTTCCATAGTAAAAGACATCCCGAAGAGATGGGGGAGAATGAGATAGCGGTTTTCCTCACCAATCTTGCAGTTGAAAGAAAGGTTTCCGCATCTACTCAAAATCAGGCTTTAAATGCGCTTGTATTCCTATACAAAAAGGTGCTGAAAATTCCTTTGGAAGATTTTGAGTTCAAGCATGCAAAAATCGGAAAACGTTTGCCTGTTGTGTTTAGTCGCAATGAAGCTCAAGATGTAATATCAAACCTTCACGGCGAATTTCATCTTACAGCTTCACTATTATATGGCAGTGGATTGCGTTTAACCGAGTGTTTGAGATTGCGCATAAAAGATATTGACTTCAATCTCAATGAAATAATTGTTCGCGCAGGCAAGGGAGATAACGATCGGCGAACGATACTTCCACGCTCATTAATACCACATTTAAAGAGACAAATAGAGAAGGCAAAGATCAAATTAGAAGAAAACATGCTGGTAAAAGGATTTGCAGGTGCTTCTTTACCAGAAGCGTTGGAGAGAAAGTATCCAAATGCTCCGAAGGAACCAGCCTGGCAATATATTTTTCCCTCAAGGAAACCAGCAATAGACCCTCGTTCAGGAAAATTGAAACAACACTATCGCCATGAAAGTTTTCTACAAAAGGAGGTGAAAAATGCTATCAAAAAGTCACAGATAACCAAAAACGCCTCGTGTCATACTTTTCGCCATTCATTTGCTACCCATCTTCTTGAGGATGGTTATGATATTCGCACCGTTCAAGAGTTACTGGGTCATAAAGATGTTCGAAGCACAATGATTTACACCCATGTACTCAACAGAAATAAATACAATGTTCAAAGTCCGATTGATACCTGGAGTTCCCAATCATAGTGGCTGCTGTGGGATGGGGTGATGATCTGTATGGTTCGTTGCATTTTATTTATCTTGCTTGTTGATATATTGAAAATCAATCACGCTTCACATGAAACTGAGCACAGAAGTCACCATCCCCCAATACCCTTTCCGGGTGGATCACCGCGTACCCCTCCTGCTTATGGGTTCATGCTTTACGGAAAATATCGGCCGTGTGATGGATCGGTCCCTCTTCCCCATCACCATCAACCCCTTCGGCACCACATACAATCCCCTCTCTGTCATGTCCTCACTGGAGGCGCTCATACAAAAGGAGCGGTACGGGGAGGCGGAGCTGGAGCAGCACAACGGTCTATGGTTCTCTTTTGACCACTATACCGGTTTTTCAGCACCTCACAGGGAGGCGTGCCTGGATGGGATCAATAAGGAATTCATCCATGCAAAAAAGGTACTGGGTGAAGCACAGCTTCTGGTCATCACCTGGGGAACTGCCTGGGTCTACCGCTACAATAAAACAGGTGAGGTGGTTAGTAACTGTCACAAGATCCCGGCCTCCAGGTTCACCCGGACCCGGCTTACCACCAAAGAGATCATTCAATCCTATGAAGCTTTTTTGCCCGAACTGTTCAGGCACAACCCGGATTTGAAGATCCTTCTCACCGTGAGTCCGGTCCGGCACTGGAAAGAGGGGGCACATGGCAACCAGCTCAGCAAGGCCACGCTGCTGCTGGCCACAGAAGCGTTGGAGAGACAGTTTCCCGGCCAGGTTTTCTATTTTCCCTCCTATGAGATCGTGATGGACGAGCTGCGCGACTACCGGTTCTATGCCGGGGATATGCTACACACCAATCCGGTGGCTACACAATACATCTGGGAGAGATTCAGGGATGCACTCATCTCTGATGAATCTCAAAAGATCATCAAAGAGGTGGAGCCGTTGGTGAAACTGATGGAACACCGTCCCCAGGATACAGAAGGAGAAGCACACCAGCTGACACTTCACCGGACGAAGGAGAAGCTGGACCTGATGAAGAAAAAGTACCCTTTCCTGACCTGGGAGAGGATTTAACACCAGCAGGTCTGATCCTGTGAACTTTGATCCCCATCAAACATTGTTGAACAGATTGCGATCCGGATTGTTGAATAGGTGTTGATTTCTTACTTAAAACGAACCTGTCATGATTCATAAACTTCTACTGCTCTCTTCCCTTCTCTTATTGATGACTCAGCTCTCCCATGGTCAATACTCCCAACTGCAATTAGGCGATACAACAAAAGCCGAGTACCCATATATACTTCCACTCCTTGGTGAGAAGGCTTATGAAAAGGGTTTTGACCTTCCCAAGCCTGTCGGACTGATGCTCAACTACTTTTGGGCCAGTCAGGATGTGGTGATCTCAGAAATTGCGGTGGGATTTGAAGGAGCAGTTGAAGGGGGTGTGCTTGAAGAGATTCCCCTGACCGATATTTCAGAGATCATCGAATTTGAAGAGGTTCATGCTGTTGCCAACTCCATCACCGTGAGGCCTGATGTGTGGATCTTCCCTTTTCTGAACCTGTACGGGATCGTGGGTAAAACATTTGCCACCACCAGTGTAAAGCTCTCCTCTCCGGTGCAGATGGCATCGGTGGCCGAGCTGGATGGGTTCAGCTACGGGATGGGGACCACCGGGGCCTTCGGACTGGGCAAGTACTTCCTGGTGCTTGACGGGAACTGGGTCTGGACCAAAATGTCCAATTTTGAGGACCCGGTACAGAGCCGTGTTTTCTCCCAACGGCTGGGCCGCGCCTTTCACATTGGCGACAAACCGGAGAGCAATGTCGCCTTCTGGGTGGGTGGCATGCGCCTGAAGATGGGAAACATTACACAGGGAACCATCGTGCTTAACGAGGTGCTGCCCCCTGAAACCTGGGACCGCAGGGATGAAATTGTGGCAAACTACTGGACCTGGTATGATGGACTGGGTCCCCTGGACCCTATGAAGGTGGTTGCAAACAACGTCCTGACCCCCATTGTGAACAACCTGGAACATGCCAATGGAGAGGGAACGGTTGAGTACAGGCTTCTGAAAGAGCCCAAGCAGGAGTGGAATGTAATTATCGGGGGACAATACCAGTTCAATAAGTCATGGCAATTCAGGGCCGAAGGGGGGATCATCGGGAACCGGAAATCACTGCTTCTTTCACTTAACTATAGATTTGGAGTCTGATAAATTGATAACCAACCCGAAAACTTTTATTGATGAAACGCATCACCCTCGTTCTATTACTTGCTACCCTTACACTGTTGACCGGAATGCCCCTTTTACAGGCACAGGAGAAGGAGAAGATCTCCTTCAGGGATCCGGAGGACGGGGCGGTTGATATGAGCTACTTCCTGGCCAGTGTCGCAGGATTTCTTCCTTTTGTAATGCCGGTGACCGAACCGGCGGTGGGCTATGGTGTGGCGGGCGGACCCATCTTTATCCACCGGGATATTGAGGCCCTGAAAAGAGGCGAACAATCTCCTCCCAGCCTCTCCATGGTGGGTGGAATGTATACCGAAAACGGTAGCTGGGGACTGGTGGGTGGTCACTCGGGCGTATGGAAAAACGACCACATCCGCTATGTGGGTGGAGCTTACTACGGTTCTATGAACCTGACCTACTACCCACCCCGGCTTTCGATACTGTTTCCAGACGGACTTGGATTCAACCTGGAGACCATGGGGGTGATACAGCAGATCGCATTCAGGATGGGCGAGGTGAAACTGTTTGGGGGATTTCGCTACAAGTTCTCCAGTACCACGGTGACTCCCGACATGGGACTGGATCTGCCCAATGTGGAACCCTGGGAGCTGAAGAACCGGCTTGGGGGGGTGGGACCACTCCTTTTCCTCGACTACCGCGACAACACTTTTTCACCCAATAAGGGGGTGTTTGCCAAGGCCTCATACGCTCATTATGCACCCTGGCTCGGGGGCGATGTAACCTTCAATATGTCCTCATTGTTCGGGCTCTGGTTTGCCAACCCAACCTCATGGCTTACCACCGGACTCAGGGCCGAGCTCCAGAATAGCTGGGGCGATATCCCCTTCTTTGTGAAACCATTTGTCAACCTGAGGGGGATTCCGGCCATGCGGTTCCAGGACTACAACACCCTCACCTTTGAAACCGAAGAGCGGTTCGATCTGACCACCCGGTGGAGCCTTACTGCTTTTGGAGGAGTGGCCAAAGCGTTCAATCCGGACACTGAATTCAAAGAGATTGACTGGGCCTATAACTACGGGGCCGGGTTCAGGTATAAGATCGCCAGGCTGTTCGGACTCTATTCGGGAGTTGATTTTGCCTGGGGTCCCGACTCCTGGGGTTTCTATATCATTTTCGGTCACGCCTGGAACCGGTTATAGCATCGTTGTAACATTTCCGGATCTGTTCATCATTGATAGAAAACCATGGTACCGGGAGGTATCAGATAAATAGTTTATGGGTGTACGCAGTGTTCGAAAACGTACACACACGTCTCAAAAGTGAACACTTTATCTCTTATCTGAAATAGGTTACCTTGCTTGTATCCTGCATTTTACGTATTTTGGCATATAGATTGTTTTTTGGTTCCATCATATATTTAAAACCAGATCTGATGATTAAAACTATTGACCTTGTTAAGGTTTTTCGCACCGACGAAGTCGAAACTACTGCATTGAATAATGTAAATATTGAAGTTAAGGATGGAGAGTTTGTGGCCATCATGGGTCCCTCCGGGTGCGGGAAATCCACACTGCTGAATATCCTGGGACTGCTTGACAATCCTTCGGGTGGATCCTATGGTTTCAATGAAACCGAGGTGGCCAACCTTAAAGAGAAGGGCAGGACCAACCTCCGAAAGGGCAACATTGGTTTTGTATTCCAGAGCTTCAACCTGATCGATGAACTGACCGTGTATGAAAACATCGAACTGCCCCTGCTCTACCTGAAGATGAGCGGATCAGAGCGCAGGAAGAGGGTGGAGATGGTAATGGAACGGATGAAGATCAGTCACAGGAAGAACCACTTCCCACAGCAACTGTCAGGCGGACAGCAGCAGCGTGTTGCCATAGCCCGTGCCGTGGTTACCAATCCGAAGCTGATCCTGGCGGATGAGCCCACGGGGAACCTTGATTCGGCCAACGGAGGTGAAGTGATGGCACTGCTTACCGAACTGAATGAGGATGGAACCACCATCGTGATGGTTACACACTCGCCCAGTGATGCTGAAAAGGCCCACCGCATCATCCAGCTTTTCGACGGCCACGTGGTTACAGAAAATATACATAAAAAATTGTAGATTCCCCGGTACTCTTTTCTGAATATATGAGTTTTCTCATGTTTTTTGTGAAAATAATAACACAACTTTGCGGATGCATTTAGGTTAACAATAGGGTTAGATTTAGGGCTTGAGAAGCTGTCCATCCGGGCAGCTTCTCTTTTTTTACAATATTTGCAATTATAAATAAGCATAAATTGGCTATATTCGTTACCTGTTTCAGTATAACCCAAATTCGATCTGAAAATGAAGTATTTGAAAATTACACTGGCCATCACTTTCTCCCTGTTAATCATGTCATCCTGTGGCAATAACAAGAAGCAGGGAGCACAATCCGATGACACTTTCAGCATCCAGGACTATATCAAGGCCGCCGAAGCCATTGAACCCAACATGAGCAGGGTTGAACAGGTATTCAATATCCTGGACATGGTAAATGCTGAGTATTATGATGTGCTGACCAATGATCCATACAGCGCACACAGTTATAAATTCACATATCCCATTGCAGCAGCCAACCTGGGTATCTACATGACCGACATCCTGTACCACCTGTACGGGGAGAACAATGAAGCCATGTACCTCTCTTTTGCCGCAGCACAGGAGCTTGCCAAGCACATCGGGGTCGAATCAAAGTTCGGGACATGGACCATCGAGAACCTGGAGGGGACCATGATGAAAAGGGACACAATTGCCATGCTCTTTAACGGACTGCTGGCCGACAGCAAGAAGTATAACTCCGACCAGGAGATGGTATTTATACATACTGCATTCCTGACCGGCTCTTTTGTTGAGAAAGTACATGTTACCAGCAACCTGCTTAAGCAAAAAATGGCGACTCCCGAACTCACAAAAGAGCAGGAGGGTGATATCAGGGAACTGTTGGTGATCTACCTGAACCAGCTGGATCCGTCAGCAAGCGTCCTTTATGATGCCTTTGAGCGCCAGAAAGATCAGCTCAGCGGACTGGTTGTACTGACCACATTCCAGAAGCTGAAGGAGCTTTCAGCCCAGCTCAAAACGGTCAAAACCACACTGGCAGCGGCACCCATCAGTGAGATTGCTGCCAACAAGGAGCTCTCTACCACTTTTAACCTGATTGAAAACCTCCGGACAGTTCTGATCACTGCCACGCCGCAATAGGAACCGTTCCTGAATCATATAACATTGCCACCGCCTCGCTTTGAAAGTGAGGCGGTTTTTTTGTAACTTACCACAAGGCAACACCCATTGGCAAATCAACAGATCTGATATATTAAAACCGCTGAACATGGTAAATCAACAGATTCAGTGGGGCATGATCGGTTGCGGGAGAGTGACTGAAAAGAAAAGTGCCCCTTCATTCAACAAGATCAAGGGCTCGCAGCTGGTGGCCGTAGCCAGCAGAACCGCTAAAAAGGCTGAGGATTATGCCCGCCGACACGGGGTCCCCTCCTGGCACATGGATCCCCAGGAGGTGATCTCTGATCCCGAAGTTGATATCGTTTACATAGCTACACCGCCAGGATCGCATAAGCAGTATGCCCTGGAGTGCATCGAAGCAGGCAAACCGGTCTACATTGAGAAGCCCATGGCCCGGAGCTTTGCTGAATGCCAGGCTATCAGGGAGGCGGCAGGTGAGGAGGGAGTCCCGGTCTACATCGCCTACTACCGCAGGTCACTTGATTACTTCAATCACGTAAAAAAGATCGTGGATGAAGGAACCCTTGGTAAGATCCTGCATGTCAACATGCAGCAATACTTTCCTGCCAGGAAGGAGGATCACAACCCATCAAACCTGCCCTGGAGGGTGGTTTCGGAGGTGTCAGGCGGAGGCTACTTCCACGACCTTGGCAGTCATGCACTGGACATCCTGTTTTACCTGTTCGGTGACCCGGTAAAGGTGACCGGTACCGCAACCAACCATGGAGGGCTCTATGAAGCACATGACACCATCGGGGCGCTGATCACACTTCCGGGAGATGTCCCGGCCACCTGTAGCTGGAGTTTCGTCACACCCGAACCCTACAGGAAGGACCTGGTGGAGGTGACCGGGGAGAGAGGAAAGCTGAAATTCTCTGTCTATAGCTTCAAGCCCGTTACGCTCATTACAGGAGAAAAGGAAGAATCATTCACTGCCGATCCTCCGGAGCATATCCAGATGCCTCTTATCCAGACTATTGTAGATGAAATCAACGGAAAAGGAGTCTGTCCCTCCACAGGAAAAACTGCTACTGTTACCAGCCTGGCCATGGACCGGATCACCGGAATTCTTTAGTTCCAGGCTTTTACCGACCTGTTGTAATAGACAGGTTGGTAAGTAGAAGTTTGGCACCTTTCTTGCATCCTTTTGGCAGAATGGAATGGCTGCCAGGTTTTTTTTTCATCTTTTTTTGATTTTGACGCAGCCTTTTCATAATGAAATGGTCTCTTATATAAGAGTGGAAACACCGGCAATGGATCGATACACAGCATATACACTGATACTGGGTGCAGAGGGGCAACTGGGCAAGGCCATTGCCCGTGAGGTCGCCCACAAAGGAAGCAACCTGATCCTTGTCTCTACCACCAGTCTGGACCTCCAGCGCTTTGCCATCCGCCTGCAGTTGAAAAAAGATGTTCTGATTGAAGCAGTAAAGATTAACCTGGCTGACCGCGAGGCCATCCAGCGTTTTACAGATACAATCCGCACCCGCTACAAAATCCGGGCCCTTATCAACAACATCACGTGCGACTGGTCAGTGGCACACAACAGGTATATTTCAGAAATTGCCAGAAATGATTTCACAACCCGGTTCAGAGGTGCAGCCCAGCTGACCATGGGATTGATCCCTCACATGAAGCAACATGCCGCATCCTACATCCAACATGTGATCCCTTTCCCCTTTGGGAAGGAGGCGCTCACTCCCGAGTTGCGTTATTCAGTGAGCAGAATCTATGCTTTTTCAAGAGAGCTGGAGGGAGCACTGAAGGAGACAGGAATTTCTGTGAGCATGGTTTATCCTGCACCCATGGGGATCATGACTCCCCGTGTTGAATTATCTGAAGGCGAAGTAAAAGCTTCCCACACACTGACCCCCGGCATGATAGCTGCAAAAGCGGTAAGCGGAATGTTGCGGGGGGACCGCCATATTATCCCCGGTTTCCGGAACAGAATCCGGTTCTTCCTGAAACGGCTGGCCACCTCCTGGCTCAGCGCTTCAGAGGAGCCCCTTGGCTCTTCCCTTCAGCCTTCGGCCTGAAGTGGAAGTTGCTCCGGAATGCACAAAAGAGTGCGTTAATTGTTATAATTGTTGTGAACAATAATTTGCACTAACTTTTGACTGAGCTTATGATGAGTTTTCTTCTCCGATATACCATCCTTCCGGTAATTCTGCTATGTATGATCTTCCTGAATGTTAATGCCCAGGAAGGGGATACAGGTAGAGAGGAACACCACCCCCGGCACCAACTTGCTGCGGGATTTGGGTTTACATTTATTCCGGTGGCCGGCGGACTAGGGGATACCGAAGCAAGGGGTCTGTTTGTCCCGCAAATTGGTCTGGACTACTTCTATCACATCCATGGAAGGTGGGGGGGTGGCCTCATGGCCGATTATGAGCTGGATCACTACATGATCGTGGAGCAGCAGATTGAGAGGGAGCATGCACTTTTGCTTATCCTTGCCGGGGAGTTCAAAATCACCGAACACTGGGCTGTTTTTGCCGGAGGCGGTGTGGAGATTGAGCCCCATGACCACCTGGGAGTGGTCAGATTGGGAGCGGAATATTCGATCGTTCTGAAGAAGAACTGGGTCCTCCTCCCAATGCTATATTTCGACTTTAAAGAGAATTACGATACCTGGTCTTTCGCCGTATCGATCGGAAAAAGATTTTAATCCTGCTTCTTATCCCTTCTTCGTTCATGTTCGGCGAGCAGGATCTTTCGCAGGCGAATTGATTTGGGGGTCACCTCCACATATTCATCCTCTCCCACATACTCCAGCGACTCCTCCAGGGAGAATTTCACCGCAGGTGCGATGGAGACCTTTTCATCCGAACCCGAGGCCCGCATGTTGGAGAGCTTCTTGGTTTTGGTCACATTGATCACCAGGTCATCCGACTTGGTATGTTCGCCTATCACCTGTCCGGCATAGATCGGTACCATGGGATCGACAAAAAACTTACCCCGGTCCTGCAGCTTGTCGATGGAGTAGGCAATAGAGGTGCCGGTCTCCATGGCAATCAGTGCACCGTTTCGTTTCCGCACCAGCTCTCCCTTCCAGGGTTCGTAACCCGAGAAACGGTGTGAAATAACAGCATTTCCTTCAGTGGCGGTCAAAATGGGCTGCCTCAGACCGATCAGTCCCCTGGCTGTAACTTTAAACTCCAGGTTAACCCGGTCGTCTTTCTTCTCAATATTCAGGATATCACCCTTACGACCCGTAACAATCTCGATCACTTTCCCAGAAAACTCCTCATCAACATTGATATAGAGCAGCTCCACAGGTTCGTGCTTGAATCCGTCAATCTCTTTGATCACCACTTTGGGCTGTCCAAGCTGAAGTTCATAGCCCTCCCTGCGCATGGTCTCGATCAGAATGGATAGGTGCAGTATGCCCCTGCCAAATACCATCAGGCGATCGGGTGAATCGGTATCTTCAACCCTCAGTGCCAGGTTCTTTTCGGTCTCCTTTATCAGCCTGTCCCTTAAATGTCTGGAGGTGACAAATTTTCCCTCTTTGCCAAAAAACGGGGAGTTGTTGATTGTGAAGAGCATGCTCATGGAGGGCTCGTCAATAGAGATGGGAGGCATCGCCTCAGGATTTTCAAAATCGGCTATGGTATCACCTATATCAAAATCCTCCAGCCCCAGTACAGCCACAATTTCACCCGAACCGACCGGCTCCTTGGTCTTCTCCTTGCCCAAACCTTCAAAAGTGTAAAGCTCTTTGACCGTGGATTTATGGTTCATACCGTTTCGCTGCACGATAGAGACCTGGTCTCCCATCCTGATGCTTCCACGATGTACTTTTCCCACAGCGATCCGACCGGTATAGGAGGAGTAATCCAGTGAACTGATCTGCAGTTGCAGACTACCCGGGTTCTCCTGCGGGGGATTGAAATAATCAACGATGGTATCCAGCAAATACGCCATATCATTAGTGGGATTCTTCCAGTCGGGACCCATCCACCCCTCTTTGGAGGATCCATAAACAGTAGGATACTCCAGCTGCTCCTCTGTGGCATCCAGGGCAAACATCAGCTCAAAAACCAATTCATTGGTCTCATCGGGCTTGCAGTTGGGCTTGTCCACCTTGTTGATCACCACAATCACTTTCTTTCCCAGTTCCAACGCCTTCTGAAGCACAAAACGGGTCTGCGGCATAGGTCCCTCGAAGGCATCCACCAGCAGCAACACCCCGTCGGCCATATTCAGCACCCGTTCCACCTCTCCTCCAAAGTCGGAGTGACCGGGGGTGTCGATGATGTTGATTTTGGTCTCTTTATACCTTACAGAAACGTTCTTTGACAGAATGGTAATCCCCCGCTCCCGCTCCAGGTCATTGGAGTCGAGAATCAGGTCCCCCACCTCCTGGTTGTCCCTGAAAAGGTTTACCTGGTGCAGGATCCGGTCTACCATGGTGGTCTTCCCGTGGTCAACGTGCGCTATAATTGCAATATTTCGTAAATCCATCTGTTTCAATTAAAAAGTGCGCAAAGGTAACTCAAATAATTTTAAGTGACCCGTTGTTTATTGACATTTTGAATCTATCTTCGCTCTGCTTAAATTAAGAGTTAATATGCGGCTACTTAGCAATCTGCCTGTTCTTATCGTTGTACTGCTCATTGGTTCATCGCATTTTATTGCAGCAGGACAGACACAAAGCCGCCAGATAGACCTTGTGGACCACCAGCTCTGGATCGATTTCTATCCGCACTTTCGCATCTCAGACAAACTGGAGTATTACGGGGATGCGGGATACCGGACCATGCTGGTGTACGATGCCTGGAACAGGATCTATATCAGGCCATCGGTCAGGTACCACCTGAACAGAACCTTTGAGCTGCATGCCGGGATCGGGGTATTCTATATGTTCGATAACCTGGGATACAACAGGCTGGAAATAACCCCATGGCAGGGTGTGCAGATCAACTGGCCACAAACGTAAAGCCTGCATGTCAAACATCTTGTTGAACCACTTATGGTTCTTGTTTGTTATACCTGCACATTTTATATGTTTTAAACCTGAAAACTCCAATCATGAAGAGACTGTTTTTTGTTGTTGCGGCCATGCTGTTGATCACTCCTCTTGTTTCCGGACAATCCAACACGGAAGAGGTTGAATATTTCCAGGCCATTTTTGGCAGTGAGAAGAAATCGATCGTTTCCGAATTCGTTCACCTTGAAGGAGATGTAAAAGATGCCTTTTGGGCCACATACGATGCCTATGAAACTGAAAGAAAGACCTTGGGAAAGAACCGGGTGGCCCTGCTGGAAAAGTATGCGGAAACCTACCAGGATATGACCGATGAGGAGACCGATGAGATGATGGCCTCCATGAGCAAGCAGATGAAATCGATCGATAAGCTGATCGACAGCTATTACAAAAAGATCAAGAAAGTCTCCGGATCGAAAGCGGCGGCCCAGTTCTTTCACCTTGAGCACTTTTTCCTGAGCGCCATCCGGCTGAGCGTTCTGGAGAGCATTCCTGTTATTGGGGAGCTTGGCGACTAACGAACACTGCAGCAGGAGTTAATGTCCTGTGATTTGCAGTCTGTTTCTCAGATTATTACTACTAAACGTCTAAAATTTGACAGGTACATGTTCAAAATGGTACTGTTCCAATGCACACGATTAAAAATAGTACGGCTGCAGGTTTTATTGTTGCCCTGATCATCTTACAGTCGTTGTCTCTTTCAACATTGGGTCAGTGTCCGGATGACCTGGATGGAGACGGGTACCACGATGGCGATGTGGCGGTGTTGGAAGCTATCAAAGCCAATAATGATCCGGGAGGAAATCTGAACTGGACGGGCACCGACTATGGGAGTTGGGAGCGGATCACCTGGAGTGCAATGACAGCTCCGCCAGAATGTATCTCAACACGCAGGGTGACTGATCTCATCCTCCGGCAAAAATCGCTGGCTGGTACGCTGGTGGCTTCAGGACTGGAAAACCTAAAGGTCCTGGTGCTATATCAAAACAGCCTGGATGCTGTTGATGTAGCGGGCTTAACGAACCTGGTGGACCTAAATTGTTACACCAATCAAATTACCGGTCTCGACATAACCACCCTTACCAGTCTGCAGAAACTGGACTGCCATTCCAATGCCATAACAACCCTTAATGCCTCCGGCCTGACCAACCTGCAGACCGTAACCTGTTACGAGAATCAGCTGACCGAACTGGATCTTTCGGGAAACAGCAATCTGACAGAGATCTATTGCGACCACAACCAGATCACCTTATTAAATACCACCGGGCTCACCAGCCTGCTCACCCTGGAGTGTTACAATAACTCCATTGCGATCCTTGACTTCTCCTCACTGGCCGGTTTAACGAGGTTGAAGGTGGAGCACAACCGCCTCCCCATCTCTCTCCTAAAAGGCGGGCTCGGAACAGGCACCTTTACCTATGCCCCCCAGGACAGTGTACTGGAGCACGCGGTCTACAGGATTAACCGGGAGGTTGATTACAGTGCCGAAGCTGTTGTTTCGGGTTCTGCCACCCAGTTTACCTGGAAAAAGAGCGATGGCACCCTGTTGGTGGAGGGTACCGACTACACCACCCACTCCCCCGGGGTGTTCATTTTCAGTCTCACAGGATCAGTTTATTGCGAAATGACCAACCCCCAACTACCCGACCTGTCGGGAGTAAACCTACTTGTGGCAAAAGTCATCGACATTGTGGGTTGCCCAGATGACATGAACGGGGATGGCTATCATGACATGGATGTGCAGCTCCTTGAAGATATTCGCGATGTGAACAACATCGGCTCCATGGACAACTGGAACTCCACTACGCCTTACGACCAATGGCTGGGGGTTTCCTGGACCACATTGGAAGATGATGGCAGCCTCTGTGGTGTCGCCAGAAGGATCACCGGGATCGATGTGCAGAACAAGGGGTTATACGGCACCCTGGTTCTCGAAGGGATGGACAGCCTCACCTCCCTTAACATGGCCACAAACAAGCTGGAAGCCCTCAATACCACCGGCCTTCTTGAGCTGGACAATCTCCGGATCCAGGGCAATGAGCTCACCACCATTGATGTTTCTGAAAATGTGAACCTAACCCTCCTGGACATCTCCGGCAACCTCTTGACCAGTATCACAATTCCGGTTCCCGGCCAGTTACAGACTCTAAAGTGCCAGAACAACATCCTTCCCTTCACACAGCTGGAACAGGGCATCGGTATTGCCGGGTTTGAGTATGCCCCCCAGGACAGCGTTTTTGAATACCATTTTCTCCAGATCGGGGAGGAGGTCGATTACAGCAGGGAGGCGATGATCAATGGTTCTGCAACTACCTATTCCTGGGAAAAAGCCTCGGACGGAACCCTGCTGGCAGAGGGTGTAGATTACCAGGTGATCTCCGATGGGATCTTCTCTTTTCTGACCTACGGTTCCTTCTATTGTGAGATGACCAATGATCAATTACCCGATCTGTCGGGCGACCAGCCATTGACAGCCGTAAAAGTGGATGTGGTCTGCTCCCTGGATCAGGATCATGATGGATTTCACGATGGCGATGTGGCCATCCTTGAAAGCATCAGGACGGCCAATGACGGGGCGGGGAAGCTGAACTGGACCGGGACCGATTACATCACATGGGATGGTGTAACCTGGGAATGGTTCGATGTTGAAGGGTGTACCAGCATGCAAAGGGTGACCCAGCTGGCACTTGTACGCAAATCACTCACAGGTACACTAAACCCGGAAGGACTTGACGAGCTGATGGTATTAAATTGCCAGGAGAATGATCTGGCTGCAATGGAGCTGACCGGACTCTACAACCTGGAGCTTATTGATTGCCACGACAACCTGATCGAATCACTACAGGTGAATCACCTGGATAGTCTGAAGGAGATCCAGTGTTACAACAACAACCTGCTGACCCTGGACATCTCGGGACTTGACCTCCTGCATACCCTGGCCTGCTATGAAAACGCGCTTGATAACCTGGTTCTGACCGGGACCGTCAACCTGGAGACCCTCTACTGCGATAACAATAACATTACAGCACTGGATCTGTCCGGATTAAACAATATATCCCGTTTTAATTGCGCATACAACCAGTTGGAGGAGATCAACATACTTAACCTGACCAAACTCATCGAGTTCGAATGCTCCTACAACCAGCTGGACACCATTCATTTCACTGTGATTCAAAGCCTGCTCAGGTACATTAACTGGCATAACCGGCTACCCATCTCACAGCTTCGGCGGGGCATCGGTCATTATGAATATATCTATGCACCCCAGGACAGCGTTTTTGAGAACCGGAAGGTGGGGATCAATGTGGAGATCGACTACAACACCGAGGCATATGTTAAGGAAACCGCTACCCTCTTTACCTGGATCAACCATGCAGATGGCTCGGTGGCGGTGGAGGGTACAGATTACATCGTGGCATCTCCGGGAACTTTCAAGTTCCAGGTTCCCGGCCTGTTCCACATCGAAATGAGCAATACCCAGTTACCTGAGCTGGCAGGAGACAACATCATGCGGGCCAGGAGTGTGCTTGTAACAAGCCAACCGGTGCTGGCCAATCCGCTTCAATTCGGGATCTGCAATAACGAAACACTCGATGTTCCTTCGGAAGAGGGGGTGTTAAGCAATGATACTTCACAGAACCAGCTTCCCCTGACCGCCATCCTGGTCACCGATGTTTCAAACGGGACCCTGGCCCTGAACAGTGATGGTTCATTTGCCTATACTGCTGATGAAGCTTATTCAGGATCCGATTCATTCACCTACAAGCCCGTGGATGGTGTGGAGGAGGGGGCTGTTACAACCATTGTGATCACTGTCAACCCGGTACCGGACAGCATGCTCCTGGTCTATGGGGACACCATTCAGCCGGGGGAGACAGGCACCATTACCATTGAGCAGTCCGAGAACCAGGTTGTCTACAGTGCAACCGATGGCACCAATGAATACTCCGCTACCGGAAATGGAGGCGCCCTGTCCATTCAAACAGGATCACTTGAAGTTACCACCGAATTTACCCTGTTGGCCGTATCCAATGAAGGGTGTGGTGTCCAGATGAAAAACAGCGCCACCATTGTGATCAGTACCGGGATGAAGGGGGAGTTGCTTCCGCAGGGATTTTCGCCCAATGGAGACGGGATCAATGACTACCTGGAGATTCCGGGTCTTGAAGCCTATCCGGACAACGAACTGATCGTTTTCAACCGGTGGGGTCATATCGTCTACAGGGCGGTAAACTACCAGCAGGACTGGAATGGCAAGGCGATCAATAAAAATAAGCTGGTTCCCGAGGGCACCTACTACTATATACTAAAGCTTACAGGAGTGAGCATGGAGCTTAAAAGTTTTGTATACATCAACTATTAGTATGCCGAAAATGCGCAATCATTTCATAGCAAGCCTTGGCATTTCAGTAATCACGCTGATGTGCTGCTTTCAGCATACATATGGGCAACAGGATCCCATGTATACACAGTACCTGCATAACAAGCTTACCATCAACCCGGCCTATGCAGGCAGCAACGACCTGCTGAGCGTTCAGTTTCTGGCAAGAAACCAGTGGGTGGGGTTTGACGGGGCTCCAAAAACAAGAACCCTCTCGGTGCACACACCAGTGCCGGGAACCGGTTTAGGGGGCGGAGTCACTTACATCAATGACCAGAACGGACCCAAGTCACAGAACAGCCTCTATTTTGATCTCTCCTACAGGCTAAACGTATCTGAAACCTCTTCGCTCTCCATGGGACTGAAGGCAGGATTCGATATGGCCACAATGGGACTGTCAGCTCTCAATATTGTGGACCCCACCGATCCGGGGTTTCAGCAGGATTACCAGGACAATTTCCTTGCCAACGTAGGATTCGGCTTCTACTACCTGGCGCCGAAGTTCTACGTGGGACTGTCGGCACCTCATATCATCAGGCAGAAGATTGCCAATGATGGATTTACCACCACAAGTTTTGGAATCGAGAAAACCCACATCTACCTGATTGCCGGAACCCTGATCACCGTCAACGAAGTGCTTAAAATCAAGCCCTCTCTCTTTATGAAATTTGTGATGAGTGCACCCGGATCGGTCGACCTCACCTCACATTTTATTCTCTATGACAGGGTATGGCTGGGGGCCAACTTCCGGGTTGGAGAGTCCCTGGGAATGATTGTCCAGTACCAGGTGAGCAACCAGCTCAGGTTGGGCTATTCCTATGATTTCGGCATTTCGGAGCTCTCCGGGTACAACAGCGGGTCACATGAAATAGCAGTAAGTTACGATTTCAGGTATCAGCAGAAGAGAATGATCACACCACGTTATTTTTAATCCATGAAGTATTTAACGCTTCTTATAGCAGGTATCATCACCAGTTCCATGGCTTCCGGTCAGCTGCTGCTTCACCGCGCTGATCAGAGTTTTGAAGATCTTGCCTATGCCGACGCCATCCAGCAGTACGAGCGAATGTATGAGCGTGACTCCACCAATACGCATGTGATCCGCAACCTGGCCATCTCTTTCTACGAGATCAACAATGCAGGGGAGGCAGAGAAATGGTATGGGAAACTGGTGGAGATGGAGGCAGCAACCACCATGGACTACTACCATTACATCAAGCTCCTGCAGGCCAATGAAAAATATGAAGAGGCACAGCTGGCCCTGTGCGACACAATCCATTTTCACCCCGACTCCCTGGGCAGTGTGTTTTCAGGCCTGAATGAGGTGCACCACATCCTTGCCGATTCCGGGGCCTATGGGATCTCCATCCTGAGCTGCAATGATGCGGCTTCCGATTTTGGCCCCACGTTCTATAAGGAGCAGCTGGTTTTCACATCGGCCCGGACCAGCTCCATCGTATCGAGAACCTCCCAGTTTGACAACCAGGGCTACCTGAACCTTTATGTGGGCAGCATCGGGGAGGATGGTGATGTGGCCGAAGTGGAGGAGTTAACAAAAGATGTGGAATCGCGGTTTAATGATGGCCCTGTCTGCTTCAACCGGGCCGGTGATGAGATGTTCATCACCCGGAACCACAGGGCCGGGGAGAAACACGAAAAAAAGTTCCTGATCGAACTCTTCCAGTCCGATCTGCTGGAGGATGGGAAATGGAGCGATCCGCTTCTTCTGACCTTCAACAGAGACACCACATCAACGGGGCACCCATCCCTTTCAGCCGATGGACAGACCCTCTATTTCACAGCCAACATGCCAGGAGGTATGGGCGGCACTGACATCTGGTCCAGCACACGGCAGGGAGACACCCTCTGGGGCGAACCGGTCAACCTGGGCCCTGAGGTTAACACCCTTGACGATGAGATGTTCCCATTTATCTCCGATGAGCGGGTGCTCTATTTCTCCTCCAAGGGGCATCCCGGACTGGGGGGGCTTGATGTTTTCTCCTACAACCTGGTCAGATCCGAAAAAGGAGTAGAGAACCTGGGTACACCCATCAACTCCTCAAAGGATGATTTCGGGTTTATTCTCAGGGATGACAAGGGCTACTTTGCCACCAACAGAGAGCAAGGGGGCAGCTTTGACGAGCTATACTTTGTCAAGAAGTTGATTTTTGACTTCGAAGGGGTGGTGTTGAGCTCCATGGATTCTACGGCAATTGATTCGGCCATGGTGCATGTGTTGCAAGAGGAGATCCCGGTTGACTCTGCCTTTTCGGCCGATTCGGGAAGGTTTGTGTTCCACCTGGTTAAGGAGCAGGAGCACACCCTGGTCCTCTCGAAAGCCGGTTACAGGGATACCAGCATGGTGCTGGACTGGGGGCAGGAGGCTTACTACATGCAGCCTGTCATTCCAAGGCAGGATACACTGGTGATCAGCAATGTATTCTACAAATTCGATCAGTGGAAGCTGCCAGAAATTGCCTACACAGATTTTGACCAGGTGGTGCTCTTCATGGAGGAGAATCCCAGGGTAACCATCACCGTGAATTCCCATACCGACCACTGGGGAAGCGACAGCTACAACCAGAAGTTGTCCGAAAAGAGGGCCAAGGACATCAAAACCTACCTGGTTGAACGTGGCATAGGCGAAGCACGAATCGAAGCTGTTGGTCACGGGGAGAGCCAGCTGGTTAACCGGTGTGCCGATGGGGTGTGGTGCAGTGTTGAAGAGAACAGGAAGAACCGGAGAACAGAGATCGTATTCCAATATTAGAGACCAACTATGCCATAAGTTCAGATATTGTCGTACCTTCGCGATTTAATATAAAAATATGGAATTTAAGGAGTTAGGATTGCCCGAAGAGATTCTGAAAGCAGTCACAAAGTTGGGATTTGAAAATCCGTCAGAGATCCAGGAGAAGGCAATCCCCATCCTTTCGGCCGGGGAGCAGGATTTTGTGGGGCTGGCGCAGACCGGTACTGGAAAAACTGCTGCATTCGGCCTGCCGCTTATTCAACACATCGACTTTCAGGCCAGGGATACCCAGGGGCTTGTGATCTGTCCCACCAGGGAGCTCTGTATGCAGATCACCAGGGACCTGACAGCCTTTGCAAAGTACCAGAACAATGCCAACATTGTCCCTGTCTACGGTGGCGCAAGTATATCGGACCAGATCCGGCTTATTAAGAAGGGTGCCCACATTGTGGTGGCCACTCCCGGCCGGTTGCTGGACCTGATCAACCGCAAGGCGATCAAACTGAAAACCGTTCAGCGGGTTGTTCTGGATGAGGCTGACGAAATGCTGAACATGGGGTTCAAAGAGGATATCGACTCCATCCTGGAACAGACCCCCGGCGAAAAACGTGTCTGGCTGTTCTCCGCCACCATGCCAAAAGCGGTCCGGCGTATTGCCAATAACTACATGGATGAGCCGCTTGAGATTGTTGTTGGAAAGCCCAACAGTGTGGCTGCAAATATTGAACACCGCTACTACATGATGAAGGAGCGTGACCGTTACCATGCCCTGAAAAGAATCCTGGACTACTACCCCGATATTTTCGGGCTGATCTTCTGTCGAACCCGCAGGGAGACCGGGCAGGTTTCCGATAAACTGGAGAAAGAGGGATACAGCGTGGTGGCGCTGCACGGTGACCTGTCACAGGGTCAGCGTGATGCAGCCATGAAAAAATTCAGGGAAAAGACCGTGAAGGTGCTGGTGGCTACCGATGTGGCAGCCCGGGGACTGGATGTACACGACATCAGCCATGTGATCCACTACAACCTGCCCGACGAAATCGAGAATTACACCCACCGGAGCGGGAGAACCGCCAGGGCCGGGAAAACCGGGAAATCCATCATCCTGGCCAACACACGCGAAGTAAACCGGGTCAAACAGGTGGAGAAGCTGATCAAGACAACCATTGGATTCAGGCAGATCCCCAATTCAGAGGATATCTGCGAAAGGCAGATGTATTCGTTGGTAGAGAGGGTGGTAAAAACGCCCATCGATGATGAGGCCATTGACCGGTACTGGCCTGTTATTTACGACAGCCTGAAAGAGATCCCCACCGAGGAGATCGTACTGAAATTTATCTCCGCAGAGCTGAACACATTCCTCGATTACTATAAGGGATCGGGAGACCTGAATGCTGACCAGGAGAAAGGGCGGCCGGGAAAAGGCCGCGAGAGGGAGAGGGGACAGTTCAACCGGAATCTGACCGGAGAGAAAAAACGGTTTTTTATCAACCTTGGAGAAAACCAGAACATGAACAAGGGTGCGCTGGTGAGGCTGGTCTGCACCGAAGGCAGCATCGAGAGTTCCCATGTAGGCCGGATCGACATCCACCCCCGGCACTCATTCTTTGAGCTTGACAGCGATGTGGCTCAATCGGTTCTCTCTAAAATCGGGAACGGGACCTACGAAGGAAAATCCTACAATGTATCTCTCTCCCATGATACCGAAACAGGATCCGGTTCCGGATCCGGAAAACCGAAGGGGAAGAAGAAGGGAAAGAAGAGGCGGTATTAGGTCAGTTTGGGTATAAATAAATTTACGATCCGGGTCTCCCGCGGAAGCAGGCTGCTCTCTATTGGCGGGTACTTCTTTGGCCTGAACCTAAAAAAATTTCCAGCCGGTTGAAGAGTCTGAACGGCTTAAGTAGTTCACACAGTATCTGATATCTTTTTTGAGGCGGTTTCGTTAGCCGACGCAGGAAAAAAAACCTGAAACCTTATCCCGGATTTATCCGTACCACTATTCCATATTTACAAAACCCTAAATGATTCTTTAACCCCAAAATGATTTAAAATGAAAACAAAACTGACACTTTTTCTGACCCTCTTTTTTACCTGTTTCTCTCTCCTGTCGGGACAAATTACCGGCAAGGTAGTTGATCAGCAATCTAATCCGATCGCCGGTGTAAACATTATCCTTAAAGGGACATCGACTAGTACTTCCACAGACTTTAATGGCAATTTTAGTCTCACAACAACCGTAGGAATAAAGGGAACAGATGCTGAACCGGATATATATTATGACGGAAATGCGATCTATTTCAGTTCACAGGTGCAGTCCCCGGTGATCTCGATCTATGAGATAAACGGCAGACTGGTTAAAACGATTGCACCCTCAAACCTGCAGCCGGGGAGTTATAAATTCTACCCTTCAGCACACCTTCCCGAGCAGGAGTTTGGCATCTACATTGTATCGGTAAACACAACAACCAGGTTACGCAGCTTCAAGATCATCGCTAATGAAAACCGGGAAACGAACCGGGAGATCATGCTGCTCGACAGCCGGTCATCCGAATCAGGATCCATCCCAACCGTTTTTAAATCCACCGGAGAGGCAATGGAACCTGAGTATATCGGCACCATACAATTCAGTTACACAGGCTTTAGTCCAAAAGAGGTGGGTTTTTCATCAAACCCCGAAAACCTTGGAAATGTGGTCATGGTTGCCTCAGGTAGTGCCATCACCAATTTCGCAGGTGGAACACTGGATGATCTCCGTGCCTTAAACCAGTCTCTGACATTCGGAACGCTCAATATAAACGGAGAACTGACAATCCCGTCCAGTGTGAGTTCGGTGGTCTTAACGGTTGATAATTTGAATGTCAACGGAAAGATCAAAGTGGCACACCCCTCCTGCTCACCATTCTATAATTCCCCGGATATGACCATCAATGCCACCGGGGTGGTGACGGTAAATTCATCTATTGATCTTTCAGGAACGTCAGGAGATAACGTTGCTTCAACAGCCACGTGCTTAAGCTGTTACGGAAAGAGTGGGGGGAGTATGGCCATCAATGCCCGGGAAATTTATATGAACAGTGGTTGCAATACCAGGGGGGGGACAGGAATGGGTGAGACCTACTCCAATCCCTACTATATCTGTGGATGCGATGGTGGCAATGGAGGCGATATCACCTATAATGCCATTGATATTCTGGAGACTCTCTCCATAACTGACTATCACGGAGGAGGTGGCGGTAGTTCCACCAGCGAGTGCTCAGATGGAGACGATGGAATTGATGGAGTTGTCACCTTTGCAGGATCCTCCATAAAAACCAGTGAAGTGTGGGGCGATTTGAACATGTTTGATTACAATGCACAGATCCTGCCCTACAACAACAACATGACCCTGACCGGTACAGTAAAAAAGGATGAGGAGATTAATCACCGTGGAGAGCATGGAGCATGGAACATCACCTATGATAATGGAAGCATCGACTGGCTGGAGGACCTTTACCTGGTGGATCTACAGTCCCCGGGGGGTGGCCAGTTGAAGGTATCCCTGTCACCCGTGAATCCCAATGCGGATCTGGACCTGTTCATCATCAGTGAAAATTTCAGCGTCATTTATGGACAGAGTAATGGAGCTACAGGAGAAGAGAGCATTACAACAGGCCTGTTAACCAAAGGAAAATATTTTGTGGCTGTTTCATTCGCGGATGACGATCCGGATAATATAACCACAGATTATACCCTCACTTTCGGACAGTAAGATCCCTGGGCAAAAACCTAATAAGTTAATTCAAG
>JBDLIQ010000062.1:0-22973 GCA_039714775.1 Bacteroidota bacterium
GGTAATTTCCGCTGCCTGTTTTAAAGACAACATACCCATCTTCTACACCGATAAATTCTAATCCCGGTGCTTCCTCATGCTTTTTCCCGTTTTCATAGACATCTTCCGGGTTTTGTGCCGGGACGCAGACCGTTGCCTGGCAGCTTACCGGAACAGTAACGTTCATGGAGAATGATTGTGCTTCATTTTTCCATGTAATGCCTGCCTCTCCGTAGGGTGTTATATTGGTATAGGTTACCTGGTTAAGCTGATCGACCGGTTGGGGCCTGAATACAATGTGCCTGTACCCTGGAGATTCCGGATCGGCCTGCATCCCGGCCAGGTTGCGGTAGAACCATACCAGTCCGCCCCCAAACATGGGATGGTTGTGCGAACCCTGTTCATCCCAGCTCTCACGGGTGGTGGTGGAGCCAATTTCAACCCAGTGTCCGATGCTGGGCTGGGAGGTTTTGTTTAACGCCTCATAGGCCAGATCCTGCATTCCGTTTTCAGCTAGCATTTCGAAGAAGAAACGGGTACCGAAAATACCGGTATCATGATGGCCTTTATTGGCTTCAATGTTCGATCTTAAGGCGGTTATTACCCTCTCAAGTTGTTGGTCGGGCACTCCCATCTTCAGTGCCAGGATGTTACCTCCTCCGTTCCCATATGTGCCTTGGGTATGATCATAAAACCTCTTTTGGAATGCCTCCCGTGTGTTATTGGCAAGGGCTTCATATGTTTCAGCCTCATGCTCAATCTCCAGTATTTTTGCGGTCTGAGCCGTGATCTTTGCGCAGTACCAGTAGTAAAATGTGTGCATCATCTCATCCGGAACCGTCTCCCCCGGAGCGATCCATTCACCCAGGTTAAACCAGTAGAGTGGCTTCCCATCAAGTCCTGTACGTTGTGAAAACATGATTCCCTCTTCATCCACCCATCTTCTCATATACCGTAGATACCCTTTCATTCCTTCATAGTTATCCTCAAGCATGTCCCGGGCACCATACTGGACATAAAACTCCCAGGGCATTACACAGATGGCGGCTCCCCAGGCGACTCCCCCTCCACACCCAGGCTGCCAGGGTGCCCCGTTGGGGACATATCCGGTCTCCATATTCTGTGCGCCAAGGATATCTTTGGTCCACTTCTGGTAGAAACTCCTTGCATCAAAGTTGTGCATAACAGTATTGCATACCACCTGTCCGTCTCCAGTGTAAGCTGAGCGCTCGCGGTGTGGACAATCACTGGCGATGCCCCCGTGCATGTTATCGGTCTGACTCCTTCTCCAGATCCTGTTTATATCATTGAATAAGGGATTGGAAGTATGGAAGGTGGCTGATATTTCCACATCCGTGTTTACTGCCTCAGCTGTAAGATGCTCCGGTTTTAATTCACCGGGCCAGTCTGCAATCTCTACTCCGCTAAATACAAACCAGTTGAACCGGGGTGCATAGGATTCAGGACCTTTGCCGCCAAATATATAGGTATTCTCGCCGGAGTATTCGTTGCTGTCAAAGGTGATCTTAATCTTGTGCCCTTCAGGCCCCTCCACCCGGTTCAGCCTTACCCATCCGGATATCTCCACACCGAAATCCACATAGTAATTTCCATTCTCCATTTTCTTAATCGAGAGAGGTTGTATCTGCTCAGTCACTCTATCAGGAAGCACAGTGTGAGCTACGAGTTTTCCTTCAGGAGCCCTCCTGATCTTCACCGGCTCCCAACCTGTTTCGTCAAAACCGGCACTGCACCACCCGGGTTGCTCCTTTCGGGCATCATAATGCTCTCCGTAATAGACCATATCCATCATGATTGGACCTCTGGCGGCCTTCCATGACTGATCGCTGACAATCACCTCTTCTGTTCCATCGGAATAGGTAATATGAACCTGACAGAGAAACCGGGGAGAACCATATCCTTCCGCCCAGTGCCTGGCCGGATTATAAAATCCATTGCCCAGGATGCCTCCGATGGCATTCTCTCCACGTTTCAGCTGCTCTATGATATCGTATGCCAGGTACATCACCCTGTATTCGCGGAAGTTGTCCTCCAGCGGCAGGAGTGATTCGGTTAACCCGGGTCGTTTTCCATAGTTGGTCTGGTTGGGCACCAGCAGGTCTTCACCCACCTTTTTACCATTCAGCCAGAGTTCGAAATAGCCCAGGCCGGTCACAAATGCCACAGCGCTGGTAATCTCCTTATCAACCGGGAATGTTCTCCTCAACAGGGGTGCAGGTGGACCAAAATCTTCAGGTTCATCATCCCGGCCACCCTGTGGTCTTGGCATTGCCTCTTCACCCTGCCAGGGAGCGCCTATCCATTTCGCCAGCCACTCATCCTGTTGAAGTATTCCCATTCTCCACATTGCGGGTTCACTCCAGTCAGACGCCTTGTTATCCCTGTCCCATACACGCACCTGCCACCAGCACTCCTGTCTTGAAGTCAATGGGTTGCCCTCATATTTTACACGGGTTGACCGGTCAGATGGTATTTTTCCGGAATCCCAGAGATCGGACTGATCCAGGTTCTCTTTTGAACCAGCCACCCTGATCTGCCATGCAGTCTGAAGCTCTCCCCGTGCTCCCTCCCCAGCCATGTTGATCCATGATAACCTGGGTTGCAAAACATCAACCACAGGCGGATTCTTAAGGTATTCGCATGTAAGCTGAACAGGATTAAGCTGCGCGTTTAAAGAGATATTGGCAATAATGAGAATGCTTAGAAGAGAGCGTAGTTTTTTCATTTTAGTTCCAGTATCACTGATCCGCCCGGTTCCAGTGTCCACTGAGTAATGGAGCTTTCTGCCGGTGTGGCATCTATGGATGCGAAAATTCCGTCTGCTCTCCATTGGGGATCAACTGTCAGGGTGAATGAGGCAGGCTCCTCACAACTGCTGTTGGAGATGACCACCCGGGCCATTTCTTCCATCTGGTAGGTTCCGATTACGATACTGGCTCCTTCACCTTCGGGTGTAACCATGGGAGAGGTGCCCTCAAGCAATTCCCCGGCTTTGTATCGCGCCACCTCGGTATTGTCCCAGCCCAGCAGCCCTTTGCCGGCTTTTTTAAGGTAGAAATTGGCCTCTTTTACATGGTCGTATAGTTCTGTACGGTTTCCTTCAATATCGATCATGGCGTTGTAATGTGGCTCGATCAGGAACTCTCTCTCCTCTTCTTCCTGGGAGAGTCCCTGGTCCGGCAGTGGAGTCCAGTAGCAGAACCAGCCCACACCACGGGCACCGTAAGCCAGTACCGTGTTAACCTGCCACAGTGTCTCAGCCCTGTTGGGCACCCGCAGTCCGTTTTCGATCCCTTCGCTCTGGATAAAGACAACAAATGGAATATCAGCCTTTCGGGTCTCTTCCCTCACAATGGCAAGATCGCTGTACCAGCCGTCATACATGGTATGCCCCTCTCTCAGTGCATAGAAATCGTATGAAAACAGCTGTGGTTCTACGGTTTCAATGTATGAAACTACATAGGAGCGGTAATCTTCAAACCCTAGCATCGTCGGACTGCCATAGGAGGGCAGTACATTGATAAGAGGCTCATGCAGGGGATCTTCGGCCCGGTAGAGATCTGTGATCTCTCTCAAACCCGGGAAGAGGTCCCCATGGGGTTCATCCCTGACCACGTAGGCGGCCAGGGCAGGGTGGTCCTTGTAATCATTCACAATACTCCTGATGGCTGCCGTATCCACGGTAACCACCTGTTCCAGCATAAAAGGGGTCAGCCGCACGTCAACGGGAATGATTTTCACACCTACCTTCTCTCCAAGGTCCATGGCTTTCAGGTTGGTCTCCCCGTCAATGGCACCATTGCCAGGCACCAGGTATTCAATCCCCGATTCGGCAATCTCCTGGTACCGTTCCAGGGTAGCCTCCTTCTGCGGTGGGCCCGAGTAACCAATGATTAAAAAATCGGTCAGAAAGGTGGGTTCAGTATGTGCAGTCTCTGTCTGATCCCCGGAGGATCCCGTCCCACAACTGATTAGAAAAGCCAGCAGTGTAATCAGACTGAGTGGAATAATACTTTTTTTCATGGTGTTATTCTATTTTAGTTATGTAAGTGTAACCGAATGTTTCCGGCCGTATAAAGCTACATATAGTAATGATGCAACTAAATATCAGAAATGGACTTTCTGTTGTATTTTTTGATCCATGGGATGATCAGTCGTGATCTTGCATAGACTCTGCACCGGTGGGGGTGGCCGCGTACCAGAAGGCAGTGGAGCTCCACATGGGGGCCCGTTCATACATGATCTGATTGGGTGTGATCTCTCCGGGTTCCAGGCACCACTGCTCTTCCGCCACCAGGATACTCTCCTGGAAGTTGAAGGCATCGTTCAGGTGGAAACTGTATACGGTGGGATAGCCGGGCCTGAGGGAGACAAAGCCCGATACCGCCTTTCGGTCGAACATGCCCCAGCCGCTGTTGAAATACTCCTCGGTTCCTGTTCCGTGGTAACTGGGCGGCCAGGCCTGTTCGTCGGTCCAGAAGAACCAGTCGCCCTCACCCCACCAGGCCAGATCGTCCCACTCTACCTGCAGCATGGATCCCACATATTTTCCCTTACCGCGCCTGTTCAGAAACACCTTGCATGGAATGTTCTGCGCTCCGAATTTGGGTGTGGCCTCCGTTCCGGCCGGTGCCTGTGACCAGGTGATATGGAATCGTCCCCAGTTGTCCGGGATCTGTTTCATCTGTTCCACATCCAAATTGATGGCCACCTTTTCTGCGGTTTGATCTCCCGTGTTGAGCAACCTGACGGTGGCCCCCTCCGAGAAGGGCATGGGAAACATGCAGTAGAGTTCATCTTCGGTCATCCCCAGCAGGAGAGAGTTGTAGTTGGTGTTGTAGGGTTGGGGCTGACTCTGTAAGAAGACCGTCGGATCGCTGTTGGGCCATTTTCCGTTTACTGCCGCGATACTGGAATCCTGGTGGTTGTGGCCCGTGGGTCCGTGTCCGAACATATGCCCCAGCGGCACATCCACGCTGGGCAGCCGGCAGCCATCCCAGAAGATCTGAAGCCTCAGCTTATTGAGAACCTCAGGGGTGTCTGGCATTGCGGTAATTCTCATCTGTTGGATAACCCCTGTGTTCTCCAGGTTAATCTCCATGGACTCGCCCGGTTCTAAAGTGGATTGTTCCTGAGTTGACCACTTTTCAGGCGGGGCAGGCGGAGTAGACTCGGCCTCCAGCCAAACCTGGCAGGTTTTGTCAAGCTCACCCTGCTCATCCTGGTTCAGCGGCCACTCCAGGGAGCACACCTGCACATCATCTGCATAGGTGGTATAGGTAAATTGCCAGTAGACACCCCACAAACCCATCATCCACTCATCCGTACCGTACCGGTTGTTCAGCACCTTTACGGTGATGTTCTTCTCAAAGGGAATGGGCATCAGCGTGCCCGGGTAGGATTTGACAAAAACCAGGGGGTAGGGAAGGGGACTGGTGCTGTCATTGAAGAATTTTGTGATCGGCATATCAAACAGCGGAGTTTCGCTGTGATCCAGGTAGATCTGGATCCGGGTGCTGTCAAACCGTTCATCGATAAAGCCTGTAAAGATGCGGTGGATGCAGCCCGGACCGTCAATATCCAGGATGGTGTTGCTGTTTCCTTCAATATGCAGGTCGTGGGTAAGGGCATCCATGTTGTTCCCGGTGGTATCCCAGGTGGCCACCATGGCGGTATGTGAGTTTTCCAGTTCTGGCAGGTGATCGACCGAGCGCATGCGCTGAAGGAACCAGCTTACATCCCTGACCTCTTCACCAGCTGTCAGGTTCTTTTCATTTTCCTCTGTTCCGCAACCAGTGATGATTACTGCGAACAGAACGACTTGTAGGATACGTTTCATTTATTGAGGTTCTAAATTCTCTTTTTCAATTCAATTATTACCGAACCACCAGCCTTTATCGTCCAATCAAGCATGGATCCATTTTGACCTGACGGATCGGCATCTATGGAGGTGAATACCTGGTCCAATTCCCAGTTAGCAGCCATACTCAGAGCAAACGATGTGGACTTATCGCAACTGGCGTTGGAAATAACAATACGGGCATGCTCCTCATTGCGATAGGTTCCGATAATAACATTACCCTCTTCTTCATTCAGGGATACAACAGGCGAAGATCCTCCCTGGACCATCGTACCATTCTCATAACGGGCCACATCTGTGTTATCCCAGCCAAGAAGTCCCTTTCCTGCCTTTTTCAGGTAGAGATTGGCCTCACGCACGTAATCATACATATCTGTGCGGTTCCCGTCGATATCAATCGGACCATTGTAATAGTGTTCAATGACCGGTGCTGAGGCGCCTTCCACATGGGGTAGTCCCATTCCGGGATTCGGGGTCCAGTAGCTGAACCACCCTATTCCCCGCGCTCCGTACGAGAGGGCGGTATTCACCTGCCAGAGTATTTCGGCCCTGCCCGGTACCCGCAGCCCCTCTTCAATGCCAATACTCTGAATAAATACAAGAAAAGGGATGTCTGCTTTATGCGTCTCATCCCGTACGATGTCCAGGTTTTTGAACCATTCACCATAGATCGTCTCCTCATTCCTCAGCACATATGAATCGTATGACAGTAAACCGGGTTGCACCGTTTCGATGAAGGAACGGATATAGTCGCGGTAGTCTTCAACCCCGAACTGTGTGAGTGTACCATAGGTGGGAAACAGACAGCTAAAAGTTTCGTTTACAGGGTCTTCGCTATAGATCACATCAGCAATCTCCTTCAGCGCAGGGTACATATTGATACTCGGTTCATCTTTGACAAAATATCCTGCAAATGCCGGATGATCTTTGTAATCTCTTGCCATCTGTTTTATCACTGCAGTATCAATCGAAACATCCGGTTTCAGGGCAAATGGAAGAAAGCGCATGTCGATAGGAATGATCCCGATGCCCACCTGTTCGGCCAGCTCCAGGGCTTTCAGATTCTGCTCCAGGTTAAAGGTTCCGTTACCCGGGACAAGGTATTCGATCCCGGCATCTGCAATCTCCTGGTATCTTTCCAGAGTGACCTCTTCAAGCGGCGGACCGGAATAGGCCATGATGACGAAATCGTCCGTTAAACCGGGTTCTGTAGAGGCGGTTCCGCAACCGGTCATCAATGAGAAGAGGAGAAAGGCTGTCAGGATTTTCATGTGTGTGCTTTGTGTTTTCTTCATAGGGTTTTTAATTAACTAACTTTAGTAGAGAAATCCCATTAACCATAACGGGATTCTATTACCATAACCGATTTCGATGTCGTCGGATAGAATAAACGAATTCTCAATACCGTGGATCTGCCTTTGTGATTTACCTTTTCCTCCTACTTCCAGCAGATACTTTTCATTTACAAAAAAATCACCCGATCTTGGATAAGTAATGGTATGGGTAGAGGATAATTGGTTGAGTACAAAGGTTTCGCGTACAGTACCGGTTTGTGAAGACAAATCCGATAGTGTATGAATAAGATTTGGATTTTCGAGATAGATTTTATCGGGTTTCTGAAGAGAACCAATACCTTTTATACTGGTATAGAGCTGTCTGATAAGGCTGCCCTCTTCCAGATACTTTAAATAAACAATCAGTGAATTACGCGACACGCCAATCCTTTCACTGATTTTCTGGATGTTAGGTTTAAAAGGAGCTGATTGTGCAATGACACCCAGGAGTTTCTTCAACTTGATAATTACTTCCGGGCTGATATTCCTTATCAATGGCAAATCACCTTCAAGTGTTTGATTTATTGCAGATTCCAGTCTTTGATTATATGTCTTTGGAGTTTCAATGAAGAATGGGTAGTACCCCGTCTGGAGGTAGGTGTTAAAGAATTCAAATGGTTTTATCTGTTTAGTGATATCCAGGGCGATCGATTCATGGTTCTCAAGGATCTCTTCCAGTGCAAAGACAGGGAAGTGATTACCAGTTGTCAGCACAAGGTATTCACGAAATGACAGACCGGGCATATTATATAGCATGGCCCTGCGGCTTAGATCAGCAGTTCCCTTTGTGAGGTGTAAGATGGATGATCCTGTATATACGATATTGATTTTACGGTATATATCGTACAGGTTTTTTATTTCAGTAGACCAGGTGGGATATTTATGAACTTCATCCAGGAAGAAATGGGTGTATCCCAGTTTTATGAAAGATTCAATGGTTTCTGACATACCATTGCGAAAGAAATAGAGATTGTCCAGTGAGAGGTAAATAGTTTTTTTGTTTTGCAGTTGCTTCTTAATATACTGAAGAATAAGTGTTGTTTTTCCAACTCCTTTGGCCCCTTTTATACCTATGAGCCTCTCTTCCCATTGAATAGTCTGGGTGAATCTCCGTATAAAAGAGATTGGCGTGTCTTTTAATACCTGGTGATGGTTTTCTATCAGTTTCTCCATAATGTTGAGCAAGTTAAGCATTTTAGCGATAAAATGCTCAACACGATCAACAAAATATCATATAAAATGCTTTTTCTATAAAGCAGAATTATCGCTATTGATTCGATTCTGCACCGGTGGCGGTGGCGGCATACCAGAAGGCGGCAGAGCTCCACAGCGGGTTCTTTACAGCAGCTCCCTCCCAGTGTACCCATTGCTCCTCCACCACACGGATGTTCTCCTGGAAATTAAAAGCGTCATTCAGGTGGAAGCTGTAGACTGTGGGGTAGCCGGGCCTCAGGGAGACAAATCCGGATACTGCCTTGCGGTCGAACATGCACCATCCGCTGTTGAAGTACTCCTCCGAACCGGTTCCGTGATAGCTGGGGGGCCAACCCTGCTCGTCGGTCCAGATAAGCCAGTCGCCTTCACCCCACCATTGCTCATGTGGCCATTCCACCTGCAGCATCACCCCTACGTACTTGCCCCGGGTTTTTCTGTCCAGGACCACCTGTCCCGGGATGTTCTGCAGCCCGAACTTGGGGGTGGCTTCGGTGGCGGCCCTGGCCATTGACCAGGTTACATGGAAGCGTCCCAGGTTCTCGGGCAGCTGGTCCAGTTTATCCGCCTTTAGCTTGACCTTCACCTGTTCTATGCTTGCATTTCCGGTATTGACCAGCTCAATCCTGGCACCTTTTGCGAAGGGCATGGGGAAATTGCTGTACACCTCATCTTCTGTCATGCCCAGCAGTAGAGAATGGTAGTTGGTGTTATAGGGCTGGCGCTCGCTTTGCATGAAAATCCTTGGTTCGGCGATGGGGTGCTTACCCATTACAGCCGCGATGCTCGAATCGCTGTAGTTGTGCCCCATGGCCCCATGGCCCCACATATAACCGATGGGCACATCCACGCTGGGCAGGGCAGAACCGTCCCAGTAGATGCGGAGCCTGAGGTGGTTGAGTACTGCTGTGGAGGCCGGTTGGGATGCAATTCGAAGATCGCGGATTACACCACCACCTCCCAGATCCAGTTCCATGGATTCGCCGGGCTGCAGTGAGGATGTTTTCTGCAAACTCCACTGTTCAGGGGCAGCAGGCGGGGTGGATTCGGCTTCCAACCAGCTCTTCACGGTCAGGTCCAGTTCGGCCTGTTCCTGTTCATTCAGGGGCCATTCCAGGGACTTGACCCGGGTGCCCTCTTCGTATTTTGTGTAGACAAACTGCCAGTATACTCCAAACCGGCCCATCTTCCAGTCCGCCTCGCTGTGTGCCCCCCGCCGCCAGTCGTCCGGATCGTAGGGAGCGGTCTCCACTGTGACCCGGATGTGCTTCTCATAGGGTATGGGCATCAGGCTTCCCGGATAGGACTTGATAAAGACCAGGGGGTAGGGGATGGGGCTCTTATCCTGTTGAAAGAACTCCGAAATGGGCATATCAAACAGGGGCGTTTCACTGTGATCCAGGAAGATCTGAATGCGGGTGCTGTCGAACCGGCTGTCCACGAAACCCGAAAAAATGCGGTGGATACAACCCGGTCCTTCCAGCTCCAGGATGTTGACCGTGTTCTCTTCGGTATCCGCAGTATGAATAAAGGCGTCCCAATTATTCCCGGTAGTGTCCCAGGTTGAGACCATGGCTGTATGGGAGTTTTCCAGTTCGGGAAGGTGGTCCACCGTGCGCATGCGCTGCAGGAACCAGCTCACATCCCTGACCTCCTGTTCGGCGGGTTCAGAAACTTTTGAAGAGGAAGAATCGCAAGAGGTATACAGGCCACCAGTCAATATGGAACTCAGGATGGCAAAGATGAGTAATGTTTGGTTTTTCATGATCTGGTGAATCTTTTTGAAATTTGGTGTTGAATTTAATGATTTGTTGTCAGGAATAGAGGCTCGAGAGGCTGGAAAGTACCACGGCTGCCATCAGCAGCAGTATCCCTGAATAGAGCCAGGCAAAGGTCCGGCTGCGGACTCCTCTCCATTCACCGGAAAGAATTCCAAGCAGGTTGGATACCAGGATGGTGGCAGCCAGAAATACCGGCCATCCGATTACTGCACCAATGTCAGGGATATAGACGGCGTTGGCCACCACGTAGATGAGCATACCAAAGGTGTAGAGCACCGCCATGATGATGCCCAGCCCTGTATTTCTCAACTGTCGCTCTCCCCTGAAGAGGGCGAAAGAGCCGTTCTTCCTGAAAAGATGGATGCAGTACAGTAGATTCACCAGGCCGCCTCCCAGGAAGAAGGGGAGCATCTGGGCATGCCCCAGGTGGTAGGGGGCTACTCCGGCCAGCTGAGCCTGTTCGGCAATGGGCTGTCCGAAAAAGACGGCGAAGTTGGCAGCAGGTACAAAGATCCCGGCTGCGATGCTGATAATCAGTCCCAAGCGGAAGGAGACCCTCTTTCCAGGGGTTCCGGAGGCTGCCTCTTCGGCACTGCCGGTCTCTGTTACCTGTTGCTCCTTTTCACGCCTTCCACCTGCCATGGACACGATCACCACCCCGGTTATCATCAGCAGGAGTGCTCCGCCCAGCAGCAGGAAGGAGGTTGTGGAGAGCTGTCCGGAGGGGAGGAAGAGGACCGGCAAGAGCGCTCCCAGAACCACATTGATCCCTGTAATGATGGCGATGCCCAGGGCCATCCCCAGGTAATCGGCCCCGAGCCCGAAAAGAACCGCACCTACACCCCACAGCATACCGAAGATAAGTACCAGGGTAATGGTTGAGATCCCGATGCTTTCATAGAGTCCCCACAAATCCGGGGTGGTTGAGAGGGCCAGGGTCAGTGGCAGGACAAAACATGCGAAGAGGATAAACAGGAACCAGCCATTCTCCCATTTCCATCGCTTCATGAATTTCATGGGGAAGAAAAAGGCTCCCTGCAGTCCCCCTCCCACAAAGGCCAGTAATATTCCGATCAGTTTCATAGTCGTTTTATCATCTTCGGGATTCGTCTATCATAATCAGGTAGTTTTCCGCGGAAATATAGCTGGGGATAGAATTCCCGGCACCAACGGCAAAGCGTCCTCCGGGCATGCAGCGTTCGATCACCTCCCTTACATATTTCCGGAGCGCCGGTTCATCATAGGTGGAGAGCTTATGTACATCTAATCCCCCAAGCAGGGCCAGCCTGTCACCCCATTTTTCTTTGTATTCCCAGACGGGGGTGATGTCATCCTCAAAGGAGTGCTTCCCGTCAATTTTTACATCCTCTATCAAATCCTCCATCAGCTCATCCACACGGCCGCAGCTGTGCAGGTAGTAAGGACGGCCGGTGTTGTGGGCCTGTTCGGCGTACTTTCTGTGCCAGGGGTAGAACAGTTCCTGTATCGATTCCGGGGCGATCAGGGTACCGGTGCTAAATCCGAAATCCTCTCCCTGGAAAATACCTGTCAGTTCGGGGAACTGCAGTAAGCCTTCGTTATACTGGAAGATGAGTTCCCCCAGTTTGTCAGTCACTGCCTTGACCAGGTCGGGCTGCTCGCAGAGGCCGATGCAGAGTCCTTCATAGCCCATCAGCCGAGAGAGGTGCTCATAGACACCGCCTGCATGGCAGGTGAAGAAGCCCAGTCCCTCGGGGAGGTTTTTGCAAATATAGTCATGGATGTAGAAGGAGTTGTCGGTAACTTTGGGCCAGGGATACTTTTCGAAATCCTCCCAGCTCTGGATGATCCCTGCCTCCATTCCCTGCCAGGCCCGGTTGTGCTCCTCGTTGCCTTCAGCGGTATCTGCAGTTACATGAGCAACAGCGGGAAGGTCCAGGCTGACTTCCACCCTTACGAAATCATAGCCCATATGGTACCAGAAGGCAATTTGGTTATCCAGCCAGGTATTAACCTTCTTCAGGTGGTCTTTGGAGAATTCCATCTGCCCGCCCATGTATTCATCTTTGTCAGAGGTCTCAACCCAGGTTCTCCCCAGCATCTCTTCCAGAATGGGTTTCATCACGGTATTGTCGATCAGGTACTCCTCCAGCGGAGGTTTGTTGGGAACATGCTTCCCGGCCATGGTATCCAGGAAGCGCTGGATATCAGGTTTTGGGTTTTGAATGGGTACGTTGAATCTTGCCATTTTGTCACAGTTCTTTTAGTTGGTATTGGATTATGTAAATATATGAGACACAATGGGTATAAGGCAATAGAGGATGTTCGCTTTTTTTTGTACGATCTTAAGGTTTAGTAAAACTCATCTGTTTCCGGTACCTGCCGGGACTGATGTTGGTCTGTTGCTTGAACTGCCTTGAAAAATGGTACACATCGCTGTATCCTACCCGTTGAGCGATCTCGGAGATGGGCAGGTCATAATCACGCAACATCTCGCAGGCGTGGTGGATGCGTACACGGGTACGGTATTCTATGGGTGGGTAGCCAAAGCAACGTCTGAATTGTCCGCACATATAAGTGGGAGCCAGGTTGCTTATACCGGAAAGCTCCTTGAGGCTGAAGGCTTTTTCGAAATTCAGATCGATATAGCGTTTGATCTGACTGATGTTCTCAGGGACCTTCGAGAATGCCGGTTTCCGGGTCGTCGCCCTGTGCAGTTGCCTGAACAGGTTCTCCACAAGGTTCTGGATGATGGTGCTGTCCGGATCAAAAGGACCCTCCAGTTCATTAAAGATGCTCTCCAGGCTCTGCTCAAAAAGTTCGGGGAATCCGAAGGGTTGTGCCCGGTTGACCAAGTATGGATTCTGTTTGTGAAGGTTCTCAATGGCATTTCCGCTCAGGTGGATCCATGAGTGTGTCCACTCCTTCCTGATATTTCCGTAGTAATGCATGTTCCCGGGTCTCCAGCATATCATCCGTCTCCCCGGATGCTCCTGCAAGCCGGTTTCATCAAGGATCTGAACCGGGTCATGAAAGTACATGAACAGCCAGCCGTCGGTCCCCCCGGGCCGGTCGACCAGTCCGGCCGGCATGGTCTCATGCATCCCTATCCCGTCCACAAAAACTGATTTTGAGCCCTGTGAGGAGTGTGTCAGCAGCTTGGCTGACTTGGGGTGCAGGTTCCGGTAAAAGGCCAGTATTTTTTGCATCAGTTGTCAGCTATTCCCTAAAGAAATGATAAAACAATCAATCGATGATTCATAGAAGCTCTGCTTCGAGAGAGAGTCAATAGCTTTGCTTGTCAATGTGAAGGTTTAGAGCCTTTCCTGTTTCAATTTCTCAGAGATAAAGACCTTGATGACACTCTGGCGGGTGACCCCGAGCCGCCTGGCTACCATATCAAGTTGCTGGACCATCCAGAGCGGGAAATCCACACTGACCCTTTTCTGATCCAATCCAGGCCGTATGGCGTTATCCAAATCAAGGTACTCCATGAACTCTTCGCCGGCCTCGAAACGTTTATCAAACTCTTCCGCTGTAATATATTTCTTTTTCATAATCCCTCAATTTTCGTGAGTCCTTTAAAGCTTATATGATGCTCTTTGATGCCAAGTGAATCCATCAAATCTCTTATTTCAATTGTTTCCAGATTGCCGGTATTATATCCCTCCCCCTGGTCGTTTTGATAGACCCATGAAGGTGTTGGCCATAGACAAACCCTGAAATCAATACTCCGGTAAAAATCTTTCCGTACTCCCTGCTGTCCATGGTGAGCCATTTGGATGTAATCACAATCCAGATCTTTCCGGTAGGGCCCCGTTAACAGCCGGTCCCCTCCTTCAGCTCCCATGTCTCCTAAAAACAGCATTGACTTTTTTGCATCCCATACCCTGATGGCCATGGATGAATTATTATAGGCATTAACGGTTATATCCGGGTTTGCCACACTTAGAATCTTGAATTTTGTCCGGTCAATCTCAACCGTCACCCCCGGCTCTGTGAAATTCACAATCTCTATTCCCGAATTGCTAAGGTTATTGTAGAACTTTTTGGTCGAGTAGGTGGAAGAGTCTGTTTCATATGGCATATAAAATGAGGGAGGAATTGCTGAATGAAAGATGGTTTTTATCCTGATCTCATCGGGATCCATTAGAATCTGATTCAGGGCACCCATGTGATCGCCGTGGGGATGGCTGATAAACCACGCTTCAACATGATTTCCAAGGGCTGCCAGAAAACCCTTTAAGTATTCTGTATCTTCAATCAAACCGCCATCCATAACAACTACTTTCCCATTTTCCATCTGGAAAACATAAGAGTTCCCGATACCATCTATCTGTGAGGGGAGTTGCCATAGCGTGAAATTGGAATCTTGTTGAGGGAAGGCCGATAATATCCCCGAAAAGAGGAAGAGTGTAGCTAAAATTAAGGGTCTCATAAGATCATGGTTGTTCATTTGATATTCAGTTTTAATTAGGGTTCATAACCGGCAGAGAGATATGTGCGGGATAACGCTCCCCCAAATAGATCTTCTGGTGGGCGGTCCGCGGGTGTTGTGCATTGAAGATCTCCTCGCCCGAGTTGAGGTTGCGGTTGAACCTGGGGAAGAGGGATGAGGAGATCACCACACGCAGTTTGTGACCCGCTTCCACCTGGTAGCCAGTGGCCCAGACCGAGATATCGAGTCTTCTGGGCCAGGGTGCCCGCTCATCTGCACAGAGGCTGGTACCTCCCTCCTGGATGTTGATGATCTTTCCATCGGCACGCACCTCCTGCAGGGAGACAAAGAGGTCGGTCTGCGGGGCATCGGTGGAGGCGTAAATGGTGGCGTCAATGGGCCCAAGCAGAACCAGCGGATCCTCCAATACTTCACTCTCAAAGACCACCTGGTCTGTCCGTTCAATATTTGGGTTCTGGTAGGCTGGTCCGACACCCGCACCAAGGAAAGTCCCGCCAAATGAGGGGTAGGGATCGGTCGGATCGTAGCTGTATTCGATCACCTTTTCCGTTTTGTTATGGGCTGCATCCAGGGAGCCGTCGGCATTCAGGTACCAGGGAGTGGATTTGCTCTCCTTTGGCGGCCACTGGTCACAATCCACCCACTCATTTCTATGCATGATGAAAAAAGAGTAGGGTTTGTCCGCCACGGCTGACCGAACTGCAGCAGGAGCCTCCTCCTCCAGATGCTTTTTAATAAAATCATTGACCAAATCACCCTCCAGGGCGTTCAGGTCACCATCTTTACCGAAATCGGTCTCGATGGTAATTGTTCCGTGGGCGTAAGGGCCAATCATCAACCGGCTGCCGGGATGCCGGTATGGCTCCATTATTTCAAAATCCCTGATCTGTGCCATCAGGAAGATATCGTACCAGCCGGCAATGGTGAGCACGGGACAGGTGATGGCAGCGCGGTGGTTCATGGCTCCCCAGTAACCATCTTCGTAAGGATGTGCCAGCCAGGCATCGATAAAGTCGATCTGCTTTACCGCGGAATCATCTGCAACGGACAGGGGGAGTGTGTAATAGCTCTCTTCAAGCTTTTGCGGATCGACCGCATTGTAGGTTCTGGCTCCGTTGCCTAATCCCCAGTTCAGAACCGTGGCCAGGGAGAGGATCCCGTTTGGGTAGACCATCTCATACATATTGGCTGAGGTTACCGTAGGGGTGATCACATCCAGCTGGTCGGCAATGGCCCACTGGGTATAACCCACGTAGCTTCCTCCCCAGCCGGCGATCTTCCCGTTGCACCAGGGCTGATTCCGGATCCACTCTACAGTGGCCAGTCCGTCGGGCCGCTCATGCCGGAAAGGATGGTACTCCCCGCCAGATGTAAATTTTCCCCGTGTATCCTGCAGGACCGCTGCCCATCCGTTCTCCAGAAAGCCGGTGACTATCTTCTCTCCAAAAGCCCCGATCCCATTGATATTGTAGGGCATCCGTACCAGGATAGTGGGGAAGGGGCCCTTCCCTTCCGGGATATAGAGGTCAGTCCCCAACTCTATTGAATCCTCCACAGTGATATAAACAGTCTCTTTTGAAAGTGGCTTGCGATGTTTCCCTGACTGGGTGAATATAAGTTGGGATGAGAGTATCAGCAATCCTGCCAGTAATACGGTTCTTTTCATAATGATTCTTTACTGTTTAATAAATTTATTGGCAAGTGTCCCTTTATCTGTATTCAATTGCAATATATAGAGCCCATTTTTTAGTCCTGAAACATCTATCTGGTTGTTGTGATTGATGGAATTCAGCTTCATTACGGCACCTCCTTCTATATTGAAGATTTGAATACCACTGACCTGAACCTCCCCAACATTTAATGAGATGATATCGCCTGCCGGATTTGGATAAACAGAGATCTTATTTTCCAGGAGCCTGCTGTTGACAGATACAAAACCTGGCTCCTGGGAGTAGATCCAGTAATGAAATTCGGACCAGTTGAATTGGTCGGTTGCTGCACTGAATTTCAAAGTGATCTGTGATTTGCCTTCAGTGTATTCCTCCGGAATGAAGAAAAACTCCTCTCGCCATCGCTTATAACTGTTCTCTCCATTGGTAAACCATGTGCCAATCAGCTGATTGTCAACATAGACATAGGCCTCCTGATCTGCCATGCCATAGTCAAACATTCTTCTAACCTTAACGGCTTTGCCTGCTGTAACAGCAACAGTAAATTCAGAGCTGCCTTTTATGTAGTTTCCTGATTCAGCTATAGGTATATGATCCTCATCTCCTTCAAAATAATAAGACTTATTACTTTGTTCCTGCTTTGTTCCTGTAACGGTATAACCATGTGAACTTTCTGATGTAGCATCACCAACATTCAGTTCATCAGTCAATTCCATTTTAGCAGTAGAATTGTGATAATAGTATGCCAAAGTATGGTAGTCTGCAAACTGATCGTTATGAGGTCCGTGCTCCATGCCAAATTTAGCCCCGTTAGAGAAGTGGATAGGGTCAGTAATATGAAAACGGTATAAAGCTCTGTCCTCCTCTTTAAAGGCATTAAATCCGTGTTGTGCAAGATTAAATGGACCGTGACCAAAATACCAGGCACCATTAAAATAGTCTTCTAAACCTGTTCCCTGAATATGAGGCGTACGGCTTCCATCTATATAAAATCGCTCATCTCCTTCTAACCAAAAAGGGTTGGGAGCATCTCTTACTTCATAAACAACACCTACATATTTTCCTGAACCACTCTCTTCAAGAATAGTATGGTCCTTATCTGCAACAGGAGTGCCGTGCCTGTATTGCGTTTTTAAATATCCACAGTTTGCAAAATCTTCGTTAAAATCATTATAGTTTACACTGATATTTACGCCATTCAATGCTTTGTCGTAATTGTTTACAAGTTTAATCTCAAAAGAGTTTTCAAATGGCATTGGCAGGTAGCAGTACATAGTTTTTCCCTCTTCAACAACACCAACTGGTAGCGACTGGAAAGCAACCTTATCAAAAGTACCCATTCCAAAGAACAGGCCAAGTGGCGCATCAATAGCCGGAGTAGATTCACCATTGTAAAATATCTGAATATTTACTTTCTCGAGTATTTCAACAGTACCGTCTTCAACCGGAGAAGGTGTTTGCCCCGGATATTCTAAAGAGACTGTACCCGACCAGCCTCCTGTAGAACTGTAGCTGTGAGCAGATTCGCTTGAAGAATTCATTACATCAAGTTCATCTGTAAGCACGCCATCGCTGTACATCCAATAGCGGAATTCATTCCAATCCGGTTCTCCGCCTGTAAATACAATCTTAACAGTTATTTGCGATTTGGACCCTACAAAACTTTCCGGAATATCGAATTCAGAGTCTTTCCACGAATCACCTGCGTCGGCTCTTCCTTCATCAAACCATTCTCCAACCAAAATATTATCTACATAAACGTCAGCTTTTTGGTTTGCAATACCGTAGTTTAGTCTTCTGACTAACTTATACTCTACGGCACTTGCAGTAACGTTTAATGTAAACTGACTATTACCAGTGTGTGCTCTACCATCGTCTGTAATTAAAAATCCATATCCATAAGTAAATGTATTATCGCCTGACCAACCACCTGAAGAGGTATAATTGTGAGCTGTTTCGCTTGTCGCATTATTTACATCTAATTCATCGGTAACTTCATCATCGCAGATAGTCCAGTAGCGAAATTCGTTCCAGTCATTGTCTGAGCTTACAAATTTTACCTTAATTGTAATTCTTGTATTAGCTCCTATTAATGATTTAGGTATCTCAAAGTCAATATCGCGCCAACGGTCAATCATATCATTTCCGGGAGATTCCATAGTTCCGGCCAGTACATTATCAATATAAATACCGGCTTTTTGATTTCCTACTCCATAATCAAACCTCCTTCGTAAAATTATTTTTGATGCATCAGGATTAATTTCCATCTCAAACTGACTAAAATCACTGTGAGCTCTGCCTGCGTCAGATACTTTTCCTGAGAATTCTAAATCAGGAATCTCAATAAACAGACCTGTTACATTTTTATTGTTTTCGCTTATTTCAATGGCCGTTTTTGTCTCACCTGTAGCCAAATCAATTGTAATATTTTGTGTAGAATATGTTTGATCAGAGCGAGGATCTGAACCCTTGTTTGCCAGGATGTTGTTTTCCACTGTTAAACCATTATATCCGTTCCAGGTTGTAATGTCGGCATCTTCGGGATATATTTCGTATTGAACATTATTGAAGTAATTGGTAGCATCGGGTGCATAATCATCGGCATTGGTTGTGATTATTATTTCGCTTTCAAACGGAAAAGGAATATATGATATTGACCCCATGCTTGACTCCCAGTAACCTGCAATAAGATTAGGGTAATAATAAGCAGGTCTGTTACTTTTATCAAAGAAGTCAACAACCCGTTCATCTATTCGGGGAGTTGTTTCTCCATCGAAATAAAACTTTATTCTTTGTGTCCAGTCGTTGGCATCTCTACCGTCAAAACCTGTTAACCATATACGGTTTACAATTCCTTTTCCTTTTACGTGTAACATTACATTTTCTCCGTTGTAATGGCCGTAAAAGTTATTTTGTGCCGGTTGACCATCTGCGGCTTTAAAGCCGTCTTTATTTCCACCTTCGGGGTCGTGGCTACTGTTTTGGAGATTAATAATGTCTGTTCTCAATAACGGTAGTTTGTCAAAATTGGTTAATTCGATTAAACCGGTCTCCTGCGAAAATCCAATGCCTGCATGAAGCATTAAGGCCATTATAAGTATACTTCTCATATCAATAGGTACGATGATAATTGTCTGAATAGTACTGATAAGCGTTAAAAGTAGGATAAATAGAGGGACTGGTAAATACCCTTTCTGTACTTTCTTTTACACTTTTTGGCTTCCTCAGGGTCAAATAATACAAATAAAAGCACATTATAACTATTGAATTGCCTGATCCTTCCCCTTATATTTATAATCTCTCTGAAACAGATTCTATGAGGACGCTTCTTCTGGCATTGTTACTCACCGGATTGCAGTTAAGTTGCGAAGAGGCACCTGACCGCCCCAACATCATTCTGATCCTGGCCGATGATTTCGGTTATATGGACAGCCAGGTCTATGCCGAACGGACCCTGGGGGTGGATCGGGGAGCGATGTACTATGAGACACCGCACATTAACCGACTGGCAGCCGAAGGTATTGCCTTCTCCAGGGCCTATGCCAACCAGCTCTGCTCTCCCACAAGGGTTGCCATCATGACCGGTAAATATGCAGGCCGGCTTGGGTTCACAACCGCAACAGGGCCATGTGCCACCTATTATAACCAGGATACGGAGCTCCCTGAGGGGCAGTATCCCCATGATGTAATCTATCATTCTGACCCGATCCCCATCGAACAGGCATGGCTCAATGCCTCTTCCAATACGGCCTTACCTGCCGGGACCTCTCGCGACAAAGGATGGGATGAGATCTCCATTGCCGAAGCGTTGCCCGGTTACCACTCTGCTTTTATCGGGAAGTGGCACATTGGTGGACATGGTGCGGAAGGATATCAGCCGGCTGACCATGGTTTCGAACCCATTGCCTGGTTCGATGCCGGCGGTTCTTTCTATTTCAACTGGAGGGAAGGCTGGAACAACCGCTCCACTGCCCGTTTTCCGGAGATGCCCCAGGAGGAGTGGCTGATGGGTGATGCAGGTGAGGAGACCGGTGAGGAGTACCTGACCGATGACCTGACTGAGCAGGCACTCAGCTATCTTGACCGGCGCGCTTCCATCAATGAACAACCCTTCTTTCTCTATTTCTGTCATTTTGCAGTGCATGGTCCCTGGCAAGCGAAAGCGGCAGACACTACCTATTTTGCGGACAAAGAGAGCCGTGGATGGAACGGTCATAAGGATCCCCGTTACGCAGGCATGGTACGTGGACTGGACAGGTCGGTGGGCCGGATTCTGGATAAGCTGGCGGAGACCGGCCTGGAGGAGAATACCCTGGTGATCTTTATGTCCGATAATGGAGGATGGGACGGACGGGTAACACGCGATGGCATGGCCACTAGCTGTGCCCCGCTTCGGGGAGGAAAGGCGTGCCTCAGTGAAGGAGGAATTCGTGTGCCGTTGATCTTCCGTTGGAAAGGAAAAACAGGTGAAGGTGCGTGGTGCGATGTGCCGGTGGATTGCACCGATCTGTTTCCCACCATCCTGCAGGCAGCGGGCGTTGATCCTGAAACCTGGTACAGTGAGGCGGATATCGACGGAAGGAGTCTGATGCCCCTGCTGGATGATCCGGCGAACAGCGACCGGGCGTATGACCATGATACCCGCTACTGGCACTACCCGTTTAATGTGAGTGTATACAGCCCTTTCGACAGACAATTCCTGACACCCCGTTCAGCCATTATGGAGAAGAATTTTAAACTTATCTTTGATTGGCATGGTACTCTGAGGCTTTTCGATCTTGAAGCTGACCCGGAGGAGAACCACAACCTGGTTTCGGTCATGCCGGAAAAGACACTGGAGCTATACGGGAAACTGATCAACTGGCTGGAAGAGGAGGTGGACCGCCAGTACTGGCCGGTGTTGAATCCGGATTATAATCCGGAGAAGGAGGTAAGGAGTGATGCTCCTTTTGTGGACCTCTACCAGGCATATAAAGAGGGAAAGGATATCCTTAAACTGTCCCATACCGGAAGTGAAAAACAAGTTCCCAATAATAATTAACGTTTAAGACAATGAAACGCAATGCACATCTACAAAACATGATCTTCAGGCTCTTCATTATCCTGGGATTATCAATGACCTTCACCTTTTGTACATCAACAGGTTCCAGATCGGTCTGGGAATATGAGAAGATCCAGGAGGAGTTTATTACTCCGGCCGAATCCAATAAACTCTGGTGTTACTACTACTGGATCGAGGATGATATCTCCAAAGAGGGGATCACCAAAGACCTTGAGGCCATGAAGGAGTTCGGACTGGGAACCGTTCTGATCGGTAATATCAATCCACCTGAGGAGGATGGCCCTGTGCCTATACTCAGTGAACAGTGGTATGATGCCATGGTTCATGTGGTTGAGGAGGGACACCGACTGGGCATCGATGTGGGAATGTTCAATTGTCCTGGCTGGAGCCAGAGCGGTGGCCCCTGGGTGACCTACGATAAAGCCATGAGGCACCTGGTCTACTCCGAGGTTACGATTCAGGGTGCAGGTGAAGTTAACCTGCAACTTGACAAACCGGCTGAAGAGTTTCAAGACACCTATGTGCTGGCATTTAAAAAGATAGAGGCAGAGAAAAACAGACTTACCGGAAGCAATGCATCGGTTCGCTGCACACCCTCTGTATCCGGAGCTGACAGATGGCTGGATGGTGACTCAGAGAGTGAGGCCCTGTTGGAAGTAGCTGAAGGAAACCAATATACCATTGATATTACTGCCTCCGAACCCTTTACTGCGAGAAGCATTCTGATCACCCCCGCGAAACCCACCATTAAATGTGATATGGAACTTCAGGCAGAAGAGGATGGCTCATTCAAAACTATTAAGCGCTTTGTATTAGATCGCAGCAACGATGATGTGGCTGTGGGACCCCTTCCCCGTGGCAGGGTAACTGCGGCATTCCCGGCAACCACAGCCACAAGGTTCCGCCTTTTGTGCACCAACCTGGCCAGTACGCCCACCATTGCTCAGCCTGTTCCCGGGAAGTGGGCAGGCTTTGCTGAAATTGAGATCAGCCAGGCTCCTGTGCTACAAAACTATATTGAGAAATCCCTGGGAAAAATGCATCCCACACCCTTCCCTGCATTTGATTCCTATCTGTGGGAGTCGCAGGAGGCTGTGGACGATAAGGGGATGGTTGTATTAGAGGTGCTGGATGTGAGCGGTCAAATGGACCCCTCCGGAACCCTGACATGGGATGTGCCGGATGGCGAATGGACCGTCATCAGAATGGGAATGACACCCACAGGCACCATGAATTCACCCGCGGCCCCCCAGGGCAAGGGGTATGAGATCGATAAGACCAGTGCGGAGCTGGCACAGTTCCATTTCGACAGTTATATGGCAAAGATCATCGAAAGGATCCCGGAAGAGAGCCGCCCTGCCCTGAAGTATCTGATTGCTGACAGCTATGAGCAGGGGTCGCAGAACTGGAGTGACGGATATGCTGAGAAATTTGAGAAGAAATATGGGTATGACCCTGTAAAATACCTGCCGGTGCTTTCGGGCCGGATCGTTGGCAGTGTGGAGGAGTCGGACCGTTTTTTGTGGGACCTTCGCCGTATGGTGGCCGATGATGTGGCCTATGAGTATGTGGGCGGACTTCGCAAGGCGGCCAATGAATATGGAATGAAGACCTGG
>JBDLIQ010000063.1:0-22908 GCA_039714775.1 Bacteroidota bacterium
ACTTTACGACCTTTCTGGCTATCACCTTTGCCGGTTTTAAACCTGCCATTCTGAGGGATTGGTCCGCCACTGTGTCAACACCTCCACCTGCTCCTGTTTGATATAGCCTGTTTCGAGGGCCATCCCGATGAGGGTGTGGTAATCGCTCAGTGTGGTGAGCTGAATCCCTGCTTTGCGGAAAGCCTCCTCAGCTACCGGAAAACCGTAAGTGAAAATGGCCACCATACCGGCCACTTCCGCCCCGGCTTCGCGGAGGGCTTCCACCGCTTTCAGCGAACTGCCCCCGGTACTCACCAGATCCTCCACCACCACCACCTTCTGTCCCGGCTCCATCCGACCCTCCACCAGGTTCTGCCGGCCGTGTCCTTTAGCCGATGCCCGCACATAAACAAAGGGGAGTTCCATCTGTTCTGCCACCAGTGCACCCTGGGCAATTGCCCCGGTAGCCACCCCGGCAACCAGGTCAGGGTTCCCGAAATTCTCCCGGATGGTCTGTGCAAAAGCCTCCTTTATATAGCTCCTGATCTCGGGGTATGAGAGCGTTACGCGGTTGTCACAATAGATGGGCGATTGCCAGCCCGATGCCCATGTAAATGGGTTTGAAGGTTGCAGAATAACCGCTTTACTTTGCAGCAGGTATTCCGCTGTTTTTCTCTTTATCTCTGACATCTCATTTATCTCTGACATCTCACAAAAGTAGAAAGATTTTTAATCATTTCTCTTTTGAAGAAAACCAGGGTCAACGCACATAAAGATCAGCAAATGGAGATGCAGCCAGCAACTTTGCGCTGGTGGAGAAAATTGCACTGAATCTGTTGAAAAACGAGGTAGTCGTTTTTGCGTTTTCAGAAAGTAACCATGTGGTGACTTTTGTACCATAGGGTGACTTAATAATATTCCGCCAACGCTCTGCAGCCTTGCTATATCATTAATTATAAGATACATATACCGCGTCAATTAGTGGCGTTAGAAACTGCGAAGTCACTAATTGGTGAGTAAGTCACTCCCCGGTGACCTTCTGATTTTGCGAAACGGACCTCCCGGGTTGTCTGATCACCTTGAACAGGAGATTGCGGTTCAAGACTGTAAAACCGCTCCATGGTAGCCTGCAAGAGATCAGGAGCTTTAGAATTTATATGCGTCGGCCCTGCTAAGAGTACCCCCTATTTTTTTTCATTACCTTTAATGTTGTATCGATCCCGACGCCGGAATGAATTTGTCTGATCCATTTTGCCCAATTCACCAATTTTAACTCTCAAGATAGAGTGACTGAATTTGCAAGAGATATTACACAAATAGTAGCCACCACCACTCTGTATGGTCTGCTATTCCATCCATCCAAGAAAGGAACACATATATAAAAAACACCCATATTTATTTACCCTGACCGGTTGCGCCAATTGGACTAGAAAGACAATATTCACCTTGAAGTAGAATAATTATGAAAATGCGTAAATGGATTTTTCCTTTCATAGTAATGGGATTTGTATTGACTCTTTCAAATAGTTGCAAGAAAGATAACAACGATGATAATAATGATGATAATAGTGATGACCCAGTTACTACGGTAACAGACATTGACGGTAATGTATATTCTACGGTAACCATTGGCACACAGGTTTGGATGGCTGAGAACCTTAAAACGACCAGATACCGCAATGGTGATCTAATCACCAATGTAACTGGCGAACAATGGGACGACAATGCTTCCGGGGCTTATTGCAGTTATGATAATAGCGCGGACAATCTTAAAACATACGGTCTCTTATATAATTGGTATGCTGTAAACGACAGCCGAATTATATGTCCTGAAGGATGGCACATACCAACAGTGGATGAGTGGGAAACCCTTTCAAATACAGGATTGGCATTAAAAGAAGCCAATACAACACATTGGATGAGTCCTAATGAAACTGCACAAAATGAATCCGGATTTTCAGCACTCCCTGGAGGTGTCTGTGGTTTTGATGGCAATTTCAATGCCCTTACTGAAATGGGTTATTGGTGGACAACAGATGAGGATGATATAGAGAATAGCTGGCTTATCAATATGAGTAATAACAATCCCGGAATATCCGGTTGGATTAATATGAATAAGTGGATAGGTGCCAGCGTCCGTTGTATCCAGGATTAGTAATAATAGACGGGATAGACAATAATAGAAACGAAACGCCAGGTAATTCCTGCAGGAACAAGAAAGTATTAAATGAATGGATAGCCGCCAACAACAAACCGTGTGAAAAAGGAATATATTCATGAATAAAGTATTTTTCAAGGAGAGGGTGGTAACATTGAGGGACGATCTTTCAAAGGGCCTTCAGAAGAAGAGGGGATTGTTCTACAGGTATCGTAACCAGGGTGAACTGCAGGAGCTGGTGGAGGCGTTCCACGAGATGGAGCAGATTCGCAAGCTGCGTATCTTTCATGATGATCTGAAGGAGCTGGAGACTGCATTTAGGGCGTGCTTCACCTGCATCGATGCAGGTGGAGGGGTGGTTCGCAATGCAAAGGGGGAATTTCTTGCCATTGAACGGAACGGGGTGTGGGACCTGCCCAAGGGAAAGATGGAGAGGGGAGAGGATTTTAAAACCACTGCCCTGAGGGAGGTGGAGGAGGAGACGGGACTTGAAAAGCTTGAGTTGGGGCGGTTCCTGGTTTCCACATTCCATACCTACACAATGGAAGATCAATTAATCCTGAAAGAGACACAATGGTTTGAAATGCAATACAGAGGTGAAGCGAATCCTGTTCTGCAGTCGGAGGAGGGGATCACAGCATCGCGTTGGGTTAAACCGGGGGAGGCTGGATTCATCAAAAAGAGTACCTATAAGAGCATTGTGGAGGTGCTGAAGGCCGGGAACCTGGTCTGAACAGCGAAATAATCGCTGAAATTTATACATTTGGAAATTATGCACTCCATCAATGGTATAGATGAGCCTGTTTTAATTGAGAGATTGTCAAAGGGTGATACCACGGCGTTTGAACTGATATTTCGTCATTATTATCCCGGACTGGTGATTTATACATCCAATTTTACCCGGGATCATGATCAGGCAGAAGAGATTGTCCAGGATTTTTTCTCCAGGCTCTGGGAAAAACACATGAATATAACTTCCGCCCAATCACTAAAATCATACTGTTTTCAATCCGTAAAAAACCGGGCACTGAATTTTCTCAGAGATAAGAAGGTGAAGAGTGATTATGTAAACGAAATAGAACAGTTGTCCAGGGAAAACCTGCTCTTCAATGAAGATCTGTATGTGACCTCAGAGTTGCAGGATAGAATAGAGTTAGCCATTGGTGGGCTTCCTGACAAATGTAAGGAGGTTTTCGTTTTGAGTCGTTTTAAGGGATTTAGTAATGAGGAGATTGCAGTAAATCTGAATATCTCCAAAAGAACTGTTGAAACCCATATCAGCAAAGCCATCAAGGTCCTTAAGGCAGAGTTAAAGGATTATTTAGGATTGCTTCTGCTATTGAACCTCCTGTAGTGTTCAACCGCCCTGTTTTCTGGTCAAAGTTTTTTTTTAATAGTACAGTACGTGTAATCTCCTGCATTGGTGTATAGGTAATAGCCACATCACAAATAGCGGGCTAATATTAATAGCGATGAGTAAAAAAGGAAAAGAGACTGAATTTCATTTGAATCAATTTGTGACCCGGATAAAGGAGTCGAAAAAAGAGGAACTGCTTGAAGAGGCATTTTCGAATATCCAAAGAATTCGAAAGGTTGATGTTGATGGCGCCTTCAGGAATGTAAGCAGTAGAATACAAAAAACAAAAAGCAAAACCCGCTTCCTGGTGGTGATGCAGCGGGTTGCGGCAGTGCTATTCCTGCCCCTGCTGGCCCTTTCGATTTACCTCTACACAGCCAGTCAAACTGGTCTGGATCAGGGTATCAGCCGAACCATTAGCAATCCTTCCGGTATTCGTTCACAATTGGAATTGCCGGATGGGTCGAGGATCTGGCTCAACGCAGGCAGTTCGATTAGTTACATGGAACCCTTTGCAACCAGGAATATATCCATAGAAGGAGAAGCCTTTTTCGATGTGACACATGATGAAAAAAACCCATTCGTTGTGGATGCAGGTAAGCTCAAGGTGAAGGTGCTGGGTACACGGTTTAATGTAATGGCATATGCGGAGGAGCAGAATATCGAGGTCGTTTTAGAAAAGGGATCAGTTTCGATCACAACGGATGCTGGAAATGCAAAGGGAGACTTTATGATGAAACCTAATAGCCGGGTCATTTACAACAAGGAGACTGCGCATTCCACCATACAGACAGAAAATATAGAGAAGTACATTGCCTGGCACAAAGGGAGACTGGTATTTGATAATACGCCATTGCCTGAACTTGCCCGTATACTGGAGCGATGGTATCATGTTGATGTAAGAATACAATCGAATGAGATCGATCACTACAGGTTTACAACAACTTTTGAGAATGTAAGCATCACCAATGTTGCAGAGCTTCTTGAATTATCATCTCCTATACGGATTGATTATCAGCCCGCACAACTCAATGAAGATGGTACCATTGCTCAGAAGGCCCAACTAATCATAGATAAGGAATAATTCATGATATGAAACAGCTACCAATCTGGTTAATAATTTGCCTGATTCATCTGACCTCGCAATTCGGTTTTTCCCAGGAAAAACAGGTAAGTCTCAATTTTAAGAACACCTCTATAAACGAGGTTTTGTCTGAGATCGAGCAGCAGACCGGCTATGTTTTCCTCTACAACAATGAGATCGTTGATGTATACAGGGAAGTGGATGTACAACTTGAAAACGTCTCACTTGAAGCAACTTTAAGCCAAATATTTGAAGACCAGGAGGTCTCTTTCGTAATAAAAGGTAAGTATGTTGTTTTTACACCTCCCGGCAAAACAGATGAGGTCGATTTTGGCAATGACAGGCATGTAAGCGGACGTGTTACTGATGAATACGGGGTCCCCCTTCCGGGCGTATCGGTAATGATCAAGGGTAGTGATTCAGGAACTATCACCAACCCGGAAGGCTATTATTCAATAGAGATCCCTGCGGGTGAACAGGTTTTGTTGTTTTCATTTGTCGGAATGGAGGATCAGGAGATCAGAATAACCGGACAGCGTATTCAGGATGTGGTGCTTAAGGAGACTCAAATTGAAATTGATGAGGTGGTGGTGGTGGGTTATGGGACAAAAAAAAAGAGTCTGGTAACCGGGGCTATCTCTTCTGTTAGTCAGGAGGATATCATCACTTCAACTTCAAGCACCATGCAGTCTATCCAGGGAAAAGTATCCGGCGTACAGGTCAGACCTACTTCCGGTGCTCCGGGTGCTGCCATGAGTGTGATCATCCGGGGTGCAGGGTCAAACGGGAATGCACAGCCCCTCTATATTGTTGACGGGATGATAACCAGCCCCGATTATCTCTCTCCATCAGAAATTGAGTCGATAGAGGTGCTTAAGGATGCTGCTTCATCTGCCATTTATGGGGCTGAGGGTGCCAACGGGGTTGTTCTGATAACCACAAAAACAGGGGAGAGAGGAGCGTCGGTTATTGACTACGACTTTCAATATGGAGTTCAGAGTGCGCCTGATATGCCCCGAATGATGAATGTTCAGGAGTATTCAACCTACCTGGCTGAAGCCGGGGTTGATGATGAAATTCCGGATTCTGTTGCCAGTACCGACTGGATGGATGAGTTGTTTCAAACAGCCCCGATGCAATCTCATACACTTACCATTAGTGGTGGCAGCCAAAAGTCTAAATACCTGGTTTCTGGCTCCTATTTTGGACAGGATGGGATTGTGGGAGGCGCTAAATCAAATTATCAAAGGTACTCGTTCAGGGTCAACTCAGATCACCAGTTAAGAGAATGGCTGGAGGTGGGTAATAAGTTATCATACACAAGTTCTGAAAGAAGGACCATTGCCGAGGATAGTGAATATGACGGTTTAATATCCAGCGCCATTATGATGGATCCATTAACACCGGTGAGGTATGACTCTGTTCCGGATAATGTTCAGGATGCACTTGATAACGGACATGCTCCTGTGATGGATGAAAATGGCAAATACTATGGCATGTCGCAGTTTACAATGGGTAAGGTGTCAAATGCACTTGCCCTGCTGGAGACGATGAAAGATGAGTACAGTGACGACAAATTGACCGGAATATTCTATACAAATGTCAAGCCTTTTAAGGGTTTTCAATTCACCTCCAGGCTGGGACTTGACATTAGTTACGGCAGGTCAAATTCTTGGAATCCGCGATACTATTTTACCCCGGACAGGATGAATGATGTTCCTTCGGTAAACCAGGGGGTTGACAGTTGGCGCTCCTGGTTGTGGGACAATTACATGACATATTCAAGTGAATTCGGACAGCACCATGTATCGGTGATGGCCGGAATGTCAGCAAGAAAAAATTCTTATGAGTATGTATGGGGGACTGCAGCTCCTATGGCAGTGGAGGATGACTCTTATGCTTTCCTGGACCATGTCCTCAGCAGAGAGAATGATAAAACTGGCGGTTCGGCCAGCCAAACAGCTTTACTTTCATATTTTGGCAGAGCCTCCTATGACTTTGCATCAAAATATCTGTTTGAAGCAACACTGAGACGCGACGGGTCATCACTTTTTTCACCATCCAACAGGTTCGCTCTGTTCCCTTCAGCATCTGTGGGCTGGATTATCTCCAACGAAGATTTTTTCAAGACGGGTTCATTGCTCAATCATTTGAAATTGCGTGGTAGCTGGGGACAAAACGGCAGCCTGTCCAACCTTTCTCCTGATCAGTGGAACTCTTTGATCTCTTCCGACGGGATCAAATATCCACACTCGGGAGGGGGGTACTATCCCGGAGCTGAGCCTGTTGCCATTGCCAATAAGGATCTGGTGTGGGAAACCAGTGAGCAGATCAATATCGGTTTTGATCTGAGGATGTTGCAAAACAAACTCTCCCTGGTTGCCGACTATTACAATAAGAAGACAATTGATCTTCTGACACCGGCCACCCCTCCATTATCAATTGGGAACAGCGCACCTTATGCAAACGGTGGTGATGTGACCAACAGGGGATTTGAATTTGAACTGGCTTATAAAAACTATGATGGGGATTTAAAATACAGGATAGGGGTGAACCTCTCCACCCTGAAAAACAGGGTAACCTATCTCAATCCACTGGCAGGGAATGGTATTTATGGTACACAGGTGGGCCGGTGGATTGGTGCCACAAGATTTGATGTGGGCTATCCAATATGGTACTTCAGGGGTTATAAGACAGATGGTATTTTTCAAAACCAGGAGCAGATCGATCAGTATATCGAGGAAAATGGTTTAAGTCGCTATAACCCATCCCCGGGTGATCCCATTGTGGTGGATGTGGACCAGGATAGTTTAATAACTGCCGATGACAGAACGTATATAGGAGATCCTCATCCTGATGCAATGTTTGGAGCTTCACTCTATTTAGAGTACAAGGGCTTCGACATTAATCTTTTTCTGCAGGGCTCCTATGGCAATGAAGTGTTGATGGGTTTTTACCGGAACGATTACCGGTATACAAACAAGCCGAAGTTTTTCTATGATGACCGGTGGACAGGGGAGGGTAGCACTAATGAGTGGTTCGGGGCCGATTCAAGAAATCAATATATCTACCAGAGTGATTTTATGGTACAGGATGGCTCATTCATACGGATCCGGCAGATTCAGCTTGGGTATACACTGCCTGAATTTGTTTTGGATCGCGCAAAGATCTCAAAACTAAGACTGTTTGTCTCATTGGATAACTATTTCACTTTCACGAAATATAAGGGGATAGACCCGGAGGCCGGGAGCGAGTCGGGGAGCAGCCAGGGTGTAGATCGCGGGGTATACCCGGTTCCCCGGACGATGCTATTCGGACTTTCACTCTCTCTTTAACCTGAAGCCATGAAAATGAAAATCAAATATAAAGTTATACTCGGTGCTGTATTTGGAGCAAGCCTGATTCTTGGCAGTTGCTCAGAGAGTTTCCTGGATGTTAAGCCAACGGGTAAAACCACAGAGTCTGAGTTTTATCAAACAGATGATGAGGCATTCATGGCCCTTATTGCTGCGTATGATATTCTGCAATTATATTCAGTTTTAAGCTTTGATGGTCCTGCCTTAACACGTGTGCTGCCTTCTGATGAATCAGTGGCTGCAGGTGGAGGACCTGGCGACCTGGTCCATTTCCAGGAGTTCGATGACTACTCGTACACCTCTACCAACAAGGCCATTCGCATTGCGTATGAAGTGTTTTATTTTGGGGTGTACCGAGCCAACCTGGTGGTGGATCATGTGGAACCAACCAATGCAAACAGGAAGCAGATCATTGCCGAAGCAAAAGTTATGCGGGCACACTTCTATTTTGAGTTGGTTACCATGTTTGGTGGTGTACCGCTTCATAAAGAGGTTCCGGGGGCAGACAGCTATGCGAAAGCAAGAGCCACCAGTGAGGAGGTGTACGCCTTTATTGAACAGGACCTGATTGAGGCCATTCCCGATCTGTCCCATAAGTCCGCCCTGGGCGGTGATGATCAGTTCAGAGTTTCTGTTGAAACGGCCGAAGCTTTACTGGGTAAAGCTTATCTGTACCAGGAGAAATGGAGCGAAGCTGCCTCTGCTTTTGGTGATTTGATCTCTAAAGAGGGCAGTGAAGTGGGACTCGATCCTGATTATGCTCATTTGTGGACACCCGATGGCAGATGGGGATCTGAAACACTGTTGAATATCTCATTTTCCAGCAACGAAAATCATGTGGATGGCGGAGATGTCTGGTGGGAATCGAGCAGACGGAAATATGAGGCTAACTATGATGTACAGCTGATGGGGCCTCGTGTTGAGCATTATGACCTGGGTTCAAGCGGATTGATGTATGGTTGGGGATTTAACAGTCCTACGGCAGCCATTTATGATGCATTTGTGGCAGCTGGTGACACATCACGAAAGAAGGTGACACTCATGTCAGAGGATGAACTGGTCAATCAATATGGAGGAAGCGTGCAGCCGGATGCCTTCGGTTTTCATGGTTCAATCAGGTTGAAATATGCGACATATACCGATCAGACCTCCTTTGAAGCCGACCCGGTCATGAACTATGCCAACCACTACAGGTTGCTGCGTTATGCTGATGTGCTGCTGATGGCTGCAGAGGCCTATTACAGGGACGGTAATGAGAACCAGGCACGAATTGAGCTAAATAAGGTGAGGGAGAGAGCAGCGCTTCATGCTGAGACGGCAAGTGGGGATGCATTGTTCCAGGCCATTGTGCTTGAGCGACAGATAGAACTGGCATTTGAAGGGCAGAGATTTTTTGATTTGGTCCGCTGGGGATTGGCCGATGAGGTGCTGGGCCCTGATGGCTTTGTTGCCGGTATCCATGAACTGTTTCCAATACCCCAGGAGGAGATTGATGCAAATCCGGCCATTAACCCTGAAGATCAGAACCCGGGCTGGTAATCATTCAATTACACACTAAATAATAAGAACAACTTGTATTCATTTTTAACTTAAAACCTATTGATTATGAAAAGATTTTACATCTCAATGACAATGTTGGTAATGGCATTGGTAACATTTGCACAGGTTACGGTCACCATCAACCTGGACATGACAGCAACCGATTATGATGAAGCGACAGAGGATCTCTACTACTCTGGTGATGTGATTGTTCCCTGGGGAGATGAATCAGGATTGGGCTGGGCAACCCCGGGCACAAAACCTGAATTGAAATTTTCCGATAACGGCGACGGCACCTTCACCCTTATACTGGACACCATAAAGCCCGGATACTACTACATGGATTTCTACCGTGAAAACGAAGGTGGCGAAGGCTGGGGAACCAATGGCGAGTGGTCAGGTGCTCCCATTGGGATAGACCAGCTGCTTTACGTTGGTGATGAGGATATGACTTATAACTCAAAATGGGGAGCCATTTATAATATGACACTTCATGTTGACATGAACAGTGTGGATGGATTTGACCCAGCAAGTGATACTGTGTATTATCTGGATGGTGGTTATACAATGCTCCATGGTACTGTCCTTGCAGATGATGATGTAGATGGTATTTACACGATGGCTTTAGACTCTATTCCCCAGGGATATAGGGCCTCAATCTTCGGTTATGGTTCAATGAGCGATACCGTGATTGCTGAGTGGCTGGATACATCTGTTGATTTATTATGTACCAGGGTGTTATTGATAGAGGATGAGGATATTGAGAGTACCTTTGTCTTTGGCAACGCGTCTGGAGTTGGTATTACAAAAAAGGAACCCGCACAGGTAGCCCTGTTCCCCAATCCCTCCACCGGGATCTACAATGTAGAGCTTGATGGTGTTTATGATGTGATGGTGCTGGATATTACCGGTAAGCTGGTGCATACAGATGTGATCGAATACAATGGCATGTTCGATCTCTCTGATCATCCAACAGGGATCTACATTGCAAGGTTCACCTCTGGTCATAAAGTAGCGACACAGAAGATTCTGTTGAAATAGTTTATAGTTACTTTTGATAAACCCTGCAAGGTCAATTATATGAACATAATTGCCTTGCAGGGATTGTTATGAATAGGGTAGAAGGATGAAAAGGAGATACGTAATCTTCCTGGTGTTGTCCATCTCGGTGCTGCTTTTCGCAGCCGGGACCATTCCTGTTTCCACAGGTTTTATGGTGTATCACTCCTATTCGGACTATGGCGCATGGGATTCAAGAATGTTTCTGTTAAATCTTGAGAACGGGGATCTTGATGAGATAAGCAAGTCCTGGAATATCGACCATGCCATGAATGGCCATATCTCTCCGGATGGAACCAAATTGGTTTTTATGGGAGATGACCAGGGTGAACCCCGTGATTGGGACATCTACTTATGGGAGATCGGGTCGGTGCAATCTCCGGTAAACCTCACCAACGGGTATAACAAGCGGGATGAAGACCCAAAGTTCTCACCCGATGGAACCAGAATTGTTTTTAAACAGGCATACTGGAGTTCAGCCATCAATGATTTCGTTTTCGACCTGAAAGAGATGAATCTATCAGGAGAGGTAATCAATATCATTACATCCTACGACCGGGTGGAGGAGTCTATGCCCTATTACACTGCTGACGGACAGAGGGTAATCTATGCTTCAGGGGGTGGCTCAAGCGGAGATATTCATATGATGAATACTGATGGAACGGACCATACCGCCCTTGAGATCAGTGAGGGCATTCAGGAGTATTACCCCATTGTTCGTGACTCCGCCACATTCTTTTTTACAAAATGGGTTTCTTCAAGCGATCATCATGACCAGGTATACCTGGGGTATTTGAACGGGGATCCGGCTACCAGTGTGGCTTTTAATATAATCAATGCGGATAATTCAGATGCTTATCCTGCAGGGCCTGACCTGGCATTCTATTCCAGTACACGGTCAGGAGGAGAAGGCGCTTATGACCTCTACCTGGGAGATATAAACACCGGAGATGTCTGGAGCCTGGACAACCTGGCAAATGTTAATTCAATGAGGAATGAACTGGGGGCCTGCTATTCAGCTCATCGCCTGGTAACCGGGACAGCTGCCTGTGATCTCAAAAAGGATCCTCTCTATCCAAATCCAAGCAGCAGTGGAGTCTTCTATCTCAATACGGACAAGAGCTGGTTGCTCAGGGTCGTGGATATCAATGGAATGATTATCATGGAAAACGTGATTCATGGTTCTGCTCCCATTGATCTCTCTGACCGGGGAAGAGGTGTCTACTTTTTCATGCTGCAATCGGCAGATGAATGGCATACTTTGAAGGCCATCGTAGAATAACCCTGGTCAGATATCGCCCCGCGAGCGCATGATCTGGAAGAGTTGCTGCTCAAAGCCGTCGGAGGGCAGGGGAGCTGGAGAGAGGATCAGTTTACCGTCGGGACCGATCAGGTAGGCCACCGGAAAGGCCCTGACCCGGTAGTTGTCGAGCATCTCCATCTTCTCCTGGTAGTAGAGCGCCTTCCACGTGTGGTGGTTGCGCTCCATAAACCCCTTTACCAGGGTCTCCTGTTCTGCCACCATGATGGTAACCACTTCGAGATAGTCCGAGTGCTTCGACACGTAGGAGTCGAGGAAGGGATACTCCATCATGCAGCCATACTGATCGGGGGTGCAGAACATCAGGAAGGTGTATTTCCCTTCAAAATCAACGGGTGAATAGGCCGCTCCGTCTGTCCCCGTTAAGGTGAACGAAGGGGGAGGGTTTCCTGTCATCAGGCTGGAGAGATTCTTTCTCAGCTGACTGGCGTAGAGGGCGTATGCAGGGTTGATGGGGTCGGACTCCATGGAGTCGAGCAGGATCAGGATGGCCTCCTTGTGAAAATCACCACGGTAAAATAGGGTGGGCAGCTCCTGGAGCAGGATGAGATCCCCCAGGGTATCACTGAAAACAGCCGGGTGCCCGTTGATGATAGCCCTGAGACTGTCCAGATTGTGGGCGCGGTTGATCTGGTGCCTGATCCCATTTCCCCCGGATGTGTGGCCGTAGAAAACCAGGAAATCTTTGAACATGGCACCGAAAAGCTCCATAAAGGCTGGATGGTGTTCGCGGACGTGGGGTCCCAGGTATTCCAGGCTGATCGATTCAAGTCCCGTCCTGCCTGCATTCAGTTGCAGGATTCCGGCTCTGTACCGCCTGTAATCATCAAACCAGGACGAGCTGCCACTTGTAAAATGTGTGTTCAGTGCCATGATCATTGAATCGGCCCGGGGATCCTGGCCGCTTCTTCGGCGAAGGAGCAGCTGCTCATTCACCGGCATGAAAAGGGAATCGAACCTGAAAATATCGTGATTCACGTCCCTGGGATTGCCCACCACCTTCATGGGGACTTTCACCGGTTCGTAAAAGGGGGAGATGCGCTCAGGATAGGCCAGTTCACGGTAAGCCGGCAGGTGAACTTCGTATTGTTTTCCCGGTTCTGCGAAAAGGGTTGCCTCATAGATGCCGGAGGCGAAACGGATGATGGTACCTTCCCCTGTCTCGATCTCCGTACGAAAAGCACCCCGGTCGTCACAGACAATGGTTTCGGAAAAGATGGGTTTCTCAAGGAAGGGGTTTCCGGCAATGGTTACCTCTATGGACCGGCCTGCATAGCTCTCCTGTGCTCCGGAAATGGTAATTGACTCTCCCGCCAGGAATCCCCATCCCCACAATCCCGTCAAAACAATGATCCCGTACGGAGTAATTCGCATCAGAGGTAATCATTTATATCAATTCCTTCAGGAATAAACTGGGAAACATCGCCCTGGTTTCGTATAATGTCCCGGATGATGGTGGAGTTGATGGGTGTGTGTTCGGGAGAGGTGAGCAGGAAGATAGACTCCACCGTCGGAAGCATCTTCTTGTTGATCTGTGCAATGGCTCTTTCATATTCGAAATCAGCCGCTGTGCGGATTCCCCTGAGCATATGTGTGGCACCCACCTTCCGGCAATAATCGACCGTTAAACCCTCAAATGAGTCAGCACGAACCTGGTCATGGGACTCAAATACCCTGTTTACCATCTTTACGCGGGCATCTATGTTGAGCAGGGGTTGCTTTGTGGAGTGGACACCGATGGCTACAATGATTTCATCAAAGAGATCCAGGGCCCTGAGAACGATGTTTTCGTGACCGACAGTGAATGGATCGAATGATCCGGGGAAGACAGCGATTTTCTGCATTGCTTTTATTTCATTAATAGCTCAAAGGTAGTGTTTTACTTGATCTCTTTCTTTTTATTGGAACTGACAAAGAGTACATTGCCCAGTTTATCATACGCGGTAAAAAGCTTGTAACCCTCTGTTTGTAACTGTTCCTGTCTGAACCCTATGATAGTAAGGTCGGCATCCACCGAGGTCTCGCCGATCAAATCCCGCCTGTTTTTGTTTGCAACGGCACTGATCAGATTGATGTTACCAAGTGATATGGGCAGCCGGCCCTCACTGATCAATTTTTTCAACTCCTTCCGCTTCTGTTCGGACTCTTCAGGGTGGTAAATGGCAAAAATCTTAATGATTCCCTCTTTCCATTCGGGATGACCCATGGTGATGTATCCCAGGAGGATCATCAGGTTGGCGTTGTTATAATCTGCCGGTGTAATCCAGATGTGGATCTGCTTTTTGTAGCCGAACCCTTTGTATGATGTGGAGAGAATACAGAGGTCAAAGCCGGTTACATAGAGGAGATCGTGGGTATTCAATGCCTCTTCCACCTGTTCGGGGTTGCTCTGAGAGAACTCAAAGAGGATCATGTTGTTCCCCTTGCCTGAGATGCCCGACAGTTGGATCACCTGTGCAATGGCCGAGGTATAGGAGGGGCTGATGATGGTATCCAGGTAGACCCTGTTTTTGGAGCCTGCAGCCAGATTGATCAGTTTGTTCAGCACCTCCCTCGATTCCCTGTTGGTCTTTTCGGTCAGGAAGCCCTTGATGTAATGAATATAGGTGCCAAAGCCGTACTTCAGTGAGATCCACCGCAACATGTCAAATGCACTTCGTCGCATGAAGGTATCCTGTGATACGCAAATGGTAAAGGGGCGCCAGTGTTCGTTCAGGTCCTCCCGGTCGGCTCGCTGGGCAAGGATTTGCAGCTGCCGGCTGAGTTGAAAAACAACCCCCCTGAACAGGTTGACCAACCCCTTCTCTTTTTGTTTGAAACCTGATACCATCACATAGATTCCCCCCAGGAAGATCAGAGACATCAGGGCGTACGGGGCGTTCATTTTAAACATCAGCCAGAAGGAGGTGATGGTTCCCAGCAGTGAGAGGTACCACCTCGATCTGAAGGTGGGCCTGTAAGAGGGATCTGCCGCAAAGTGTTCAAGTAGCGAGATGAGGCAGATCACCCCGTAGGTAACCATGAAAAACATGGAGATAATCTTGGCCACGAAGTCAATATCTCCAAAAGCCACGAAAACAAAGGCGATGATGATGCTTATCAGTCCCGCGTTGATGGGTTCGTTATCCTTTGACTTGCCCCTGGCGAGCCATTTGCTCAGACGCGTTCCGGGAAAGACTTCATCGTACCCCATGGCCTGCAGGGTCCTGGGGGCCACCATGATGGATCCCAGGGCCGATGAGAGTGAAGCAGCTGCCAAACCGATGATGATGATAGGTCCCCACATGGCAATCTTCTGCATGATCAGCTGGTCGGAGGCCAATTCATCGGCTGATGCGCTGATGGCCAGTTTGTAGGCCACGAGGATATAAACCACAAATCCGCCCAGTGTGGCCCATAGCGTTCCCCTGGGGATGGATCTGCTTGGATTCTTCAGATCGCCCGACAGTCCCAATCCGGCCACCAGTCCGGTAAAGGCAGGAAAGATGATGGTGAAGACGTAAAAAAAACTATCGGGGTTCCTGATCTGTCCATTCAGAACAAAGGAGTGTTCGGGGTTTGTGGGTTTGCCCAGGAAAAAGAACAATAAGGAGGTAAACAACAGGGCGACAACAAGATAAAGCGCCTTCATGCCCATGTTGGCACCCCGGGTGAGAATGATCACCGCAAGGATACTCATGCTGAAAAGTGCAATCCATCGCTTATCGATCAGGGGGGTATTGATCTCGTAGTGCAGGTACCTGATCAGGGGATCGAAGGCTTCGGAGAAGGCAATCACATAGAATGCCACACTGATGGCCTGGCTCAGGTAGAGGGCGATTCCGATAGCCGCACCAATGTTCAGACCGAAGGAGCGGCTGATAATGTAGTATGCTCCACCACCCTGTACCTTCTGGTTGGTGGCGATCTCTGCCACAGCCATGGCCGTAGGAATGGTGACCATATGACCCAGCAGAATGATCCCGATTACCCCCAGAAAACCCAGGTGACCAACAGCATAGCCAAACCTGAGGAACAGGATAGCACCAAGGATGGTGGAGATGGTGGTCATGAAGACCGGAAGGGTACCAAACTTGGCCGTAGTTCTATGGGTATGAAAGTTTGCCATGCCTTTTACCCTGATTAGATCAGGTTACAGCATAATTTAAAGTGAAGATTACAAAAAAAATATGAAATGTCCATTATAATATTTTCATTATCACACTGGAAATGAAAATATTGTTCTGGTAAGTTACATTAGGCCAATTTAATAGATTGATAATTACTAATGAATATCCCAGATTTTTATAACTTGCTGCCGAAGAAATTAATCAGCGCATCTGATCTGTGAGTGACCTTTTGAAAATCCTGATTGTGGATGATGAGCCCGAGGCAAGGGAACTTTTGAAATTTATACTTCAGGATATGGAGGGGGTGCGTGTGGTTGGCATGGCCGGAGATGTAGATGATGCGGTAAAGCTGTTGAATGAGGAGCTTCCCGACCTTGTCTTCCTGGATATACAGATGCCTGGTAAGGATGGATTTCAATTCATCGATCTGGTGAAAGGCAACAACCATAAACCGGGAATCATCTTTGTGACAGCATTCGACAGCTATGCCATTCAGGCCATCCGTAACTCAGTATTCGATTACATCATGAAGCCGGTACGCCAGAATGAACTCATCGATGCCGTTCAGCGGTACAGAAAAAACAGGGTGATGGGAGAGAACCAGGAGTTCTCCCAATTGGTCAGTGTATTGAAACGTACCGAATCAGTAAAGGTGAAACTGAATACGCGGTCGGGATACATCCTGATCCACCCTCCTGAAATAGTATACTGCAAGGCAGACGGTAACTATACAACTATTCAGATATCAAACGGAACCAATGAGGTTACCACCCAGAACCTGGGGACCATTGAAGAGTTGCTAAAGTCCGGTACATTCTTCAGGGTGAGCCGTTCCTACCTGGTTAACCTGAAGTATCTGGCCCGGGTGGACAGGAAATCAAACCTCTGTTTTCTTGAGTACAATGGGGACACAGCCTCCATTAAGATACCGGCTCAGAAAGTAAAAATGCTTGAATCGAACTTTAACTGACCGGGCTTTATCCGTCAGAACAGAGGGTTCAGCCGCCAGAACCCATGATTCACACAATAAGTCACTTTTCTCTTTACTTTGATTGGGCTGAGCTATAATTTAGTCCCCAAAGAAGCCAACTAAAGCCTGTAGTCATGATTGAAGTATTTAACCTTGATGGCATGCCCGTATTTAAGTACCGTGCCCTGGAAGAAGAGACCTTTCATGTATCCGATCTTGAAAGCAAGGGGCTCCCCTGCGGCATTTACTTTGTAAAGATTAAGAAGGCTGAAGGTTTTGAAACAGCCAAGCTTCTGATTTGCTAGGCAAGCACCACCGGCTTATCTACCTGTACCTTTAACAGGCAAAATTCCATCAATTCGGAAATATCTGTTACGTATTTGAAATTCAAGCCTTTACGGTATATTTCATTAATCTCATCCACATCTTTCCTGTTCTCTGTTGAGATGGCAATATCGGTTATTCCTGCCCGTTTGGCGGCAAGGATCTTCTCTTTGATCCCGCCCACCGGCAGGATTTTCCCCCGCAGGGTGATCTCACCTGTCATGGCCATGTGATCCTTCACCTTTCTTTGGGTAAAGGCTGAAGTTATTGAAGTCATCATTGCCACCCCTGCAGAAGGACCGTCTTTGGGGATCGCTCCTTCGGGAACATGCACATGCACATTGTACTTTTTGAAGAGTTGTGAATCAAGCGAAAAATCTTCTGCGTGCGATTTCAGGTATTCAAGAGCAAGAACTGCCGACTCCTTCATCACATCACCCAGGTTTCCGGTGAGGGTCAGCTTGCCCTCTCCCTGGCTCAGGGAGGTCTCCACAAAGAGGATCTCTCCACCTGTGGCGGTCCACGCCAGTCCGGTAACCACACCGGCATGCTTGTTGCCGTCATATCTGTCCCTGATAAACCTCGGCGAACCCAGGATCTCCTGTACCCGCTGCCTGGTCACAAGCCGGTCAAAACTGTTCTCGAAAGCAATCTCTTTCGCTGTTACCCTGACCAGCTTGGCAATCTGCTTGTCGAGCTGCCTCACACCCGATTCACGGGTATAGCTTTCGATGATGTACTCCAGGGTCTTTACCGGCAGGGAGATCTGCTTCTTTTCCACACCGTGTTCTCTCAGCTGTTTGGGGATCAGGTGCCGGCGTGCAATCTGGATCTTCTCCTCCACGATGTAACCCGAAAGGTCAATGACCTCCATCCGGTCCAGCAGTGCCGGATTGATGCTTGCAGTGGTGTTGGCTGTGGCAACGAACATCACCTTTGAAAGGTCATAATCAAGTTCAAGGAAATTGTCATGAAATGTGCTGTTTTGTTCCGGATCAAGCACCTCTAAAAGGGCCGAAGCCGGATTGCCATGTACATCCCTCCCCACTTTATCGATCTCATCAAGGACAAAAACGGGGTTGGATGATTTTACCTTTTTCAGGTTCTGGACGATCCGCCCGGGCATGGCACCGATATAGGTTTTTCGGTGTCCCCTGATTTCAGCTTCATCATGCAGTCCGCCCAATGACATTCTGACATATTTTCTATTCAGTGCAGCGGCAATCGATTTTCCAAGGGATGTTTTACCAACACCCGGAGGGCCAACCAGGCAAAGAATGGGAGATTTCATGTCGCCCTTCAGCTTTAATACCGCCAGGTGTTCCAGGATCCGGTCCTTCACCTTTTCAAGTCCGAAATGGTCCCTGTCAAGGATCCTGCCGGCCCGTTTCATGTTGAAGTTGTCTTTGGTAAACTCGTTCCATGGCAGTTCGGTCAGGGTCTGGAGGTAGTTTATCTGAACGGAATATTCAGCGGTGGCCGGATTGAGTCTGAATAGTTTTTCCAGCTCCTTTTCAAATGCGGCAGCAACCTCTTTGTTCCATTTTTTCTTTTTTCCCTTCTCTCTGAATGCAATCCCCTCCTGGTCCTGGGGCGATCCGCCCAACTCGTCCTGGATGGTCTTCATCTGTTGGTGAAGCAGGAATTCACGCTGCTGCTGGTCAAGGTCGGTCTTCACCTTGGTCTGTATGTCGTTTTTCAACTCCAGCATCTGTGACTCCTTTGAGAGGTGCTCCAGCAGTACAAAACCCCGTTTTGCAACATTGTTATCTTCAAGCAATGCCTGCTTCTCCTTCAGTGATAACTCACTGTTTGAAGCCAGAAAATTGATCAGGAAAGAGGGACTTTCAATATTTTTTACCGCAAAGGTGGCTTCCATGGGAATGTTGGAGGAGAGTTTGATGATCTTAATGGCCAGCTCTTTCAGGGCTGCAGCCACTGCTTTCGACTCCTCGGCCGGCTCCTCCACAGCATCCTCAAGGGGTGTGATGGTTGCTACATGGTAGGGCTTGTCTGTTGTCAGGTCATTGATCTTAAATCTTTTACGACCCTGTATAATGACCGATGTGGTGCCGTCGGGCATCTCCAGGATCTTCAGGATCTGGGCCACGGTTCCCACCGGGTAGAGGTCCGCAAATTCGGGATCATCGATGGATCCGTCACGCTGGGCCACCGCCCCGAGGATCTTGCTCTTTTTATATACCTCCTTCACCAGGCGAAGGGATCTCTTCCTTCCAACGGTGATGGGGATCACCACACCGGGGAACAGCACTGTGTTCCTGAGGGGGAGGATTGGAAGCTCGTCCGGAATGTTCATATTTTTAAGGTCCTCCTCTTCATCTTCCGAAAGCAAAGGAATATACTCTGTCTCTTCGTCAATGGGGAGCATCAACTGGTCTAAACTTTTTAAAATACCCTGCATGTTCTCTTCTTCTCTCTTTGTTCAGTCAATCTGTCAGTCCGCCGAAAAAGCGGACAGGTCATTCCATTATGTCAATAAGTGTGCCAAGAATATTACGTTTGGGAGGAGAAATATGTTTAAACCTGACCTGGTAATCTACATTGAGGGGCTCACCGCAGGTAATAGTTAAAGCTGGAAGAGAGACGGGATGGTCTTAGATAAAACGGATGGAAACCTCCTTGAGGAATTTATCCTCCAGCAAACGGGCCATCTGTTTGACCACCGTGCGGCGCATTTCAAGTTCAACCGGAAGGTTTGGGTCCTGGTGTGCAATGTTTATTCGTGTTCCGATGATGAAATTGATCTCATCACTCTGGCGGATCAGCTTGACGATGCGGTCAGCCGGCCCCTTTCTCAGTGCATAGGAGGAGGAATACTCCTTCAGGATCCGGAGCACTTTGGTGAGGGTAAGGATTCCTTCCGTAACCAGGTCTATTCCCTCCATGTAAGAGACGGGGGGAAGGTCAGGATCATCGAACACAAGACTGTCTTCGATCTCCAGCTCCAACTCTCTTGAGACGATATCGGCTGTGGTGGCCCCGCAAACCACCCTTTTTCCCCGGAACGAGCGCACAACATCACCCAGTTGTGAGTCGTTCTCTTTTTCAAAGGGAGGCCCTGTGGCAACCAGTAATTTACGGGGTTCCCTGAAGTAGATACAGGCACAGCTTGTGTCATCCCTGGAATCGTATCCATCATTGCTGTGGGCCATGTTCACCATTTTTGCAGCCAGTTTTGCTGCTGAAATTTTCGGGCTGTTACCCACCAGTTTCAGGGAGTAGTCCTGGATGTTGTCCCGGCCCCACCCCAATGGATATTTATCTGAACCAAGCCCCGATTGGGCAATTCCGTCGCTACAGAAAATGATCCGGTCCTCCTTTCGGGGCTGGAACTGGCATGAGAGGATCTCTTTGCCTGCATGTTTTTCACCCTTCATCATGATGCAGTTCCATCCCGGATCGAATGGTTTGTTGTCTCGCACGATGACGGTCTGGGGGTTGTCAAACTCCAGAATGGTGGTCATACCTTCATGTTCAATATCCACAATGGTGAATGTGGAGTAGCTCATGTGCCTTTCACTGCATACCGGGAGGGTGTTCATGATGATCTCTGCGATCTTCTCCATCGCTTTGTGTTCCATGGTAAAATTCACAGCCAGTGTGGCAGTCAGTGTAGCCAGGACATTGGCTTTCACCCCGTGTCCCATTCCATCCGACAGAACGGCAATGGTGCGGTTCTCCTCTTTCACTTTCCGGCTGATGAAAACATCGCCGCAGATCCGCTCCTTTCCATAGTTGCGCTGGTTGCTGGCCACCTCTATGTAGAACTTTCCGCTCATGGGCTGTTCAGATCCTTCTTCTGGTTGTAAGATTCGATGATGGAGTTAAGCATCTGTTCGGTTTCAGCTGCCCCTTCACCCATAATAAATCCGATCTGCTGTACCAGGCTCAGGTTTTTATCGATCACATCGGTGAGCCGTTTTACCACCTCCTCCTTCTGTACTTCAGGGGCCGACATATCACGGATCACCGCGCCTACAATTTTTTCTTTTTCGATCACAAAAATGCTCACATTAAGGACCTTTCCCTCGTGTGTGACATCCCTGTTGGTGATGCTTTCATTGTTGGTCAGTACATAGGTGAACAGGTTGAAGAAGCTATAGGGAAGCAGTGTTTTCAGGTCGGCTCCTGCCAGTCCTGGGATCACTTCGTTGATCTCGGCGGCATCCTCTCCAAGCATATCGATGAAACCGTCGTTGGTCTGCAGAATCTTCAGGTTCTGGTCACAGATCACCACCATGGAGGGCATCTTGTGCAACATCCGGCGGACAATCTCCGAGGCCTCCCTGGCCGCCTCCTTCTCCTTTTGTGCAGTCCGCTCCGATTCCCTGATGGCCTCCTGGGCCTGGGCCAGCTTTTCATTGCTGATCTTCAGTGACCGAATGTGCTCCTGGTTATCCTTTACGGCGTAGGTATTACACATCTCGGGAATGGCCAGGCCCTGGGCAATTGCGATGGCAAAATCTCTACAACTGGCATAACCGCACTCCCCGCAGCCCACCAAATGTGATCTCTCCTGCTCCAGTTCAGCAAGGATCTTTTCCACCTCGGCGGAGGGAGGTGCCGGAAGCTGCTGATCGTCGGCTTTGAATTTCCGGGAAAGGTCCAGTCCGGCATATTGTTTCATCTCTCTCTCCCAGGCTTTCAGATCCAGGGTTTTAAACCGCATGTTCACATATTTGATAAGCTGGCTCCGGCGCAAAACAGGCTTGCCACCCATGCTGGTGCCCCGTCCCATAAGAAACTCCTTATAGAAAAGGTTGAAGTGGCTTTTAATGGACCCAATGTTTTCACTGAACTCCTGGATGGCTCCGAGGATCCCTTCTCCTTCCACTGTCACAACCGGGGTTTCATGTAACTCTTCCTTCAGCCCTGCTGCCTGGATGATTCCGTTGGCCACCGGGAAAAAGGAACCTTTATAACCCAGTGGCGGATCAAAATCACTGTACTCCAGGTCCATCTCATGGATGTCTGCTTCGGCGAACAGTTCCCTGAGTTCCACGAATGTGATGGCCAGCTCCACCCTGGCATCCCCCTCAAACTTCCTGATCTCATCTTTGCTGGCGATGAGCGGAGTGATGTATACCATCGATACCTCGGCTTCGTACCCTTTTCGAATAACTTTTGCAGTGGCGGCAACCGGGGGGAGGATGGGGGCCAGGTTTGGCACCAGTGCAGTGTTGTACTTTTCAATAAGAGAGACGGTAACCGGATCGTTGGACATGATGTAATACTTCCCCTTGCTCTTTGCAAACAGTTCGCGGTAGGATCGCGCCACCAGGTCAGCGCCGAAGGCCACCTCATGCACCCGGGCAAATCCCAGGGAGCGAAGCATCTGGACAAATTTCCGGTAATCTGTGATGTCAGGGAATTCGCCGGCCATGGAGGGGTCCAGCAGGGCAGCTACCGGCACTGCTTTGGTCAGCAGCTCCTTTAACACTGGTTTGCTATCCCTGACTTCCACAGCCTCTGAACCACAGGCAGATGAACAGCTGCCGCATCCGATACAGCGCTCCGGGATGATCTCGGGCTTTTCATGCTCCGACTTAACCCGGATGGCCTTTACCGGGCATGCCCTTACACATGCATAACAGGCAGTGCATTTCTCCTTATTGATCTTCAGCAGGGGGT
>JBDLIQ010000064.1:0-22733 GCA_039714775.1 Bacteroidota bacterium
TAGACCAGCACATCATTGACAGGCCTGCCCTGTTGCAACATAAACTGACAACGTGCCAGGTACCGGTGCCATGGAGCAGCATAGGGCCACCATGTCAGATGCCGGTTCAGCTGGGTTCCCCAGTAGCCCATGGTCAGTCCCGGCTGGATGTGATCGCCAAAAGGATTGTGGACAAAACCGTGCATGTACAGCTGGTTAACTCCTCTTGAAAAAGCAGCATCGCCCCATGGTTTCAATTCATAAGGGGTATTCCGCCAGGCACTGTTAAAGGATTCGGCAGTAAAGGATTCCGCCCATACAACCTGCAGACCATACAGTGCTGCAATATCGGGAGCGGGACCAATCATCGAAAAAGGCTTTCCCACCCAGAACTCAGACCCGGGCATATTGGATTCAGCTCCCAGCATACGCCAGTCAACATTCAGAAAAAAATAGGGTTCCGTTATCCACTCCACACTGTTTTCATCTGCAAGATTTTGCAGTTCGCCATTGAACCGTTCGGCAGTCAACTCCGATATGGTCCTGGTCATATCACTTATAAACCGCTTTGTAAGATCTTCACTGCCAATAACAGATCCGGGAAGATGTCTGTTAAGCCATACAGGCAGCCAGGGAGTACAATCATATCCCCTTCGTTTGAGGAACTGCTCCTGGAAATCGGGAGAGAAATCCTGGAAACCACCCTCATAGCTGTCTGTTTCAAATGCTTTGAAAGCGGTGTATCCTTTGGCCTTTGCCTCACCAATGATGCGGCCGATCATACCATCAAAAACCTGCTGAACGGCCTCCTGATCCATCCGGTCGCACTCCAATCCGGTGGCTTCAAGAGGAGCCGGATGGTTTACACCATTTTCAGCAGCAACACCAAGACGTACTATTTTCCATGATCCTTCAGGAACTTCCCATTTCAATCTCCCTTCGGCATCCATAAAAGGTGATATGTCAATAATACCATCGGGGGGTATTGCCATATTATCTCCCACAACCGGGAGTGCAATAACAGCAATCTCTTTGTAAAAGTCAGATGACACATCTTTCTTCTGCTCATCTTTCAAAGAGAACCATGAAGGGATCTCATTGCCACCACCAATACCTGCCGAGCGAGGCGCTTTTGGCAAAATTTCATTACAGTGGGAAGGACCTTTCACCTCAATCTCACCGGACACCAATTTCTTAAGTCCCTTATCAGGAGTAACCCAGGGTCCACCGGCATGACTCCAGCCCGGACAGAGGAACATCGAAAAAGTGAGATTCAGCCGGTCAGCCTCTCCAACGGCGTAGTTTACAATCTCATACCATTCATCGCTTAGAACCTCTATCTTACCCGGATAATCCCTGAAATCCCATCGCTGAGGATAGGGGGCCTGGTCAGGCATTTGCATGACAATTACACCCCCAATGCCCTGTTCCGCCATCGCTTCCAGGTCTTTGGTAATGCCCTCTCTACTAATAAGGCCTCCCATCCATTGCCATAATACGCCTGGCCTTGTTGTCAAAGGAGGATTCAAAAATGATCTCTCTAACTCTTCGCCTGATGTGGTGGTAGCGGATGGAGAATAATTGCATTCTATCAGACAGAGGGAGATAAGGACAATGATGCCCATAATAGCCGAATACTTAATAAATGTTCCTCTTTTTATCGATATTAAAACTCCGTTGGACCGGAGGGCTATCTTATAGCAGTTTTGAAAAAGGTGCCCGATCCGATGTAGCTTTCTGCATCAGACCAGTTGGGTCTCCACCGGATAATGGTTCGTGATCCCTCCCCATCAATATCCGAGTAGCCGATATTGAACCGGACAGTTTCCCAATCCTTCCCTCCCACCGATTCGATGTATTCCATGGGCAGGGCCACCTCAAGGCTGAATCCCTCATCTGTCCCCGCAGTGGCGAACAGGGTCCCATTGGGTAGCCTTTCCTGTTGATCCACCTGAGGTACCTTCCCTTTTTCGAAGGAGGGTAGCAGGTAGACTCGCGGCTGTTCATGGTAAGGTATGTTGTTTTTCCTGTTGTTGGCACTGACCTCAACCGGGGTGGGATCAAAGTTAATCAGCAGGGCATCCTTCTCCCAGATGGTGACGTAAGGATCCTCGTAGAAATCATCATCTCTGACATCTACCCCCAGGTAGAGGTAATCTGCATCGCTGGAGAGGCTGAAGTCAAAGGAGGCGATCCCTTCAGCGGGTGCTTCCACGCTGTAGGGCAGCTCTTCCCACTCCCTGAGGTTCCCGTCGACTTTCATTTTGCGGGGAGCCTCCCGGAGGTATAGTTTTTTTACCGGGGCCAGCCCGGTCTGTTGCTGCATGGTAACCTCCCTTCCATTGTTCATGCTGTATCGGTAGGAGAGTTGCAGCGGAAGGGCTGCTGATTCAAAATTAGCCTCAGGCGACTCCGTACTGCGAAGGATCAGGGGTATGGTAACACTGGCACCGGCAGGAACCTCTATTTCAGTCTCTTCAGCAACTGCCTCCAGCAGGGCACTTTGCCCCATACCAAAAGTGGCACTAAGGGGATAAGCACTGTTATTGAAGATCTCCAACGGCAGTGTTTCCTCCCTGAAGTCACCCTCATTAAACAGAGGCTTTACCAGAAGCGGATCCAGTCCCAGAGGCTGCAGCTGTTCCTCAATGAAGATGTTCTCATCATAGATCCCATCCAGCATCAGGTTGGCCACCACAGGTCCCGAATCGGTCATGGTCACCCAGGTCAGGTGGTCAAACTCCCCGTAACCCGGTCCCCTGAGTTCACTGATCCCGCCTGCAGTTGCCAGCACCAGGTAGCGGCTGTTATTGCGCACATATTTGGTATAGAGATGGGTATGACCGGCAAATACGGTATATTCCCTATCTTCCAGCAGCTCTTCAAGTTCAGCCCATCCCGGATCCCCGTAGGTCCAGACCGGCTGGTGCATAAAGACCAGGGTCCAGCGCGCCTCCTGGTGGTTTTCCAACACATCGGTGAAGTACTGTACCTGCTTTTCGTTGATGCCGTGCATCTGAGCCTCCTCTCCCTCCGAACTCATACAGAGGAACAATACATCCTTGTGCATGAAATGGTAATAATTGGGACCGTAGCGTTCCTTCCATATCCCAGCCATCAGCTCATTGGAATAATCATGGTTTCCCGGCACATAGTAAAAAGGCATATTCAAGGGGGCAATCAGGGAGTCATATTCCTCCCATTGTGTGATCACCTCTGCACTGTCTTCCGTATATCCCTCGATCAAATCACCCACGCTCATCACAAACTCAGGCTGCATCAGCATCAGCTTTCGGATGGCATCCTCATAGATTCCCGGACGGTGACCCCCGGTGCGGTCAGGGATCACTGCAAAACGAAAATCTCCCTGGGCAAAAATAGCAGTAATGGTAAACAGAGTAAGCAGCGTGGTAATAATACGTTTCATAATTTTCCGGTAATAGTCTAAAGTAAGTAATCCAGGTACAGAGCAGACTCTAAAATGGTACAGATCGAACCCGAAATTTAATACAAATAATGATTCCCGCTATGCTTTCTGAAAGTAATAGTTCCGGTAGGCACTGGGAGTCATTCCGGTAACCACTCGAAACTGGTGAATGAAATTGGACATGGAATTGAAGCCCGTGGCATGGCAGCGATAAGAAGATCCTTGAAGATCTATCCCGGCGAATCAACATCGGGATGCAGAACAAAGGTTTTATCCTCAGCACCGCCTGCTCCATCGCTCCCAGAGTAAAAAAGGAAAATGTACAGGTCCTCTACAAAATTGTAAATCAGATCGGTCACTATAAGCCCTAGCTTGAGTATATTTATACCCAAATTATCAGTTAGTCTTTGCCAGACATCCTGGCTTCTAATTTTAGTTCTATGAATTTCAAGCACCTTTTACCATATGGTCCGATCAAGCTTATCTGGATCACAACGATTTTTGTCCTGACCTCTGCCGCCACCGGACAGCTCCCGGTGATCCGGTCCGAAAGCGGATTTACAGGAGCAGTCAAGGTAATTGGTTACGAAAAGACTGACACCATGGAGATCACTACGGTCTCCATTCCCTACCTGGGCATGGAAGGAGACACCCTGCTGGGAGAAGCAAAGCTCTATTTCAGAGCAGATCAGCCAAGAGACTCCATCATCCCGGTTTATTGCGGAGTACACTACCAGATGGACCAGGGGCAGATCCGGAAGTACCTGGACATGGGAATGATGGTGGTCACTCCAATCTATGATACCTACTCCATTCATTTTGCCATTGGGAACAGCATCAACCAGTCACAGGCCATGGTGCAATGGGTCCGCCGGCTACCCTTTACAGATCTTTCCCGCTTAGTCATTGGGGGTGGAAGTGCAGGGGGATACATGGCACTGGCCATGGGCTCTGAGTTCTTCCCCCTGGCTGCAGTTACCTCCGAACTTCCCCTGCTCAACTGGAGCTATGGGGTCAACTACCTGCTCAGCAACCAGGTCTCTTCCGACTGCTACAATCCTGAGTTAGAACAAAGGCCCCTGCCCGTGCTGGGAATTATCGCCCCGTGGGCCGACATCGCCATGGAGCTTTTCGGGGAAGATCTTACAGCTAAGACCTGGTACCATCATAGCACAATCTCCTATACCGGCCGGATCACCGCTCCCACCTTGGTGACCGCCTCCACAGCCGATATGCTCTGCACCATCGGTATGTTTACCACCAGAGAGTTCTTCCAAATGGATACCCTGGACTTTCCTGGTGACTACGTACGGGATTTTGACAGCCTGACCCTGGTGCCCGAAGCGCGCATCACACTGGAAGGATCCATCCCTGAACAGGATCTGGCAATTCACTTTCTGGAGGTGGCGAAAGACCAGCATCAATATACTTTAGATGACCTGAAGATCTTCAGCGGAGCCCCTTTGAAAGCGAAAACACCCAAAGAAGTCGACCTGCCCTGGACACCGAACAAACCATGGAACCTGGCAATCGCCAACGAAGGCGCCCCCCTGCCCTATAACGGGCATACCCGGTATGTATGGAATACCTTCCCCCGCAGTTTCATCAGCCATCATCTGAGTAGGGAGATAGAAACGAGGCAACTCAATGCCGAAAAACTGCAGAGGCTCCTGGAACGTTACATGGGGCAGCTCTCCGTAGTTGCAACACTGGCCTCCGGCAAACCGGCAAACCGGCTAAACTTTTCCCACCTGGAACAGCGTGATGTAGTTACCGGCCTGCTGGAATATGCCCGTACCAGTCCGGCCCATGCCAGGCGGCTGAAGGAGCTGTACAACGCCTCTGACATCAAACCTTTTGGAGCGCATCTTGACCTGCAGACATTACAAAACCTGGCAGCTGCAACGCTCAAGCAGGATTCAATCAATCATATCAGATCTTCGGAATAAAGAAAATTCCTGATATGCATATGCCTGATACCCTAAGAATTAAAAGAGTATGCTTCATCTAAATAGAGATTTTTGATTCATTTCGGGTGTGAATTACTTTTCAAATGCTGTTTCCATTAAAGCTTGCTCTGAATTGGCAATATTTAACTGATTGGCTCTTTCTCTCCATTGACTTACAACCGATTTGGTTAACTCTATGAAGTTCAGGGCTTCTTCTTTTTCCCATCTGAAATAGTCAATTACATTCATGCATAAATCAAACTCAAGGCTATTATCATCCTCTGAAATATTTAAACTCAGCCCGGTTCCTTTTTCAATGGGATTAATATCATATGCAGGAGAGAGTCTCCAGCCACCTTTTGTTAGTAAGAAACCATGATTTCTGAGATGATCATCCGTATTCGATACTGCAACAGAGAAAACAATTCTTCTCCATAGCTCTCTTATATCTTCACCCGGTGCACCTCCATACTGTTCTAAAAGTTCAACTATTTCAAGATAACTGCCACCATCTTTATGGTCATAACCATCTTTATATCCCAAAAGAGACATTGCTGATGCAAAATGAATTCGCCTGTTATCTTCTGTTCTATCAAATCTTTTAGTCAGAAATGTATGACGTTTTTGTGAAAATATCCTTGCCTCCCCAATTGAAATATTTATCCCAATTTCATTTGCCATCTGATTTACCAACAATTCCCAGGCTCCGCTATTCGTATTGTCATTCTTGCTTGGGAACTTGGCAATCCATAGGTGCCCACTGGGATCAATAACACTTGCTTTAGGTCTTGCTCCACCTAAAGATGAACCTGGAGCAATCAACATCGACAACCATTTTTGTGCCTCTTTGTCTTTAAAAAAATTAGCATCTTCCAATCTCAAACTGGCCTGCTCTAATTCTCTGATACTTGTAAATGGCGGTGTTTTTATTTCTGCCTGATCAGATAAGAATACCGCATCTTCATTTAACTTAAATCTTAATGCCCCCATTCTTGTTTCATCATTTACACCCAATAGAAAATCAGATTCCATCAATCTTTTCTTTGGTTGATCTGTATTGCGTGAAATAATTGCTTCCCTTCTCTCCATAAGCATTCTACCCCATCTATCCGGGGATGAATCAAGAAACAAGCCAAAGTTAGGTTTATCATCATTCAGGTATTGAGGACCAGTAAACAGTTTTAGATCCGGATCAATCTCCTGTGCATACCCGCTTTGAAGCCAGGACGCTTCATATTCAAACGAAAACACCTCTTCTCCTTTTGATATTTCCGATCTCAATACTCCAATCTTCATTGTCTCCGGCAAGTCAATCCAATCTGCATATACAAATATCTCTTTCATCTCTCTCTACCGTTTCGATCCCCTTTTCTTTACTGTAAGATTAGCGTCTTGCAATTTTCTTCCCAGCAAATCGTCTTCTGCAATACCCTTCAGATCATTGGCTAATCCTAAAACAGACAGAACCTGCAGATAGATTCCTATACCAATATGTTCACTCCCCTTTTCGACATGCCAAAGCGTAGACCTACCGATATTTGCTCTTATTGACACCTGTTCTGTTGTCAGTTTTCGTCTTAACCGGGCCAGTTTAATATTCTCTCCTACAGATTCAAGTATTCTTCGCTCTTTTGGCAATAGCTTTGCTCTTTTTGCTTTCATAACGTCTCTATATAAAAACAAATATACAACATCTGCTTCTATATACAAACATTAATTATACAACGCCTATACAAAAACAGGTCTAAAATATTTCAGCAAGTGCTTTAAAAGTCAATTTGGGCTCAGGAGGATTGCAATGATCAGAGCAACAACAATGATCCTTGTCATGAATGCATCTTTAGATATAAAAATCCCGCAACTTTTTGCTCCCCATTCCCCAGTGTCAGGATATAGAGATAACTTCCTTCGGGCAGGGTCTGATCCCCTGCATGCGACCCTGAATTGGCAGTTCCGTCCCATACCAACACACTGAGTCAGCACAGGCTATGATGCACTATAAATCCCCACCCAGGTCTTAGTCATTGGCCATGGGATTGGGGTTCTCCTTTTTGATGATCAGCTGATCGTTAGAAGGCAGGTCCGGGAAGGGGTTGTGGGGCTCGGTCTGGTACCAGTAGCCAACGGTGGCCATATCGTCCCTTAGGTGTTTGTATCTTCCTTCGCTTTGCCATCCCAGGCTCTGAAGGGTCACCTTCAGGTCGGTTTCGAAACGCACCGGATCGAGGATGTGCCATCGGTAGGAGCCGATCTTGAGCATGTAGGAGGTTTCCGGATCATCCAGGAAGTAGTGGAAACCGGTATAGGGAGAATCAAACTCGTCAAACTCGGGCACCCCTTCTTCATTGAAGCGTCCGTTGTACCCATAGGAACCACAGAAATAATCCTCCTCGCCGGTACCGCAGATAGTTGGAAACTGGTCATCTCCATCAATAAAGAATTTGATCTCACCTTCTCCCCACCAGCCCTTGTCGTACGCCCCGCGGGCCATATAGGTGCCCACATAGTGGCCTTTTCCTTTGACATTTTCAAGAATCACATGGTCCTCCATATCGGGCAGGGGATGCACCCTGTGAAACTGCGCATGGAAATAGGCGGCATCGTCTGGCACATCGGTGAGGGTATAATCGACCTGGTAGTAGAGCCTGGTCTGCTCCTCACTCAGGTTCTCCATGGTGATCCTGCACTTTGTTCGAAAAGGCATCTGCCAGTAGCAATTCAGACCGCTGCGTGGATTTACACAGACCGCCAGGGATTTGATCTTGGGTTCAAATCCCATGCCCCATCCAGAGGCAAAGAAATCACCCACTGGCACCTCCACCGAAGGTTCGGTTTCATCGTCCCAGTAGAAGCGGATGATGTTCAGCCGGTAATCACAGACAGGGGTCATCCAGATATGCTGGATGGCACCTTCACCTTCAATCTCAGCCAGGGTAAACTCTTCGCCAGGCTCGATAAAAATAAAGGGATTTACCTTCCATCCCTGACCAAGTTCCCGGGCGGCATGGGCGGCATTCCCCTCCTCCAGGGTGGCCATTCCCCCTTTGCCCTTCTCTCCGGTGAAATTCTCCGGGCTGATGGATCGCGATTTGGCATCAGACATGCGGTAGAGATTCCCCATATCAAGGTCAAGGCCATTGTACTTTTCTGGAGCATTCTGACAGCCTGAAATGGCGAATACAATGGCAATTACAGCAAGCAGTGAACGTTTCATAAGATCGGTTTTAGCGTTTAATCTATTATTTGGTTTCTGTATTTTTCTATCAGTTGTTTTGCAATTTCCACACTGTTTCCTTCCGGTTGGGCACTATATTTCTCTGGTCGATAAACATCTTCCACTGATCCAAGGGATCATAAGCAATAACCAAAACAGGCACTTATGGTTCCATTTTTGCATCATAGCTACTGAAAAATCTATATGGGGAGATCCAGCTTCAGGATCTCAATGGCATTGTTCCTTAGAATCATTCTGGCAACATTGATGGCCTGCTCTTCGCTAAAATGCCCTTCCTGCACTTTTCTGATAAGCACTTTGGCAATCACCTCTCTGGCAATCACCTGATGTGCATAGGCCCCTTCCACGTAGAAATGGTCTCCACCGAAAGCCATGATTTTCGAGGCAGGCACAGTTTCAAGCCATTCATACAGGTAGCGTTCACTGTAGGAGGGAGAGATCAGATACATCCAACACATGTCAATATAGACATTCGGATAATTCTTTGCAAGTACAGATAATGCACCTCCGTAAGGATAACTCCCGTGAAATAGTATGAATTTGGTATCAGGATACAAATTGAATTGTCTGATCAGGAGCAAGGGATCTGACATCCTCACATCGTTTCTGCCCCAGGCCTGAAGCCCGGTATGTACCTGAATGGGCAAATGGTTTTTTTCAGCCTTTTGGGCGATCTGATGCCACATGTAATCCTGAAGGGGTTTCGCTTCTTCGAAGGAGAGGCTATCCGTAGAGCGGATCATCCTGTCAAAAACCCTTGTGGCTGCCTCTCTGTCAGGATCCATATAATCCAGGGTCCTGGCGTAGGCCATCCCGTTTTTAATGGCCACCATGCCCTTCTCCAGACCTTTGGCAAACGCATCGTCCAAGGCAGCCTCAAAATCTGCCAGAGAATGGCTCTCTTTTCCGTATCTCTCGCAAACGGACTGAATCTGGGGAGCCGAGTATACCAGCACAAACTCCTCGAAGCGCTGCACATGCACAAAGAAATCTTCATTGACATCCATCAGGTTAAAATCCAGGACACTGATGTCAATTTGGGATTTGTCCTTTAATACCGTCTTATACCAACCCGGCTGATAAGCATCATTGATACGTTTCGACAACTCCTCTACTGTGTTTTCATTGATCTCATCCACCCCGTAGATGTCCCTGGCCATGATCTTAACCATCCGGGCATAAGAGGTAGTCTCCACCTTCTTCCAGTAGGGCTCCAGGATCATCCATCTTTCCCTGACAGGAATACTCACATCCCTGATTTTCTCCTGGATGGCTTTGGTATACCCTACACTGGCCATATCATCGAAAATGTACAGATCAAAAAGAATGCTGAAATCAAGGGGCGCATGAGCCTTCCGCTCCAGCATCATGTATTCGTGTGACAGGTGTTCATGTGTATCCACAATTCGGATCCTGTCCACTTCAGCTTCTATCCGTGCTTCGTATCCCCCGGAATTTGAACAGGAGTGCAATCCAGGAAAAACAAACATCAGCCATACCAGGGTGATTGCTGTACCATAGATTCTTCTCATAAGTATCATTCTCAATAGGTTTTAATACTTTTCATCTCCTTTTTCGGGGCCTTCCCATTTTTCAGATATTTTCCAGGATATCTTGTCTGTATTTCTCCAGAAGGCGGGTGGCAATCTCCAAACTGTTTCCCTCAGGTTCCGAAGGAGATGGGTCGGTCTGATCCGCCCAGGCCAGTTCAAAGGCCACCGATTGATCAACAAATGTCCGTTGGTTGAATTCCACTCCATTCTCCACGGCGGAGTTCACCTCATCGATAAAGAGTTCCCAGCGTTTTCCGTAGAAACCCTGCATCAGTCCTCCCCAGCAGCGGTTGGCATAATCATTCAGGGTATGTTCCATCCCGGCCACGGTGGTCAGTATTATCCTGGCGTTGCGCTCGTAAAAATCCGCCTCCTCTACATCCTTTCCAAAGGACCTTGCATCGGCGATCCAGTGTCCCAGGAGGAAGGATTGATGGGAAGATAACAGCTGGTCCACGTCTGCAAAGAGCGATTTCATCTGCTCCCCGGTCACTTTCAGAGCAGTCAGGTCCTTCTGTTCATAGGCTTCTGTAAAGCGATCCAGCAAAACAGGAAAATGATTCACAAGAACCTGGCTGCCCAGGTTGACCACATCATAGCGGTAGGCATCGCGATCCCGGTTTTCAGCTTGCAGCATCAGCTCCCAGGCCTCATACAAGCTCTTGTTACTATACTCAATAGGTTCCCAGCCCACCCAGTAACTATTATCGCCCGGCATCACAGGCCGAAGGTTGGTCACAGGCACCTGGGTCAGGGTGGGTACCGAAGTATAGATCTCCTCCCGCAGGATCTGCCAGGCCTCCCTTACATGTGGGTCCTCTCCCCCGCTTCGCCGGTCGGCCCATTGCCTGAACCAGGGCGCCAGATCTTCATCCGTATCCCATTCCCCATCTTCTTCCAGCGAGATCCATGCTTTCTCAAATATGTACTCATAAACATGGGGGTTTACATCAAATCCCTCCAGGGTCGAACCAATGCCGCTCAGGTTATCGCCCCCGTTCCTGAAGGCATCTTCCAGCCGCCTTTTCGCCTCTTCCAGGTTTCCGGCCAGCATGGTATTTCCTCCGAAATTTCCCAGGTAACACCAGATATAGGGCTGACCGTAAAAAGACTCCGTGAACTTCCAGACTTCGGTGTTCTCGCAGAAGTAATCGAGCATGGTCATCCTTCCCTGTGGAACTGCGGTCAGATAGGCTTCAATGCGCTCGTCGCTCCAGTGCTCCCGCATAAAGTAGAAGAGCCATCCCATCTGCAACCACTGCGCTTCCTGATCCACGCTTATCATGCTTTCGTAGATACGCTCCGAAAGGGAGGCCAGATAAGCCGGTTCCCAACTGGGAGGATGCATCTCATTCAGGGGGTCCACCCCGTAGATATGATCTGTACCGAACTGCCGTTCCTGCTCCGCCATAAATGCCTGCTGGATGACCGGGAATAGTGTATCCATAGGATCGAGCATATGACAGGCGAAAGGATTATACAGTTCTGGGTTTCCCAAGCGGGTCAGTTCAATATCTGGATAGAGTCTTGTAATCGTCTGGGGGACATGACCGTTGAAGGCCGATAGCACGGGTCTCATACCCAGGCTACGCTCCCGCTCCAGGATCCGCTTTTGCAGTTGAAATTGATGATCCATATAGGATTGCGGAAGGGGTCCATGGATGGCATCCACATTGGACATGCGGTGCCAGGGGAGCATGGCGGGACCGCTAAAATAGCTCCGGATCTCCTCATCGGTAAGCCCGAGATCGCTCCACACCCTGTACCAGATCGACTCCTGGCCTGTATTGGCCAGTGGCATATTGATCCCGTTCAGCGCCATCCAGTCGATAAGCCGCTCCCAGTCCTGCCAGTCCCACCAGGGCAGGGTATATCCATAGGTACAATAGTTCAGAAAGAAGCGGTCCGCCACCCGCGCCTCATTCCGCACCTTTTCTGGAACTTCCGGCATGGTTTCCGGCAACTCCACCGGCTGGTCGGCATACCAGCTGACTGAAGTGTTACAGTAGTATTTCAGGTAGTGGTTCAGCCCCACCGCCATGGCCACCGGGTTGTTTCCCCTAATCAGGATCTTTCCACCCTTGGTGGACTCCAGTTCAAACAGATCCTGTCCGTCCGGCGATTCAATGGTTTCAAACAGGATCTCTCCGGTGAATTGCGGGGCAATCCGCTCCACCAGCTCCCTTACGGCCTGGTGTTCGTTGTTCTCACTGCATCCGGTACTGAACAGTCCGAGCAGAATAAAACCTGCTGATATGACTGGGATGCATCCTCTTAACTTCATAGATAGTCTTTTCATATGCCGGTATGATGCATGATTTCCAGGCTTGATTACCGGCCAATTTCCTCGACCGAACCCTTGTGGTAACGGAAGCCCTCTATGGCTTTCCCATCCACGCGGGGCATCCATCCCCGGAGCATCTCTTTGATCTGTTCGATCTCCTCCTGCGGGATATCGGGTCCCTGGTAATCATAGAGGCCAGAGCCAAACTGGCTTGCATACTTCGAAAAAGCCTCAACCTTGGTCTCCTCCCAATCAGAGATATCCACCACCATATTGATATCTTCCTCTGCAGAGTCAAACAACACAAACTCACGGACCTCATGTGCCTGCAGTCCGTCGATAGTAATGTGTCCCTGGAACATCAGGCGCCACATGGCCGCCCTGGCCGCATCGGCTGCAAGGTAGGAGGCCGAACGGTGATCAGCCTTGTGCCAGCGTTGGGATCCCTTACCGGGATCGAAGATGAACAAGACATCGGGCCTGATCTCCCGGATCTTCCTGACCAGTTTTTCCACCACCTCCTTCTTGTTCTCATACTCCAGCATACCATCATCGTATCCCAGGTTGAAATAGTGCTCCGCCGGGATCCCCAGGGTTTTCAATGCATCCTGCTCTTCCTGCTTGCGGATCCGGGCCATATCCATCGTCCCCAGCTTCGGGTCGTGGGTACCCACATTCCCGGTGGTCAGGATCACCTCATAGACCTCGTTCCCGTTGGCATTGAGCATGGCCAGGGTCCCCATGGAATAGACATCATCATCAGGATGGGCCGCGATGAGCAGAATGGTTCTGTTTTTCCATTGTTCCACAGGAACCTCGGGTTGGGCTATGGCCACGTAATGGAAGGCAAAGGCAATGGTAATAAAAACTAACTTTCTCATGGGATTGGGTTTTGTTATTGATTGACAAATCACTGTTTGTCAAAAACAGGCTCTCGCCAATGCAAGCTACTCAAATATTTCAGATTATCGGGCCCTGGATCCACTATACCCTGTATGCCCTGACCTGCTCCATCAGGCGATTCACCTCATCAACGCTCCTTTGGGAATTCACCACATAGAATACGCCACCCGGCAGGGTATGCTTCTCCATATGATCCTCGAACTGCTGCTCATCTACGGCCACCACCAGTGGAACATCCCCCGACTGCTTTTTCAGTTCCGGGAGTTCATCAAAAGCCAGGGGATTGTCCTTTTCATCCAGCAGATACACAGCCTTCAGTCCCTTCAGAATCGAAACCGCCTGCAGGAGATGGCGTCCATTGCTGTGGAGGTGTAGCACCCCGCCGTCGAAATGGCTGAACATCTTTTCAATGTTCTCTTTTCCCCACTGCTCATAATCCTCCACCGAAGTCATATGAAAAGGATCAACACTCTCAGAGACAATCCGTCCGGGCAACCACTGCCCCAGGTTACTGAATGTACCTCCATTGAAGGAAGGGGTATTCTCGAAAAAAGCCTCCTGCACCTTCACATTAAGGTCAAAGGCAAAATCGATAACCTCGCGCACCTTCTCCGGGTTTTCAAAAAGGCTTAAATAGGTTTTGGTGGCACCCACCAGTTCAAACGCAAAATTCAGCGAATCGATCAGGATGAAGTGGCTTATGCCGAATTTGTCCTTAGATGACTCTGAAAAGACCTCCATCTGTTTCAGGTAGGTCTGAAACCATGGATGGGCAGTATCAATCTCCGGCACCTGGAAGTCACTCAGTTCCTCGTACATCGGTTTCACCATAGAAGAGATCCAACCAATTTCCGGATCGTTCAGGAACTGCACCTCCCCTCCTATCAGTCCCCCGTAAAGGCCCTGATCAAACTCACTAAGATAGGCATTGGGAATGGTATCATCCTCACACTCCGCTTTTTCCTTCAGCAGGCTGTCCCAGAACCTGACCCGTTCCAGCGGATCGGGATAGTTGGTATACCCTTCCCGGTTGTTTTTGCGGTACAGCTCCATTGTCCTGGTGGGAATCTGGAAATCGGCAAACACCCGATCCCCTGCTTTCCGTTCGTATAGTAGCTTCAAACGCTCCATCACGGCCCCCGTGCTTCTCTTATAAGCAATATTATGCATCTCCATCATCACTATTCTGTCTGTGCTTTTACTGGTACCTGCGCTACGCAGGCACAAGGGTCATCCTGAGGATCCTGGTAGGCATTGTGCTGTTTGATCCCGACGTAGTAGAGACAAACATCCCCAGCACCAGCTTTTCAGGTGTAACCTCAAATACAATGTACTTCCTGGTGTAATCCTGCAGGCCAATGAACTCATCACCCACAACCTCAATGGTGGAGTAGCCATCCCATGTAACCGTTTCCGAGGCTTCCGGAGCTGCATCGGTGGTCACATCCAGGGTCAGGCCTGAAGCCTCCCGGTATATAAAGGTGGCATCATCCGCAGGGGTGAAGGGTGCCAGAGTAATAAACAGATAACCCATCCGGTAAGGCAGACCTTCCAGGGTGGCATAGGCCAGGGATGTCATTGAACTGTCGTTTTCCGTATCATGGGTATAACGGTCGTCATTATGGAAAGTGAAACCATCCTTGTACTCTGACGGAATCCCAAGGCCCGAAAGTATATTCGAACTCAAAGGTATTTCCAGGTCCATCTCTGCATTGGCCAGATAGACACCATCTCCGTCGGAGGCACTCTTGCTGAGCAGCCAGCTCTTCCCATCTGCAGCCGCCGGTCCCCCGGTCAACATGGACAGCTCCGATTCCACCACGGTCACTTCAGAACTGGCCTCCCCTGTCCCCCCTGGACCGGTTGCAATGCAAGTCACAGCATAGGTACCGCTTGCACTGTAGATATGACTGACAATCTGGTCGCTTCCTGTTTGGCCATCCCCGAAATCCCAAACATAGGAATCGGCATTGAGCGAAGCCGCAGTAAAAGTAACCTCCAGTTGGTTTACCACCCTGAATATCTCCACAGTAGCAGCCGGAACAGCTTCCTCCGAGCAGGAGGAGAGAAAAAGTCCCAGGGATGATACAAGCAACATGCCCAGGCTTGATGATATATATTTCTTCATGGCAATTCTCATTTTGTTTTTCTTTATCTGTTTGAGATCATACATCACTACTCCTCCCATCCCGGATTCTGGACCAGGTTGGTGTTCAGTGTCAACTCCTCCGTGGAGATCGGTGAAAGGTAATCCCTGGTGAGGTCAAAGGCATAGCCTCCCTCTCCCATCTCGGGTTTCAGGGGATCGAAATAACCATTTGTCAGTGAGAAATCACTGGCCTGGAAACCGGGATAATCAATGGCATTAAACTTGGCTCCCATGGGCCTGACTCCGACGATGACCTCATCAGCAGCAGCCCAGCGGGCCAGGTCGTGCCAGCGATGTCCTTCGCCCACCAGTTCAACACGCCGTTCCCTGCGGATCTCGTTAATATAATCAGGGAGATCGGGGAATAGCCAGTTGGGATCAGCCTCTATATTGGCCAGGTCAAGGTTAGGCATCCCAACCCGGTCACGAAGCGGCTTGATGGTCATGTCCACATCGGCCTGGGTCAGGGTACCCAGTTCGGCTTTGGCCTCGGCATACATCAGCAATACCTCGGCAAACCTGAAGAGGATCCAGCCAGTGTATCCATCCAAAATGGTATCAGGACTCTTGTGATGTGTGGGGTCCCAGCTCAGCATTTTTCCCTGCTGGTACCCGGTGGGACAACTGGTATGGGTGGGCTGGTCCACCGCAGCCCTTTCAAAGAATATGGTATCTGTTCCATAGATCTGATAAGGAAAACCGGGGGTAAGGATGGTCTGTACAAACCTGGGGTCCCTGTTGGTGATCTCGCTGATCATGTCTCCGTCGCCCTGGTAGAGCGGATTGGGGGATCCGTTACCCAGGGTGATGGGACGACCGTCGGTACAGAGGTAAGACTCCACCAAAGCTTTTGTGAAACCCGTTGCAGCACCGCCCCCGGTTGCCATATAGTATTGACGGGCATTCCCAAGGCTCTGGTCCATGTCATACTTCCTCCAAAACATCACCTCCTGATTGGCCGAATAATCCACCTCCGCAAAGAAGAAGTAGTCCCACATGGGATCCCCTGTTGAATGGATGGAATAGAAACCTGACTGAATCACTGCCAGAGCGGCATCAGCAGCCAGCTGCAGATACCTGTCCGGATCCGGGTTCTCAACCCCAAACGGACTCCCGGCATGATACCTCTCCCAGGTACCTTCATAGAGGCAAACCCGGGCTTTGAACAACTGGGCCACCTCTCGGCTAAGGCGTGTCCCCCCCAACTGCTTGCCCGAAGGCAGGTATTCGATGGCCCGGTCCAGGTCCTCCACCAGGTGGTCAATCACCTCATTGCGGGGCGTCCTTGCCATATAGAGCTCTTCCGAATCGGTTTCCAGGGGCTTATCAATCCAGGGTACATCACCGTACTCCTGTACGTTCATAAAATAGAACCAGGCCCTGAAAAACAGGGCTTCCCCCACATAGGCTTTATATTGCTCAAAATCATCCTCGCACTGTTCATAATGAGTCAAAAAATAATTCAGGCTGCGAATCGTGCTGTAGTCCCAACCTCCGGTAGGCGGAATAATACGGGTCCCCTTCAGCCTTCTGTTCTCAATCAGATAGGTGATCAGGTCGTCCGACTCCCCGTCCGCAATGAAGAGGTGTACCCCGTCATTGTACTTGACAAAAGCCCCGGGATAGTACTGGTTGACATAGAGTCTCAGATCATTGGTTGTTTTCCAGTAATCGGCAGTGGTAATTTCGTCCAGTGGCGACCGGTTGAGGAGATCTTCACATCCCGTTGTAACCAACAGTGAAGCCACCAGGGTCAATATGTATTTTGATTTTTTGATTTTCATCGCTGCAGACTTTTAAAATGTAACGTTGATTCCTATGGCATATACCTTACGCAGGAAGTGGATCTTTCCCATGCCCCAAAAGTTGGGCACGAGTGCCTCCGGATCGATCTGTTTGGCCAGGGGCGTTAAGGTAAGCAGGTTCTCCCCTGAGACGAAGAGACGGGCCTTGCTGATCGACACCCTTTGTGTAAGGGACTCAGGCAGGGTATAGCCGATACTTACATTCTTCAGCCTCAGATAGGCCGCACTCTCCATGTAGCGGGTCTGTGCTTGTTTGTTTTTATAGTCCTCATTCGACAGGTAGGGCTTGGGATAAAAACCACCGGTATTTGGACCCAGGATATTTGTCTCATCCTCCGGACGCCAGTAATCCAGCGTGTTATATGAACCTTCGTCAAGCCAGACATTCATATCCCACCACATAATGCCATTAAAACCGAAGTATACCATATCGGTATTCTGGAAGGCCCAGTCCCTTTTCAGGACTCCCTGCCAGAACATATTGAAATCAAATCCCTTCCACTCCAGTCCGGCCATAAAACCAAAAGAGTAGCGGGCCATGTTGTTACCAATCACCTTATAGTCACCGTGATCATCCGCTGTCCAATCCCCGCGTGTAATCTTATTGTCTCCGTCAACATCCTTGTAATGGATATCTCCGGGGCCCCAGGTGGGCCAGAACAGTGACTGATCGGGACCCGCAGCAACGGCTTCATCGTCCTGGTATATTCCGTCCGTTTCAAGTCCCCAGATATCCCCTATCCGGGCCCCTTCATACCAGCTGGTCAGAGATTTCGTGGTGTTGCTGTATTTCAGCACCTTTGAAACATTATCGGCCAGTGTCACCCTCAGGTTATATGACAACTCCCCTCCTATCATCTCTTTCCATCCTACGATGAGTTCAAACCCACGGGTTTGCAGGGTGGCGTTGTTGGTTTGCGGCACCCCGGTCCCCAGCAGAATAGGCAGGGGCTCTGCCGGACCAAACATGTCGGTGGTTACCCGGTTGTAGAGATCCAGCGAAGAGGTTAACTTCCCGTTCAGGAAACCCATGTCCAGCCCCACATTAGAGGTAGTGGAAGTCTCCCAGGTCAGATTCGCACTGACCAGGCCGGGTGCAATGGTATAGTTGGGTCTGTCGCCCCCCATGAGCCAGGCTAACTCAGTACCTATCCCCATCCTGGGAAGGTAGAGGTAATTGGGCACATTCTGGTTCCCCAGAGACCCCCATGAAGCCCTGATCTTCATATGGCTTACCACCGGTTCTATTGCACTCCAGAAGTTTTCTTTCGAGATATTGTACCCCGCAGAAACAGATGGGAAAAAACCCCAGCGCGATTCCTCGGGAAACCTGGAAGAGGCATCTTTGCGGGCATTAAATTCCAGGAGGTACTTCTCCTTATAATTGTAATTCAGGCGTCCAAAAAAACCCTGGGTGGCCCAGTGACTTTTCCCGTCATCCACGTAATGCTCTCCGGTGGATGTACTGATGGAAGGCACACCAGAGGTCAACACCTCCATCTTCTGACCCCAGAGAGAGTTGGTCTCCTGCACCTCATGCTCATAGCCTGCCAGCAGCGTAAAGTTATGTCCGTCAAAAGATTTAGTATAAGATGAGACCACATTCAACAGATTATAAGAGACCTCCCAGAAGCTGCTAGAGAAGGAGCTGATGGGATAGGCATATTCGACCGGTTGCCCGTTTGGATTTGTTCCATACACAGTTTTATGGTGGTTATCTCCTCTTCCGCTGTCGAGCCTGTAATTATATGACACTTTGGTTTTCCAGCCCTTGACCGGTTCTATGGTTGAGGAGAGTGACATGATGTATTCCGATCCCCTATGCTGCTCCTTGGCTCCGTCCTGCAGCATGGGAATGTTGGACATATAGGAGAACTCCCCATTAGGCAGGTAAAGCGGCCTGAAGGGAACCAGCCTGTAAAAGTTATGGTACATGGTCTCCCGGTTATACCCGTCCATGGTATTGTAATACTGGTTATGGTCCTTGATGTACTTGGTATTCAGGTTGAAAGTCAGCCAGTCGGTGGCCCGGGATTCCAGGTTTGCGGTAACGGTATAGCGTTTATGGAACTGGTCACCATATTTGAGCTCATCAGGCTGGTCAAAGTAACTGGCAGAGATGAAGTAAGAGCTGTTCTTCCCGCCTCCCCTTACACTTACATCATGCTTTTGTCTCATGGTTAAAGGATCGTAGAGGATGTAGAACCAGTCATTATTGCCGTTCCCTCCTATACTCCACCAACCATTTCCAGTCCAGTCAACTCCGTCATCCCTCAACCAGGTCTCATCTGTAATCTCCCCGTTCATGTACTGCACAATGCGCTGGTAATTGTAATCACTGAAATTCCGTGTCATCCCGGCATTCATGCTTGCCTGGTCATGAGCCGTACAATAGAGAAGGGAATTGGACATATGGGGCATTCCCATGGGAGTGGAGAAGGAGATGTTGTTCGAGTAGTTCACTATGACCTTCTCATCCTTCGCTCCTTTCTTGGTGGTAATCAGCACCACACCGTATGGCGCCCTGGCCCCGTAGATGGCCGAAGCAGCAGCGTCTTTCAGTACGGTAATGGTTTCAATGTCGTTGGGATTCACCATGTTGATATCCTGGGGAATTCCGTCGACCAGCACATAGGGTGAGTAATCACCGGTCAGGGAACCTATACCCCGGATATTAATGCTCATCCTTCCTCCAGGCTCGCCGGAAAAGAGTGAATTGGAAAAATTCAGATTGGGTGAGACCCCCTGCAGAGCCTCTGAAACATTGGTCACCGATCTGTTTTCAATCTGCTCATCGGAAACGACATCCACCGCTCCGGTCAGGTTCACCTTTTTTTGCTGGCCGTAACCGACCACCACAAGTTCCTCGATGGCCTGGGCATCCCCGGCCAGTACGATATCAATCCGGGTTTGAGAACCTACCTGGATCTCCTGACTCACCTTCCCGATAAAGGAGAAAACCAGCACAGACTGGACACTCTCCACCTCGATGGAATAATTGCCATCAGCATCGGACACGGTTCCTGCAGTGGAGCCTTTTACCGTGATGTTCACCCCCGGTAACGAAACTCCATCCTCCTCTGTCACCTGCCCCGTAATGGCGATCTGTCCAAGGGCATATTGCCCTGACAGCATCACTACAAGCAGGAGCAGCACTTTCCTGACATTCAGCCAGGCGAATAAATCATGCATGCTTCTTTTCATGATCTCAGTTTTAGTTAGTTCAATTTTAGTTGGCTCAATATAATTTGCAGGTTACGAAAACATTAAGAAAAGCTGCTTAAGATTTATGTGTTCGTACTAATTCAAACACCCGGACATGCTAATTGAACAGGTCCGTCTTATATTTCTTCATAAGTTCTGCAGCCACTGCGACCGCATCCCCCACAGGTTCATGCGGGAACTTCCCTTTGCCAGAGTCACGAACCCATCGGCCCTCGAAGTCCACAAACTCATCCAGCATCTGCCCATCCCTGAAAGTCTCTCCTTCTTCAAGCGAAGCAATCACACCCGCAATAAACATCTCCCACCTCACCGCATAATAACTCTCCGTCAACCCGGCCCAACTGCGGTTGGCATAGTCATTCAAACTCTCGGCATGTTCGCCTTCCCCGGCCCAGGTGGTAATGATCATCCTGGCACTCTTCTCGTAATAGGCCGCTTCGGCACTCTCCTTTCCAAATGCCCGGGCCTCCTCCAGCCAGCTTCCCAGCAGAAAACCGGAATGGGTGGCAAGCAGCCTGTCCAGGTCGTCCAGTAATTCCATCATCTCTTGCCCGGCCAGCTTCAGTGCCTCCAGGTCGCCCTCCAGATAATACCCGGTAAAACGGTCACGCAACAACTGGAAATGGTTTCCCAGCACCTGCCTTCCGATGTTAACTAGATCATATCGATAGGCATCCCTGCTCTGGTCCTCGGCCTGCAGCATCAGCTCCCAGGCCCTGAACAGGTCGGCATTGTTATAGTCAATATGAGGCGTGGTGGTCCAGTTCCCATGACCTTCCAGCGAGGGCCTGGCATTGGTCAGCATCCCCTGCCCCAGTCTGGCCGGGTATTGATATACTTTGTCCAGCAGAATCTTCCAGGCAGCACGTACATTTTCATCTGCATATCCGCTCCGCCTGTCGGCCCAGCGGCAGATCCACGCTTCTGCGTTCGAAATATCAGACTCCCAGGCCTGCTCGAACACATATTCATACATCAGGGGGTTGATATCCAGTGCCTCCAGTGTAGAGCCGACACCGCTCATATTACCTCCTCCGTTCTCAATGGCATTGGAGATACGCTTACCCACCTCTTCCATATTCCCCATCAGCATGGTATTTCCCCCGAAATTACCCAGGTAACACCAGAGGTAGGGCTGTCCAAAGAAAGAATCGGTCGTCTTCCAGAGTTCCTCATGCTCGCAATAGTAATCCAGCAGAGTCACCTGATCCTGGGGCACTGCCCTGAGGTAGGCTTTCAGTCTTTCGTTGTTCCACTCGGGATCAAAATAGAAGATCCAGGCCATCTGCAGCCACTCGGCCTGCGGATCGGTCGCGGTCATCGATTCGTAGATGGTTGTGGAGAGATTGGCCAGAAAAGCGGTATCCCAGCTCTGAGGCTTGGTCTCTGAAAAGGGATCGGCGCCGTAGACATGGTCGGTGCCAAAGAGCCTTCCCTGCTCCTCCATAAATGCCTTCTGGATTACCGGGAAGAGGGAATCGGAGGGGTCCAGGATCCTGGGCCGGTACTGGTCATACTCCTCCAGTTGTTTAAGCTTCGCGATCTTCGCATCAGGGAAAACTCTCTTAATCTGTCTCGGCACATGTCCATTGAAGGCCTGAAGCACCGGGGTGATACCCAGCTCACGCTCACGTGCCAGGATCTTTTGCTGCAACTCCAGCTGGCTATCCAGCCAGGAGTGGGGCAAAGGACCCTGGTAACTATCCAGGAGCGACATGCGGTGAAAAAAGAGATGGGCCGGACCGGTGAAATATCCCCGGATCTCCTCATCAGTCAGACCAAACTCTCTCCATACATTGTACCATACCGACTCCTGACCGGTGGTGGCCAGTGACATATTGATACCATTGAGAGCCATCCAGTCGATCAGCCGCTCCCAATCCTCCCATTTCCACCACGACAAGGTATAGGCGGAAGTACAATAGTTCAGGAAGAATCGCTTCTCCACTTTGACTTCCCTCCTGATCTTCCCGGAAACTACAGGCAGTGATTCCGGAAGTTCCACTGGCTGATCAGCAAACCAGGAGACAGAGGTGTTGCAGTAATATTTCAGGTAGTGACCCAAACCCACTGCCATGGCGTTCTGGTTGTTCCCACGGACCAACACCTTCCCACCTTTAATGGACTCTAATTCATATACATCTTTTTCTTCGCCCGTGTCAGAGAAGTAGTCCACCTTGGCGGAATCCATCAGTTCAAATACAATATCCCCGACAAACTGTGG
>JBDLIQ010000065.1:0-22468 GCA_039714775.1 Bacteroidota bacterium
ATGTTATCGACAATGGATTCTTCATATTTTTCAGGAATAAAACCATGACCATCCAGCTTTGGGGTGATGGCATGCAGACCCGGCTGACTCACCACTGCAGCATAATAGCCATCGGCATCTGTGATATAGCCCCTGTCTATTCCGTTTACCAGTACAGATATCCCTTCGGCCGGACAGCCTTTATTAATGATTCGTCCTCTCACAGATAACGCTGTTGTATCCTTGAAGTTTACTCCCGACTGATCGGGAGAATTTGGAGACAGGGTTTTCGTCAACGTATCCGGATCAAACATATGGTTCTCGAACTGAGGGGTCACAATAAACTCAGCCCCGTCAGCCCCGTAATAAATTGTTTCGTTAAAGTAGCTCCCGTCATCGTGGGCTGTTGTTGCATAGTACACCTTTTGAACTGTGTCACCCGGCAGGTCTGTCCTTACAATTTTTATGGTAACCCCACCAATAGGATCTCCATAGGGGGTGGTAACCGAACCACTAATCTTTCCATCGGGCCGTGCCCGGCCATAGGCGTTATCTTTCTGAGAGGCATCAGCAACAGCTTCAATGGTATATTTCATATATACCCCTGGAATCATTGTACGGTCATCGAGATAAGAGTCCAGGCTACTCCCAACCTGTTCAAGATTGGTGCCATCTCTGGATATTTTATATTCAGTACTTAAGTCAGGTGGTTTCTTCCAGGTTAACTCTACTATGTCCTTTTTATCAACTGTAGCGGTCAGATCAAAACCAAATGTTTTGCCGGTAATGGTTGTAGGATGTGAAACCCGGTCAGATCCTTTCAGCTTGGTTGTGATGGTGTAGGTATGTGATTCATCATGTCCAAGGCCGGTAATTGTATAACTTTTTATTGTTCCATCAACTATATCAATAGAAGTATTACCTTCTTTAATCTCATATTCAAGATCCCCGTCAGCATAATCTGAAGACCTTTCCCATAACAAAGTGATCTGGTTTATTTGGTCCGTTGTGGCCGTCTCAGATATAGGCCTGCCCAGCATGGGTGCTGTAAAATTGAAACGAAAATATGGTCCATAAGGGGTTAGCCCACCCACCCATGCAGTAGTGTGAATTGTATTTGTCCCAGCTCTTCCTTTATAAGGAAAAACAAAGGTATAATAGCCTGAGGTCCAGACTCTCTCTACATAATCCATGGGGTATGAGCCATCCTTGTTCAAATGGACAACAAGATCCGTAAAGTTTAACGGCCACCATCCCAGGGCAAGTCCATTTACGGCAATCTGCACATTTTTTTCAGCAATCTCCACTAAATAATAGGTCTCTGCTTTGGTTTTTTGTTGGAAGCCCAGCAATAACAGTGGGATCAGAAGGAGTGAAATTTTAAGGTTGGAAAAAGGTTTCGTTGAGCGGTTAAGAATTGAAGATCTCATAAGATGTGAATTGTTGGTTAAGATAGTGGATGAATTCTTGAAAGTAGTTGTCACTTCAAATTACCAGATTTTCTGTGGATAACGGGAAATGTGATTAAAATAACAAAAAACAGGAACCAAACAATAACAGTTTTTCTAACGATCAGTTAGTTGTTGATGAATCTGATGTATTTCCTGACCAGCAGAAATGAGCCTTGATGAATACCCGGACTGGCATTCATCAAAAAACAGCATCTCTCTTTGGCTACTGCTACTCAGCTTTCGCCACCGAAACCCGGCTGCTTCTGCCCCTGCCATCGAACGAAGCCAGTTTTACCTCTCCTGAAACCTCAACCGGACCTGAAAAAAGAGTAGATTGCGGATCAGGTTGTGTACCATCGGTGGTATACCGGATCACCAGTCCCGGGAAGTCGGTATTGGCATACAGTTTTCCATCCCTGATCACACCACCCGGGGGAGGCAGGCGGTAGTTGTAGCCTCCGAAAATATGGTCGAGCCGGGGCATCTCCCGCTGTCCGATCAGATTGGCAAATTCATTCCAGGATTGATCGATGGCCCTTACCCTCTCGGCGGTCTCCGGAATCTCACCCCATTCGGCCTGACCGGCCCAGGCCCGCTCTGCCAGTCCAAGCATCTTGGGAAGGGAATAGTACTCCAGCATCTCCTCTCCCTTGATGGTCTCGCTCCACAAATGTCCCTGGAGTCCAAGGATATTTTTCCGTGCTCCCGGCTCCAGGGATTCATAGCCTGCGAAGACCTTTTCAGCTCCATAGGGTCTTCTGTATCTATCGGTCAGGGTAGAATGAAAGAGATTGTATGGAATAAACTCAAAGGCCCGCCTTGTATTCGCATATCCTCCCCACCAGTGTCCTGGTTCTTCCGGGTGGTGGGTATAAGCCAGGTCGAAATAGAAGTTATCGACGCTGCAGAGCACAATAGGATAACCTGCATTGGCCACGCGGTTTCCCAGGTCAAGAAAATCACCCAGGTTGTTCCATACATAGGGCACAATCCCACTCCCGGCATATTCAGGATTGGGAATCCATACGCCCTGCTTATCCTTCACCAGTGCAACTTCTTCCCATCCGGCCATGACCAGGCCCTTCCCTGTAATGATCTCCATAAGTCGTCCTTCAAACCAGGCCTGCAGATCCTTAGCTTCTTCTACTTGAAGATTCTCTTGAAGGAATGTTTCACATATTGGGGAGGCGGTCCAGGCACCCCCGGGGACCTCATCTCCCCCGGTATGAATTAGCTTCATTTCCAGTCCGGCATCCCTGTACATCTCCATCACCTCATCCACCACGGCTTCATAAAACAGGAAGGGTGTCTCTTTACAAACACACACCACGTTGTCATTAAAATTCTGAGCTGACCTGTAGCTGGAACTATCTGCCGGATCGATGAGTCTGTAGCGCTCTGCCTCTTCAGGATCTCCATCAGCCATCAGCCGGTCGTACCTGGCCTCCATGGCATAAATGGCAGCACGTGAATGGCCTGGGAAATTGATTTCGGGGATCACTTCAATATGGTGCAACTTCGCAAATTCAAGGATATCAATGAAGGCCTCCCTGGACAGAAAGCCGCTTCCAGTGCCTATCTCAGGATCGGGCCTGGGCCCGGAACCATATGCCGGTATCAGGTGGTCTTTGCTGGTGTTGGTATGGCCCCTGAATCCCCCTACTCCGGTCAATTCAGGCAGGGATGGAATTTCAAGGCGCCACGCCTCATCATTGGTCAGGGATAGATGAAGTTTGTTCATCTTATAGAACCCCATGATCCGGATCATCTTCTTAATGGTTTCAGGAGCGTGATAGTTCCTTGCAATATCGAGCATCATTCCCCTGTAACCAAAAGCCGGCTCATCCTCCAGCACTACAGATTTTATTTCCAGTTGCTCCTGTTGTTCTTTCCATGACTCAACGGGGAGCATGGCCAGCAGGCTCTGGATTCCCCAAAAAACACCAGCGGACCCACCTCCCCCAATGGTTATGCCCTCCCCCGGAATGGCCCTTAGCTGATACCCTTCCGGGTTTTCGATGTTTTCCAATTTTGAATAATATAACTGTATGATGTTCTTTCCTTTTTGATCACTTATTTCAACTACTGGTTGAATTTCTGTTATTGATTCCAACAGATCTGCCAGGTACCCCGACTCAGATTCCAGACCCTCCTGGCAGTGGATCCTCACACCGGGTCCGATTACCACGGTGCCATCGCCATCTGTCGCTTTTACCGGGGAGGGAATAATGCTACCTGCCCTCGCATTATCCAGCTTCTCCAGATCCACATTCTGATGGTACACCCATGCTGCATCCGGAACCGGAATCCCGGTTTCCGGCGGGAAGAGAGATTCAAGCCCGGAAAAGGGGTGGATGGTATAGTGGTCAATGGCGAAGGCTTCCGTCCCTCCTGAAGTGGAATCCAGGAACACCATATAGGGGCCCAGGGGCGTTCCTGAAACATTCCTCACCCTTCCGGGACTGCTGTATTCAATGCGCACGCTTTGTCCGGGAGCCAGTATGAAATCCTCTTCAGGAGAGATCCTGACCAGGTCCCCGTTCACATGTTCAATCTTCACATCTCCGGAAACGGGTCCCCTGGTACCTGACATATTCAGCTGATTGAAATAGATCGACCAGCCTCGGTTTCCCAACTCCCGGTCACTCCCATTCTCCAGCACAAACAGAGCCCTGTAGGTTCCCTCTTCAATATGATTGCCGATAAGTTCCCAGTTAAGGGAGATTTTATCTGAGTCTGGAAATGTTGATCTGTCGGTTAATTTGCAGGATGAAAGAGAGATGATTCCAAGCAAGAAGAGAAGTTTGGTCATGGGGGCCGGTTTTTTAATTTTTAGTAGTTTAGTTGCCTTAAAACTACAAAATGATCTAAACATTCCAACAAATGACCGAGACAGCAACCAAGAAATCAAACAGAATTATCTCCCTCGATGCACTGCGTGGCTTTACCATTGCCGCCATGGTAATCGTAAATGATCCGGGTTCCTGGAAACATGTATACGGACCGCTAAAACACGCCGAATGGAATGGCTGTACCATTACCGACCTGATCTTCCCCTTTTTCCTTTTTATTGTTGGGGTCTCCATCGCCCTGGCTTACACCAAAAGGCTCGATGCGGGGGTTACGGCAAAATCGCTCTACCGGAAAATCATCATTCGCTCGGTAAACATCTATCTGCTGGGAATCTTTCTCTGGTTATGGCCCGATTTCGATTTCAGTGTCATCAGATGGGTAGGTGTGCTGCACAGAATTGCGGTGGTGTTCCTGGTCTCTGCACTGCTCTTTCTCCACACCAACTGGAAACAACAGGTTAAAATCGGTGCTGCCATCCTGGTCCTCTACTGGATCATTGTGGCCTACATCCCTGTTCCCGGAATCGGAAAACCCGACCTTTCGGTACCTGAGATGAACTGGGCCAACTACCTCGATAATCTGATCCTTCCCGGTTTTATGTGGCAGAAAACGTGGGATCCTGAAGGGATCCTGAGCACCTTTCCGGCCATTGTATCGGGGATCATCGGCATGTTGATCGGAAAGCTCTACCTGACGGTGAAGGATGAAAACAGGCGGCTTGTCTGGCTCTATTTTGCCGGCTTTGCCATGTTCCTTGCCGGTGGACTCTGGAACTGGGTCTTCCCGATCAATAAGCACCTGTGGACCAGCTCCTATGTGCTGTATACTGCGGGACTCGGGACCCTGGGGTTTGCTTCCAGCATCCTTGTGATCGATATGTGGGGTTATAAAAAATGGACCTTTCTGGGCAGGGTGTATGGTGCAAATGCCATCACCTCCTATGTACTGGCAGGTATGCTTACCGTGGTGTTCTATGGGGCAAATGACTGGGTAAAAATCGGCGGTAGCACCCTGAACGAGTTGTTCATGAACGGAATGACAGGCCTTGGGTTTGATCCAAAATTTGGCTCCATGCTTTATGCCGTGATCTATATGCTGATTATTTTCATCCCGGCACTGATCCTCTACAGGAAAAAGATCTTCATTAAGGTATAGGAATTAACCATCTGCTTTCAGCAATTCATCCACTGCCAACACCATCTCCTGCTTGGTAAATGGTTTGGAGATGATTTTGGATGCTCCAAAGATCCGGGCAATCTCGAGGTAGCTATCTGCCGAGACTTTGCCTCCACCCGACATGGCAATGATCTTCAGGTCGGACTTGATTCTCCGCATTTCGCGTATGGTCTCCAGCCCCTCCTTCTCGGGCATGATGATGTCGGTGATAACCAGGTCGGCCCGGGATTTTTTGAACATCTCAATTCCCTCCACACCGTTGGCTGCCAGTTCAATTTCATACCCTGACTGCTCCAGCATTTTTTTAAGCATCATCAGAATATTGGACTCGTCATCTATGATTAATATCTTCTGCATCAGGAGGCCTTTTTAATGTCCTTTTTCTCCAGAACCTTGCGGATTAATTCGCTAAATTCGCTCAGGATAAGTGGTTTTGAAATAATGTTAGCTATTCCGAATTGTTCCATGGCATCATTCGGAATCGAATCATGGTAACCTGTAATAATGATCGATTTAAGATCGGGACGAATCTCCTTAAGCTTGCCGATCAGTTCAGTTCCCATCATCTTTGGCATGGCCTGGTCGGTTACCAGGAGGTCATACTTAGCAGGATCCTTCTTAAACTCCAGAAAAGCTTCCTGGCTATCGCTTTTTATATCCACAGTGTAACCCAGGCTTTCCAGCATTCTTTTGCCCATAAATGTAATCTCTTTTTCATCATCCACAAACAAAATGCTGCCCTTGCCCTTCTCCACTTTCTGTGCTGCATTCTCCTGGGAAACATAGCTTTCAGAATGCTGGGGAAGGTAGATCATAAATGCGGAACCCTTGCCTGGCTCACTCTCCACTACAATGGTTCCGTTGTTGGAGTTCACAATACCATGCACCACAGAGAGGCCAAGTCCTGAACCCGATCCCACCTCCTTTTTTGTAAAGAAAGGTTCAAAGATCCGCTCTAAGGTTCGTTTATCCATCCCATGTCCCGTATCAGAAATGGTCAGCCTCACATAGGTGCCCTTCTGGATCTTGGCTGACCCCTTTATGGAGCGGGTACCTACTTTAATCTGCTCCAGTCTTACCGTTAACTCACCTTCGGATCCCGCCATGGCATGAAATGCATTGGTAGCAAGATTCATAATAATCTGATGCATCTGTGTGGCATCAGCAAGCACGGTACCACACTCCGCATCAAGCTCCTGGCGAATCCCAATGTTGGAGGGAAAGGAGGCCCTGATCAGTTTCATCACCTCTTTGATAACCTCATCCAGTTTCAATGGTTTCTTGTCAACATCGACCTGCCTGCTGAAGGTGAGGATCTGCTGCACAAGGTCCTTTCCCCGGGTGGCCGCACCGTTGATCTGCTCAATATCATACCTCAGTGTACTATCCTGGGAGAGCTCCTCCAGCGCCATTTCGGTATACCCCAGGATGGGGGTCAGGATGTTGTTAAAGTCATGGGCAATCCCGCCGGCCAGGGTCCCGATGGTCTCCATCTTCTGCAGCTGAATCAGCTGGTCCTCCAGCTTGGTCTTCTCCTTCTCATGATGCTTACGGATTTCGATCTCTTTCTTCAGATCCTTGTTTGCAGTAGCAATCTGACGGGTCCTCTCCTGCACCCTCTTCTCCAGTGCATTGTTGGCGGCCTGAACCTTCTCCTGCTCATTCTCCAGCCTCCTCCGCATATAGAAATCCCTTCGCGCCGAGTGTTCCATAAAATAGCTGATGAACATCCCGATGATGTTGGCACTGATAAAGAAATAGTTGTTGTTGATGATGATCTCAACAGGCGTATTGGAGAGCCATATGGCAGCAATCTCATAAGATGCCACAATGGACCAGCCGGCTATGGTGGCATAGATAAACCTGGCTTTAATAAAGGTATAACCAAAAATGAAGATCAGTATCAATCCGGCATAGTAGGTGTAATGTTCCACCTCTGCCGCAAAAATGATCATAATAATGATCGCCAGGCCGGTCAGGTACATGATCCCGGCCAATATGGCCTGCATGTATCTTTTAAAAAAGGGTGAAAATGAAAAGAGGAGAACGGTAATAAGTACCGGGGTGGTGATCCCGAACCTGATGATCCAGAAAACCCGCTTCAGCTCCGGAAGTTGCTGGGCATCCAGGAAGGCAAAAACTCCGAAGAACAGGATCGATAGTACAATGGAAAAACGAAAGGGATTCAGCGACCATTCAAAATAGTCGTTTCTGAAATCCTTTTCATAGCGCTTGATGTTCCCGCAAAAAGCGAGTGTCAGCTTATTCAGTTTCCAGTCATCACGACCTGAGGTGGGCAGTCCAAACAGGTTCCCACGGATCATACTACGCAAGCTCATCACTTAAGCTGTTTTAATTCTCAAAAAGAGGTTCACTCCCAGCTCTTCCATATCTACTTCTACCTGGTCTTCGCGCGCTTCAGCTTCCAGGGCCATCCGGATCAGGTCATATTTCGAACGGTGATTCAGGTACCAGTCGGAGAGTACCTCCATAAGGCGCCTGGTGGGATTGGAGTTGGAGAAATTCCCCACGATAAATTCCCCGCCTTCAGAAAGGTACTTGTAGTACTTGTTAATCATATAGACAAAATGCTTGTCCTTGAAATAATCAAAAAGCCCTGCGCTCCATATCAGGTCATACCACTGATAGGGTTTAAATCTCAGGACATTGATCTTGAAATAGTCAATCGAGTTTTCAAATTCTTTGTTCTGAGTTCTGGCAAAATCGATGGCATTCTGGTCATAATCCACCAGGTCGAAATGGATCCTGCTTCCCGGATTGGCTGTCAGATACTCATACACATCGGTGGCAGGCCCTGAACCAAGGATCAGAACACGCTTGTCACCTTTACCGGGTTGATCAATCTCGGCACACCTTCTGAGGAAGTAGTCCTTCCGGTTGCGTACCGCATGTGCACCCGCCTGGTCCTGAAAGAAGCGGTCCCAGTTGGAGTACTTGCTGTCCGGATTAACATGCTTCTTGTAGATGTTATGGATCAAAGAGAAGTCTCCCGGATACCCGAAAGGTTTCACAAATCCATGACCGATCAGCGTGTTTTCATTCAGGGAGTCCCTGATCACATCACGGAAGAGTTCCAGCTCCTCATCTTCGAGGTTATTTACAATGGCTGTAAATTCTTTATACTCTGCCGGTTCCGGACCGCCTTTTTCAACCAGCAACATCAGAAAATTGCGATCCTCTCTGGAAAGCTGATTCAGGATTACTTTGGGGTGCATATCAAGAAAATTACTACTACATGATTATACAAATAGTTAAATACTCAAAATAACAGTTCCCTGAAAAAACCGATCAAATAGATCGCGGGAAACAGGTCTGGCTTAATTCATTCCGGCACAATTATACACAATAAAATGATCTTTTGTTTCAATATAAATTACTTTCTTTAACTGACCGCACAATGAGACAAAAACAGAAAAGGATCAGGGGATCTGTCTTCATGGCAGGAGTGCTGCTGACAGCACTGGTATTTTTCCTGGGGAACAGGGCCATCGTAAAGACATCTTCTGATGAATATTGCGCCTCCTGCCACATACACCCGCACTCCACCCAGAGCTGGAAACGCTCTACCCATTATGATAACAAAAGGGGGATCCGGGTCCGCTGCGTTGATTGTCACCTGCCCCCCCATGGGGAGGGTTACCTTGTTGAAAAAACAAGAACCGGACTCCGCGATGTGTGGGCTAAATGGTTCAAAGATCCGGAAGATATAAACTGGGAAGCCAAATCCCGGATCGAATATGCGAAGAACCATGTATTTGAAACCTCCTGCATCGATTGCCACAAGAACAATTTCCCCCTGGGTTTAAACAAGGAGGGCCGCCTTGCCCACCTCTATTATGAGCAACAGGAGGGTACACTCCACTGCATCAATTGCCACATTACAGTGGGCCACCATGATCCTGACAGGCTGCATGCCAAAAACACCGGTTTCGGTATGACTGAAAAGGCTGAAGAAGAGATTTTTACTGAACCCGCAACGGTGGAAGGATTCGCTGATTTCACGGAGTTCATTCCCGGGTCAGGTGTCAGTTTTGAAATGGTGGCTCTCCCCGGAGGAAGCTTCATGATGGGGAGTCCGGAAGATGAACCTTTCAGGAGGAGCAGTGAAGGACCGGTCAAAGAAGTTTCGGTGGATTCATTCTTTATGGCAAAGACCGAAGTGTCATGGGATGAGTACCTGGTCTTCTTCTCAAAGACCGGTGCACAGGGGAAGAGTGCTGATGCCTATCTCAACGAAAAAACGGGTGATGTAGATGCCATATCAGGACCAACACCGCCGTGGGGAGCTCCTGATCAGGGTTGGGGAAAAGGCAGGATGCCGGCCATCACCATGACCCACCACGCTGCTGAAGTGTACTGCCAGTGGCTGACGAAAATTACAGGAAAACGCTACAGGCTTCCCTCAGAATCTGAATGGGAGTATGCTGCCCGGGGAGGAACTTCCACACCCTATTTTTTCGAAGGGGATCCAAAACGTTATGTAAAACAGGGGCTTCGAAACAAACTGTTCGGCATTGATACCTCAGGAATTAATACCTTTATAGTCTACCGGGAGAACAGCGAGTCAAGATCTGCCGTTCCTGAAAGTGGCAGGGAGAATCCTTTCGGGCTGGTTCACATACTTGGAAATGTGGCTGAATTCTGTTCCGACTGGTATGCAGAAGATGCAGGTGTAGAGCACGTGATCAGGGGTGGCTCCTACAGAGATGATGCAGGAGATGTGCGGTGTGCTTCCCGTACCCACACAAAGAGGGAGGCATGGTTAAAAACCGATCCACAAATTCCAAAAAGCATCTGGTGGTATTCTGACTGTATTCATGTAGGATTCAGAGTAGTATGTGAATATAACGAATCCGTGTCGGATGAATGATGAAGATAAAAGAAACTCAAATATGAAACCAACCAACAAAACAAGCAGACGTAGATTTTTAGAAAACACAGCCATCGGTGCCATCGGGGTCATTGGTGCAAGTCAACTCGTTAAAGCATGTTCCACAGGAGGCACAACAGGAGAAGTAGTCGCCCCTGAATTTCTCAGGGCAGCACCCGATGGAGCCCCCTTAAAAGCGGGGGTGATAGGTTGTGGAGGACGGGGCTCCGGCGCAGCAGTGAATTTTCTCAATGCAGGACCCGGCCTGAGTGTTGTAGCTGCGGGTGATCTGTTCCAGGACAAGATGGACTGGTTCCGCAAGAAACTGAACGATGAGAAGAGTGTGGAGCTGGATGACTCAAAATGCTTTGTCGGATTTGATGCCTACAAACGGGTTATCGAGTCGGATGTTGATCTTGTGATTCTGGCCACCCCACCCTATTTCCGCCCGGAGCATTTCCAGGCCTGTGTAGAGGCCAGAAAGCATCTCTTCATGGAAAAACCGGTTGCAGTAGATCCCGTGGGAGCCCGTTCGGTTATGGCAGCCTCGAAGCAGGCAGAAGCCGCAGGGCTTTGTGTTGTTACCGGAACCCAGAGAAGGCACTCATGGAGGTATCAGAATGTGCTTGCACGCATCCGTGCCGGGATGATCGGCGATATCGTCTCTTCCAATGTATACTGGAACCAGTCAAAATTGTGGCACAGGGAGAAGCAACCTGGCTGGACCGAAATGGAATTCATGATCCGCGACTGGGTAAACTGGACCTGGTTATCGGGCGACCACATTGTGGAACAGCACATCCACAACATCGATGTAAGCAACTGGTTTACGGGGGAATTTCCCGAAAAAGCGGTTGGTTTTGGTTCCAGGCAAAGAAGGGTCACCGGTGATTGCTTTGATAATTTCAGTGTCGATTTTGTATATGAGGGGGAACGCCACATGCACAGCATGTGCAGGCAGATCAACGATTGTGCAAACAACGTCGGTGAAATGCTGCGCGGTACAAAGGGATACACCAATGGCAAGAGTACAATTTGGGACCATGAGGGCAACATCCTGTATGAATACAATTCACCTTTGGATGAGCAGGGTGATCCGACCGATGTCAATGATTATGTACAGGAGCATATTGACCTGGTGACTGCCATTCGGACCGGCAACCAGATTGTGGAGGCGGAGGAGACTGCCAAAACCAACCTTACTGCCATTATGGGCAGGCAATCGGCCTACACCGGCAGGGAGGTCACCTGGGATGAGATGATGGGATCGGGCCTGAAACTGGGTCCTGAAGGCGAGCTCAAAATGGGTCCTGTTGACCTGAAGGCGGTCATCCCTGTTCCGGGATCGTCACCGGAATAAAACTTTGATCAGAAGCTGTCCACAGCAGCATAAGCTTCGATCACGGCCTGTTCACCCTCTTTGCCGGGTTTGGAATTTCCATGTTCCATCCCCACAATGCCGGTGAATCCCTTGTCATGGATCTGTTTAAATACATTCCGGTAGTTGATCTCTCCTGTGGTGGGTTCCTTGCGGCCCGGGTTATCACCCACCTGGAAGTAAGCGATCTCCTGCCATGCCATATCGATATTGGGAATCAGGTTGCCCTCCTGGATCTGCTGATGGTACAGGTCATCCAGGATCTTGCATGAAGGGCTATCCACAGCCTGGCACACCTGGTAGGCCTGTGGAATCTCCTTCAGAAAGAGTCCGGGGTGATCACGGAAATTGAGCGGTTCCAGGACCATCACCAGTCCGTGGGGCTCAAGGATCTCACTGGCCCTTCGAAGGGCCTCCACCACATTCCGGGTCTGGTAGCCCCGATCGAGCCTCAGATCCACATGACCTGGTACCACGGTCATCCAGGTAGCGTTTACCCGTTTTGCCACCTCCACCGACTCCTTAATCTCCTTCAGGAATTCATCCAGTTTCCCGCTGTTTCCGCTGGCCAGGTTGGGCTCCTTCCAGTAGATAGAATGTGCTACAAAAACCCCCATCTCCATCCCAAGATTCGCCATCTTGCCGGCAATCTTCTCCTGCATGGAGGGTGTTCTTTGCTTCATCCCGTTATCCTCCAGTGCCACAAAACCTGAATCGGCCATGAATTGCAGCTGGTCAAGCAGCTCCTCTCCTGCACTATGCCGGAACATTCCGAAATGGGGGGCATACTTCAGCTTAAAGTTGTGTTTGCCGTTTACAGGAGGAGGTCCGGCAGGCGACGAAGCCTTAACCACACTTCCGGTAAAAAGGGCAGCAGTAGCCACAGCACCTTTTGTTATAAAAGATCTTCTCTTCATGATATGGGGGTTTAGTCAAACTAAAAATAGTAAAATTCTATACCGAAAAGCAGACGTCAGGAGACCAGCATGTAATTCTCTCCCTCCTTATAGCCCCTGCTTTCAAGAAACTCCCTGATCCTGTCCCGGTTGTCCATCTGCCTGATGTAGGTCAGAATAAAGAGCTCCCCCGCATCGGGAACCTCCTCATAATAGAGCACCTCCCTGTCCAGTTGCCGGCCCTCTTTGGTATCTATATAGGTCTTGATCCGTACGCCGTACTGCTCAAGCACCCTGGCCCGGCGCCGGGAGATCCGGCTGGCACCCCAGACCCATACATCGGGGTGAAACGGATTGTTCGCAGTGAGCCACCTGGCCAGATATTCGCTCTTAATCTGATAGAATGCCCCATCACTGTAAATGGGATCGGTCCGGGTGAGGCGCTGCGTTGAGTCGTGCCACTCCAAAACCACCTCAGGGATCTTGGCAATCTTCACACCCTGGTCAAGCCACCGGAGCCACATTTCATAATCCTCGGGAAAATTACCCGACCGGTAGAGCCCATACCTCTCCATGGTCTCCCTCCTCCACATGGCCGTCGGATTCACAATGGGGGCTTCGATAAAGCGCCGGTGAAAGATCTCCTTATAGGTAACCACAGAATTGCTCCACTCCACAAACCGCCTGAAACCTCCCGTAGTTTCAGGATCCCCCACATGCTTTACCAATCCCGCCACTGCTCCGTACTCACGGTTTTCATCCAGGAACCCGGCCTGCATCCTCAACCGGTGGGGATAAGCCACGTCATCCGCATCCATTCGGGCTATATAGGTTCCGCCAGCCAATTCACAACCCCTGTTGGAGGCATACATCACCCCCTGTTTCTGTTCCGAAACCAGTCTGAACCTTGGGTCCCTCCTTTGCCACTCCCCTGCAATAACAGCACCTGCATCTGTCGAATTGTTATCCACCAGGATGCATTCAAAATCTGAAAAATCCTGCTGTGCAATACTCTCTATGGCCTGTGAAAGGGTCCGCTCAGCATTGAAAAAAGGGATAACTACAGAGACTTTTGGATTGTAACCTGACATAGGTTCCTAAATAAAAAAGATAAAGATAAGCAGTATTGAGCACCAATCATATGAATGGAATTACTAATTTCACAACTCAATTTCCACCACTATGAATTTCAGCAAGACAACCTCTTATGCCATTTCTGTGCTAGGTTTCATGGCCGACCATGAAGAGACAAAATACTCTGCCAAAACACTTCATGAACAACTCGATATCCCACGACCCTACCTGAGACAGCTGCTTACCACCCTTTCGAAGAGCGGGTTTATCAAGAGTATCCAGGGGCGCAACGGAGGATTCCTGCTCCAAAAACCAGCCGGTCAGATCACACTGGCGCAAATCGTTGACTCGGTCGAAGGAATGGATGTATTAGGCACCTGCATCATGGACTTAAAAAAATGTCCGTTTAACCACTCCTGTGCCATGCACGAGGTGTGGCAGGAGACCCGGGAGAGCATTCTTAAGGTGCTAAATAACACCTCCCTGGCACAATTAAAGAAATCTACCGGAAAGCATTGATTTTTTTTATGATTAAATGCTATATTGCGGTCGCATTTAACTCACAATTCTCACTAAAACTAAGGTAATATGGTTGACTCCGCACTCGTCCTTAAAGGACAAACGATTGCTTACACCTGTTACACCATTGCAATCATGCTGGTTATGGCATGGTTTGCATTGCGCGTTACCAAACAGGGAAAGAGCAAAGTAAATCCGACCTTCTTTTACGCATTTGTAGGATTCCTGGTGGTGCTGGGTGTGTCACTGCACATCGTCACCTACAATACGATTCCCTGGTCGGAAATGGATCTGAAACGACACGAGATTACTCCCGACAAATCATTTGCCATTGATATGGCCAATCATGAATTCATCCTCCCTGCCGAGAAGCTGGTGGTGGAGGTTGGAGAGATTGTTGAATTTGATGTGACTTCACTGGATCTGACCTATGGATTTGGACTGTTTCGTCAGGATAATTCAATGCTCTTTCAGATGCAGGTGGTTCCCGGGCACCGCAACGACATCCTCTGGAAATTCCTGAAACCGGGCCTCTATACAATCCGGTCGACCGAGTATTCCGGTCCAAAGGGTATTGCCATGATTGTTGAGAATGCAGTTGAGGTGGTTCCATCAACCTCTGCTTCAGAATAATCCCGCTTATTAACTAAAATCTAAGTCATTATGTCATTTATAAATACAGTGATGAAAGGCGAACAGGGATTGTTCAAGGCAGAATCCCTTACCGCCATGCAAAAACTCACCCTTCGATTTGTTGTCGTTGGACTGGTCTACTATCTGTTTGTCCTTATTGAAGGAATGTTGATGAGGATCTACCAGGTGGATCAGATTGATATGATTTCAGGCGACCAGTACTTCGCCATTCTGACTGCCCATCCCCTGGTGGGGATCTTTGGATCCACGTACAGTATTGTGATTGGGGCATTTCTCTTTCTTGTTCCGTTTTTGATGAAGAAACCCCTTTACAGCATGAAGCTGGCCCACTGGAATTTCTTTCTGATTACAGCAGGCACCTTTATATTCTGGCTGGCTGGTTTCATATCACACTACTCCCCCCTCTATACACTATACTGGCCTTTGCCGGCCGATTTCAGTCAGTTTAGTCCGGTGGGAGGAGCCATCTTCATCCTGGGCATTGCCCTGGTGATGCTGGGTTCGGTATTTTTCGTAATCAACGTTTTCAAAACCATCACCTACACACCCGAAGGCTGGGAAAAGCAACCTGGCGGCAAATTGCTGGGATCGGCCCTTGGGACGGCTGGTTTAGCAAACCTTTTCAAGAAAAAGAAGAGGCAAAAAGAGCACCTGGTATCACTGCCTGTGGCAGCTATTGCACGGGGAACAGTCGATATGGCCTTAAATGCAGGCATCATTCTTTTTACCGGAGTACTGATCCTTGTCTACATGGTGGGGGCCATCCTGGGGTATGACCTGAAGGAGACAGCTGTTGATGCGCTGTTGTACAAAAACTGGTTCTGGTGGGGTCTCGACCTGATCGCCGACGGTCTGGTCCTGATCTTCGTGGCGGGTACCTGGTACCTGTTGGCCACCATGATCACCGGGAAGAAGCTCTTTATGCAGAACATTGCGCGGGCTGCATTGCTTGTTGAGCTTATCGTATCATGGACCGTCTGGTCCCATCACCTGCTTTCGGACCAGGCGCAGCCCGGATTCCTGAAGGTACTCTCAGGAGAGATGGTAACTGCCTTTGAGCTGATCACCCAGGGACTTGCATTCTTCATTACCCTGGCCACCCTCTGGGCCGCCAGGCCACTGAAGATGACCAATGAACTGAAGTTCCTGCTGGGCGGACTCCTTGGATTTGCCCTGGCTGTTCCGGCCGGTATCATGCAGGCCGATGTGGGTCTGAACCGGATCCTGCATAACACGCAGTGGATTGTGGGACCCCACGTGCATGTGGCCATACTTGTTGGGCTTACCATGACCCTCTATGCGGCCATCTACATTCTGCTGCCCATTCTCACCAATGGTGCGAAACTCTACAGTCAGAAACTGGCCAATTTCCATTTCTGGACCCACCTGCTGGGCGGCATTGGAATGGGCGCATTTATGGGAATGGCCGGACTCAAGGGAATGCTCCGCAGAACCCTCTATTTCAATGGTGAATTTGATCTTTACATGATCCTGGCATTGATCTGTGGTGCACTTCTGCTGGTAGGATTCCTGGCCTTCTTTATCAATATTGTGATGACTGTGGGGGTGAACGGCGTGATCGGGATTTTCATGCCTGTGAAGAATAAGAACAAGGACCTGGTACCCGAAAAAAAGTAGTTTTCTTAGAGACACTAGTTAGTTTAAACACGCAAATGATGATCACCACAGGGGCATTGCCGGATTCGGCAGTGCCCTTTTTTTACTCCTCAGGACGGTTCCTTCGGGTTCTTTTTATCTCCCCCCTGATCTTCTTCTGTTTGATCCTTTTCTCACGGCTCGAGCGGGTGGGCCGGGTGGGATGGCGCTTTTTCTGAGGGATCAGACTGGCCGTAACCAGCTGAAGAAACCGCTCGGTAACCTCCTCCCTGTTCCGATGCTGGGAACGGTACTTTTCCGAAGCCATGATCAGTGATCCCCGGTCCGTTAACCTCGATCTCAAACGCAAACTCACCATCTCCTTCTGCCGCTCATCCAGGCAAACCGACTCGCCGGGGTTCCAGATCAACTCCACCCTCGATTCGGTTTTGTTCACGTGCTGACCGCCCGGGCCCGACGACCTGCTGGTCCTGTAACTAACCTCTTTAAGGAAACAATCCCTGTTCATCTTCTTACATCTTGAGTCTCATATCCATCACCTGTTCCGTTTCCGGAATTTCTCCCTTTCATCTCCCCCCTTTACATCAGATTCCTCACCATCTCCCCAAACCGTTAACACCACGAAATTCCCACTCTGCATTTTCTGGATCTTATCCTCCTCATCCTGACCGGTCTCATCAGTCAGCACACTTGCAGCACCCTCTTTCACCAGTCTGAACGGAACCCTTACCAGGTAAAGATAACTCTTATTGAGCCGCTGTTCGCCTTCGATCAGGAACTGTCCCACCGTGGACTCCACATTCATCAGGGGAATGGCTATTTTTGAATCGGCAAGGGTAACGGGACCGCGCATCTGCAGGGTGGCAAATTTAACAAGATCAAGGTCTTTATTATCCAGGTATTTTCCAGCTGCCCTGAGTGGGGTAAAATTGATCAGCGCTCCATCCTTAACCACCAGGTTGAACTCGGCTGTGGTGCTGTCCATTTCCAGTAGCCGACCCGGGGTAATAAAAACCTCTGTTGTCCCACTCCCACTGACTATACCGGCAAAGTTTTCTTTCAGGGTATAGGTCTCTTCACCCGATTGCATCTCAAAATCCAGGTCATGGATATCCACATCCTTTAGTGCCAGCTCCGCATTGAGAAGGTAATGCACAGAGTCGGTCACATTGAGTTGTCCGTTTGCAACGATTGTTCCGCCGCTCTCCCCGGCTATCTTCAGCTGTTCAAGATAGAAAATCTTCCCGGAGGAGGATCGCAGCCTCCCTTTCATTCCAAAAATCTTGTTCTTTCCGTATCGCAACTCCCCAACATCCACATTGAATTCAAAATCGGGCATTTCGATCTGATCCAGCCTGACAGGTTCACGAACCTCCACACTGTCTGATCCTGCTGTATCTTTCAGCGCTTCCGGCAGCTGGTAATTAAGCAGCTCGTTGAAATCGAGCAGGTCCGCCTCCAGCACCATGCTTCCATAGAGGTTCTCCCTGGCAGAGTCAGTGAAATTTCCTACAAGGGCCGAGAGCTTCAGATTGCTCTCTCCAATTACTCCCTGAAAATCTTCAACATTCAGCTCCTTTCCTTCTCTTCTGACCTTCCCGTGAAAATCCTTAAAAGCCAGCGGATAGTATCTGAACCTCCAGCCCAGGTCATGGATATTCAATCCGAAATCAAGATCTGCGCTATCCATCAGAAGTCCATCCACAGACGCGGTAAGAGAGCCTGAAAGGTGAAAATCATCCAGGTATTCGGTCCTGTAACTCTCCGGAAGCAGGAACCCCTCTTTGTAACTCAACAGATCCTCTGCCCGCATAAGGTCCGACTCGAGGATGTACCCAAGGTCTACCACCTCACCGGAATCCTTATCTATCAATGAACGATACCGATTCACCTGCCCGGCAAAGCTGAAGCTGCTCTCCCCGATGATGCCTTCCATAAGATGCAAAACCAGGGTATCCCGACCAATGGTCAGGGCTGCATTCACCTCTGAGATATCTGCATATACCGGAATTTTTATCCCAAAACTGTCCAGGGATAGCTGCATTTCAGGCAGGGAGTCGTTATCAAAAAACAGATCCAGCTCCTCACTGGTAATGCGGGCCCCGGCTTTAAAGTGCAACCCCCTCAACTGATCTCCAACCAGAGAGGTTACCGCTGTATCCTTTAATAATCTTCCAGGATAAATCACCTTTGATTCCAATCCAGCCTCAACAAACACATCTCCTTTGATGCCAAGGAGATAACCCATGAAGTCTTCAAGTTTTACTTCAATATTGGCACTGTTACCGTTACAGACTACGTTCATGTTCCTGACACCCATCACATTCCCCACCATAAACAACTCCCCCTCTACCTGGCTTATGGTATCCTGATTCCAGATAAACCCTACATTTTCAACTTTTGCTGTGACGCTGCCGATATCGCTCAGAAACTCCTCCGATCTGTAATCCATCCTCCCCTTTACATTTGCATCCAGGGTGACATCTCCCTGCATTCCCTTAAGCCTATCTGTTTTAATCACCTCCTGCAGACCCTCTAGTTCCAGCTCACCATGTATAACCAGCTCAACTGCAGGAGACACCAGGTTGCTGGCCTGGATGTCACCCTTCAGATATCCCTCCGGGAAGGAAGCAGTAAAGTCTCTGAGCTGCACCTCTCCTTCGCTCAGGTCAGCATACCTGCCGTTGGTGGCAAACATGTCAAATGAAATATCCGTCACATCACGCTGGAGCGATTTTATCCTGAAACCTATCCGGTCGGCAGTACCATTCACCCTGAAAACAGGCAGGCTGTTCTTCAGACTTCCGATAATGGTTCCGTCAAGGTACATGCTACCCGCTCCGATCTGTTCTATCTCCTCCATATCGAGGACCCCCAGGAATATAAAATTCAACACATCCAATCCCCTGTTGGTTGCTTTGAATGCCAGGTTCACAAAGGGCTCTTGCCGGTACTCATAATCTCCCCATGTTTCCAGCTCAAGTCCGGATATATTCAAAGAACTGGGCTTGATCTTTACCTGTTTGCTGACCTTATCAAAAGAAATCTCGCTGTCAAATGAAACGTCATCCTTATTTTCCAGGCTATATGTCAAATATTTAACCTTATTTATATCAACATTTAATTTAAGCCCTGCTTCGATCATTTCCGGCAGATAACTGAACCTGCTTTCAAGCTGGTTGATCTGTACATTAACCCGGTCATCCCGGGTCCGGTTCTCATACAGCATCAGGATATTGGTCATTTCAATCAGATCCAGGTCAATCCGTTCGAATGGCCCTTCCGGGAGGGTATCCCCCTCCTTTGTCTCATCCTCTCCAAACCTGATCCCAAGAGCATACTCCAGGTTGGTCACAGAATCCTCGTGAACTTCAAGCCTGACGAACCCATTTTCCAGCCTCAGTTTTGACACCTCCAGCTCCCCCCTGACCAACTCCTTCAGACCCAGTGACACATAAAGTTCATGGAAATAGAGAATCGGTTCCTGGTAGAGTGAATCGATGTGGACCGGATACTCGTAATAGCTTACATCACGAAGCTGGAAGACTGCTTTTGGAAAATCCCTTAATGGAATCAGACGCACCTGGTGCATCTGCACCTCCCCCGGCTGCTTCTCATTCAGGGTTTCCAGCGCCCTGGACATGATCCATCCCCGTCCAAGGTAAAAACCGGACACAATCACCACAACCGCACCTATGAATCCGGTCAGGATCCACCCGGTCACCCTTAATAATCTCCATTTACGCCTGGCCATTTGTAGACTCCCCGGATTTCATTTGTTGAAAACCTTCAGTTCATTATCATTTGTCCCGAAATTAATAATAAGCGTCAAATATTGTTTATCCCTGAACTTGTTTTAATTTTACATCGACCAATCCCAACACCATGAAAAATAGATATCTGTTTATATTTGCTGCAGCAGCAGGGTTGGCAGGATTACTTCCCGGATGTGATTTGATTGAAGAGTGTGGACAATGTGAAATGGTTACCATTGAGGATGGCATTGAAACCCGTGGTACACCCCTTCCATACTGCGGAGAAGAACTGGAGGATAAGAAAAACTCCCCGCCTCAAACAATCGGGGGTGTGACAACCTATTGGGTGTGCAATTAGTACCGCACCCCCACCACAACCACATCATCGATCTGCTCCACCTCCCCGCGATGCGCTTCAAATGACTGATCCAGCCTGCTTCCCTGGTCAACCATGGAAAGATCCTGGATGGAGATAAGTAGTTTCTGAAGGTTTCTCGCCAGGAATTTTTTCTCCCGCACGCCACCAAACTGATCTGCATATCCATCCGAAAAAGTATAAAAAGTATCTCCCTTCTCAAGATCCAGTTCATGCAGATTAAATGAATCCATCACTTCATGGATGGCCACCGGCATTTTATCGCCCTTGATCTGGGTCAGCTTTCCGCTTCGGATGTGATACAACGGATTGTTTGCCCCGCTGAACAGCAGCCTGTGGTTTTTCGGGTCCAACGTACAGATGGTCATGTCCATTCCGTCCTTCACAATGCTGTGGGTCTCCTGTTTCAGCGCCTCTATGATCTTGGAGCGAAGGAGGTTGAGAATCTCATCGGGCCTGGTGATTCCCTTTGTGAGCACAATCTCATTAAGAAAACTCACACCCAGCATGCTCATAAAGGCGCCCGGGACGCCATGACCGGTGCAGTCGGCTGCGATGATCACCTGTTTTCCCGCCACCTCTTCAACCCAGTAAAAATCACCGCTCACAATATCCCTCGGTTTGAACAGGACAAAATGCTCCAGTTTATCTGTAAATAGCTCCATGGAGGGCATAATTGCCCGCTGGATCCTCTCGGCATATGTGATGCTGTCGGTAATGTGTTTCTTCTGGTAGGCGATCTGGTCTCGTTGTGCTTTCAGCATCTCATTGGCCCGCTTCTTGTTCCTGTAGTTGATCCAGATGAAGTATACCAACCCAATTACCAGGACCAGCGCAATCACTGCAGCCATGATCATGATCTTCTGTTTCTGAATGGCCTCTGCCTGCACCACGATCTTCTCGTTTTGCCGACCGATCTTAGCTTCCTGCTTTGTGAGTTCCTCTTCACGATGCATGATGGTCAACTCCTGGGTCCTGATTGCCTTCTCATGATCGATCAGTATCTCCTGTTGCTGCTTCATCTCCATGAGCTGCTCTTCAATAGTTCTCTTCTGTTCTCCGATCTCACTCTCCTGCCGATTCAAAACGACCGATTTCTGATCAATCTCTTTTTCATGTTCCAGAACTTCGGACCTCAGGCTCTCAAGGATCAGGTTATTCTCTTTGATCAGCTCCTCCTGCCGGCCGATCTCTTCAAGCTGCTGTTCAATAAGGATTTGCTGCTGCTCTGTAATGCTCTTCTCTATTTCCAGTTCATCCTCGGTTATCTCGTAAAGGGCTTCCCAATCCTCCCGGGTTTTCACCGCCAGTGCCAGGAACAGCTCATTCACATAGAGTCCCTCCCTGTTCATCAACTCCTCATTCGCCTCGAACTGTGGTTTCCCATCCACAACCACGAAATTGATCATGGATGTGCGAAACGGATAGCCTTCAGAGATCAGCAGTGTATTGTTCCCCTTCACCCTGCCCAGCACTGCACCGATTTGATAATGATCATCCCGGTTCACGAATACCACACTACCTGGCCTGAGCTGCTCCGTTTTTGCATAGAGCCTGATGCTGATGGGTTTGCCCTGTATGGTTTTTCTTAACTGCGCCATTCTTTCCAGTTCCCAGTAGAGCTTATCGTCCCGGTCCAGAACAGCAATTACGAACTCCGGCAACTCCTGAAATGATCTGTCAAACTCGACATATTTGGAGATGTCAAGGATGTAGAGCGCCCTGGTTTGATCACTGAACCCTTCCTGGGCAACAAGGTCACTGCCCAGTAGTGTGATCAACACCAGTAACAAAGTAAATCGGAAAGAATGCATGCAATTGCTATGGAGGTTTGTCCATCAAATTAACA
>JBDLIQ010000066.1:0-22450 GCA_039714775.1 Bacteroidota bacterium
CTACCACCCAAAGGGTGATAAGCTGATCTGGACCTCAACCAGGGACAACCTGGATATGCACCCGGGTAACTATTCCGATCCCAAAGACTATCCCCAGGGAGCAGAACTCTACACCTCCGACCTGGACGGAGGCAACGTGGTCCGCCTTACCAACAATGAATACTACGATGCCGAGGTATCCTACTCCTCCGATGGAAACAAAATACTTTTTGGCCGCCAGATCAATGGGGAGATGGACCTGTGGATCATGGATCCCGATGGCAGCAACCAGCACCAGATCACCTTCACCCCGGAGTGGCAGGAGGGTGGATCATTCTTTTTGAGTGATAACGAAACCATCATCCTGAGAGCCTGGAAAAGATCGGACGAGGGCCAGAGGGGACTTCCCATGACCCTCTTTACTGTAAAAGATGACGGATCGGAATTAACCCCCCTCACCGATGACGACGGAACCAACTGGGCCCCTTTTCCCTCCCCAGACGGAAAGAAAATTGCTTATGTGAAAGTCTTGCCCCCCCACAATTACGAGATTTTTCTGAGGGAGCTGGAGACAGGCAAAGAGGTCCAGTTAACCCACAGCGAAGCCTTTGACGGATTTCCGGCCATCTCCCCTGACGGAAAAATGCTCTCATTCTCATCCAGTCGGGGTGCCGCCGAGGGAGAGCGGAAACTGACCCTCTACCTGATGGATATCTCCACAGTAACACTTTAAGATTAACTTGCGGAATTAAATAACACAATAGTCACGAATGAAACGAATTACAGAGAACACCGGTAGAATTGTCCATGTCATAAAGACAACCACCGCAATGGCCCTGCTTATGTTGGCCGCCTCCTGCACACAGAGCGGAATAGACAATCCTGAAATTACGCAGGAGGAGCTTCATGAACACATCAGTTTCCTCGCTTCCGACTCCCTGAAAGGCAGATTGCCCGGTACGGAGGAGGGACGCATTGCTGCTGAATATATTGGGAATGAGCTGATGAGTTTCGGCTTTGAAGCCTTTGAAGGTGGAGCATACCAGGAGTTCGAAGTGGTGACTGCAGTAACTGCCGGGGATTGTAAGCTGGCAATTGGCGACAAGGAGGCCGTGCTCTCTGAAGAGTTCACCCCCTTTAGCTTCTCCGAAAACGGGGAGCATAAAGGCGAGGTGGTTTTCTGTGGCTACGGGTTCAACATCGATTCCGAAGAGCTTTCATGGAACGACTTCAGCCACGATCTGACCGGCAAGTGGGCCCTGGTCCTGCTGGGCGATCCCGAGCCCCGCAATCCCGACAGCAAGTTCATCCCTTATGCAGGAGAGAAGTCAAAAGTGGTCAATGCAAAAGATCACGGAGCAGCCGGTGTGCTGTTTGTCTCCGGGGTCGGATTCGATAAGAAAGACGCGCTGACCAAAATGAAGATCGATCAGACAGGTGCAACCCTGGGGATTCCGGTCTTTCACATCAAACGGAGTACGGCCGATCAGATCCTCGAAGGATCGGAAACAGCTGTTGTAGCCTCGGAGCCAACCATTGCCGCGCTGGAAGCATCGATCAATGAGAAACTTCAACCTGAAAGCTTCATATGCAAAACCGTAGTTGAAGGAGTTTCCGAAGTGGAATTTACCAGGGTTAATACACAGAATGTGGTGGTTTACCTGGAGGGAAACGATCCTCTGCTTAAAGATGAGTACATCATGATGGGGGGACACTATGACCACCTGGGACTCGGCGGGCCCAATACCTCTTCACGGAATCCTGATACCGTGGCAGTCCATTACGGAGCCGATGACAATGCATCGGGCATCGCCTCGATCATCGAGATCGGGGAGTGGCTGGCAGCCCATAGCGATACCCTGAAAAGGAGTGTTATCCTTACCGCCTTCGGAGCCGAAGAGATTGGTATCCTGGGATCAAAGCACTTCACATCCAACCCGCCGGTTGAACTGGACCGGGTAAAGACCATGATCAACCTGGATATGATGGGCAGACTGAAAGCGTCGAACGACCTCTTTATAGGAGGTGTTGGAACTTCAGTTGAAGGTGAAGCCCTGCTGGGCGAGCTCCTTGGAGAGCGTGAACTGAACCTCTCGTTTTCATACAATGGTCTTGGACCCTCCGACCATGCTGCATTCTACATTGAAGACATTCCTGTACTCTTTATCTCTACCGGTGCCCATGAAGATTACCACACCCCGGAGGATGTGATCGAAAAACTCAATTTTGACGGGATGGTGGCAATTTCTGATTACGTAACTGCCCTCGCCCTGGAACTGATCAACGCGGAAGATCCCCTGACATTCCAGGAGGCAGGACCGAAAAAAACGGTAAATTCCAACCGGAGATCCAGTGTAAAACTGGGAATAATGCCGAACTTTGGCCAATCAGATGTGAAGGGTTTGAGAATCGATGGTATCACCTCTGGTGGATCAGCCGACCGTGCCGGCATGTTGAAAGGAGACGTTATCGTGGCCATCGAGGGAAAACCGATAGCAAATATCTATGAGTATATGGCACGCATGGGCGCATTAAAGCCCGGAATGACCATCACCGTAGATATCCTCAGGGAGAGCAAAAAAGAGGTGGTTATCGTTCAACTGAGCAATGAATAAAAAACACGATATGAAACGAATAAAAAAACAGTTCCTGGCCATCCTGCTTATGGCATCTACTTTCCTTAGCTTCACAAGTGACAAGCCGGCTTATCTCCTGTATGACCAGGAGGGGAAGAAGGCGAAATACGAAAAGATGCTCAAAGCACTGGAGGAGGCAGATATCATCTTTTTTGGTGAACTGCATACCGACCCAATCGCACACTGGCTGCAGATTGAGATAACCAAAGCGCTCTACGAGCAGAAACAGGATGCCCTGATGCTGGGTGCCGAGATGTTCGAGTCTGACGGACAGCTGATCATGGACGAGTATCTCAGCGGGATGTACGAAGCGAAGAAATTTGAAGCCGAGATGCGGTTGTGGGGCAACTATCAAACAGATTATAAACCACTGGTGGAGTTTGCAAAAGAGAACAACATTCCCTTTATCGCCACCAACATCCCCCGCAGGTATGCCTCCATGGTCAATTATAAAGGACTGGAGGGCCTGGACAGTCTGTCTGCAGAGGCAAAGCGGTACATTGCCCCCCTGCCCATCAACTACGATCCGGAGGTAAAGTGTTATAAAGAGATGCTTGATATGGACCTGGGGATGCCAAAAAAGGAGATGGGGATGCCCAAGACAGACACCGCCATGGTGAAAGAGGGGATGGAAATGCCACATTCAGATTCCACAACTGTGAAGGGAGCGATGGGAATGCCAGGTGCTGAAGCGGGAATGCCCCAATCAGATACCACCATGGCCGGTGAAGGAATGCCGGGAGGCGAAACAGCAATGCCCGGTAAAGGTGGTCCCATGCATGGGATGAGTAAGAAGATGCCCCCCATGGAGAACCTTCCCAAGGCACAGGCCGCCAAAGATGCCACCATGGCCCATTTTATTATGGAGAACTGGACCAAAGGAAAGACCATGTTCCATTTCAACGGGTCGTACCACTCCAACAATTTCGAGGGGATTGTATGGCACCTGAAGCAGCAAAATCCCGAGCTGAAGATCATGACCATCAACCTGGTACAGCAGGAAGAGATCGATGAGGTCTCGGAAGAGAACCTGAACTCCGCCAACTACATCATTTGTGTGCCAGAGAGCATGACCCGGACAAAAAGATAGACCCTCAATGTCCGGATTTCAGAAGAGGTCCGGCTTCCATTTTGAAGAATGGCTTTTACTAACACCCTATACCCATGAACAAGTTTTCCATTATCGCCCTCTTTCTGTTGCTCTCTGCGCCTCTGATGGCCCAAAGAACAGTGGTCAGGGTAATCGATGACCAGACTTCAGAACCCTGCATGTACACCAACGTGGTGGTGACCGGCCTTGATGGGATGTACATCGATGCAGGAGCCACCGATCAGTATGGTGAAATCGTTTTCGAGCTAAAGCAACCAGCCGAGATATGTGTCTCTTTTATAGGGTATCAGACCCTTACAGAAAAACTGTCTCCGGGTGAGATCAAGACCGTCAGGCTTGAGGCAGATTATATAAGTATGGATGCCGTGGTGGTTACAGGCCAGTATGAGCCCAAACCTGTGGATGAATCGATCTACAAAATCGATGTCATTGATGCAAAAACCCTTCAGGAAAGAGGAGTGAATAACCTGGCCGAAGCCCTCTCCAATGAGACCAGCATCCGCATCAGCGTCGATCCCGCCACAGGAACCTCAATAAAGATGCAGGGAATGGGTGGGGAGAACGTGAAGTACCTGATCGACGGAGTGCCAATTGTTGGCCGTGTCCTGGGAAACATCGATCTGTCGCAGATCAATGTGGAGAACGTCGACCACATTGAGATCGTGCAGGGCCCCATGGCGGTCCAGTATGGCACCAGCGCCATTGCAGGGGTGGTCAATATCATCATGAAGAAGAACAGCTACTTCGGCAATGTGGTCAGGGGCAACAGCTATGCCGACACCAAAGGCAACTACAACTTCGGGCTCTACGGCTCGGTGATCCGGGGCAACCACACTTTTACACTCTCCGGTAACCGCAACCTCTTCCAGGGAATCGATATTGACCTGAACGAATTCACCGGCCAGACAGGGGGGCTTCACGACCGGTATATGGAGTTCAGGCCCAAAAGGCTCTACAACGGCGATATCGAGTATGCTTTCAGGAAAAAGGATTTCCAGGTAAGGGTCAAATCGCAGCTAATGAATACCCTGGTGAAACAGTATGGGAATGCAAATGAAATACTGGCCAAAGCATATGATGCGGATTTCTATACCACAAGATCAACGAACAGCTTGGTAATCAGCGATAAACTCTCGAGAAGTCTCTCATACAATATAATCGGTAGCTACACCTATTTTGGGAAACAGACCGAATATATCACCTCCGATCTCTGGTTGCTCACTCATGATGTAACCGCCACCACAGCCACCACCTTTAATAACGCGATGACGCGGGGTAATCTTACCTATACCCCGGTCGGCAAGAACATCTCATTTCAGACTGGTTGGGATATCAACTACGACAACGGAAGCGGGGATAAGATGGAGGAGGATGCCGAAATGGGAGATTATGCGATCTTTCTCAGCAGCCAGTACAGTCCACTGAAAAAGCTCTCCCTGCAACCCGGAATTCGTCTTATTTATAATACCATATACGGTGCCCCGATCATACCCTCCATGAACCTCCAGTGGCAGATCATAGAGAGTACGGGACTTCGGCTCTCTTATGCCAGGGGATTCAGGGCCCCTTCGCTCAAGGAGCTTTACATCGATTTCCACGACTCCAACCATGATGTCTATGGAAACAAAGATCTGAAAGCCGAAACCACCAACAGCTACAACGCCTCAGTTGACTGGAAGAAGAAAAGGGGAAAATTCAACATCAAACTGGAACCAAAAATCTTCTTCAATGACGGAAAAGATGTCATCACCCTGATCATGACCGGGACCTCGGTAAATGCAGCTACCTATACCAACCTGGACCGTAGACGAACCGTGGGGGGAGAGGTCAATACCTCCTTCAAGCACGTCTCTGGATTGATGCTGGGGGCTGGATTCTCCAGGATCGGGGAGACATATACCGGTGAAGCAGGTGATTTCAAGCCATTGGTTTTTTATAACAACTTCTCAGTCAGCACCAAATATTCCTTCCGGAGTTTAAAAACAGTGGCCATGGCCAACCTGAAGTATTATGGAGAAACCCCTTCAATGGCTTCCATACCGGAAGAGGATGGTGGTGGCTATTACCGTGTCTATACCGACCCATACGGGGACCTGGAGGTCTCCCTCACCAAGACCCTATTGAAAAAAAGGTTGAGTCTGATCGTTGGTGGAAAGAACCTGCTTAACAACTATATACGAACAGTCGCGGGATACAGGAACTTTGGACAGAGTAACTACCAGGAATCCCGTTACGGGACCCTCAATTACGGAAGGACCTATTTTGTAAAACTGAATGTAAAACTGATCAAGTAACCCCATGAAGAGACAGATCATACTCCCCGCGATACTCCTTATTTCCACACTGTTCCCCTCATGCTTCAAGGAGATAGACACCGTGCCTATGTCTCCCTCTGTTGAGGAGAGCTTTACCGTTCAAAACTCAATCAGGGAGGTACAATCCTTCTACAGGTTCTACAAAACCGCAGTTGAGGAGGTTGCCACAGCCTCAAAAAACAGCTGGGACCTGGCCTTCGAGTCGGATGGAGAGGGTAGCAGGGTGTTGCTGGGATGGGCCACTAACTCCACTACTGCACCATCGGGTAAATTTGACTTTGCAGAGATCACACAGGATCTGATTCTTGACAAGATCAATGACACTGCACTGGTCTGGGGATTTGACGATCCTACTTTTGTAACCATCATGGACTCCCTGGTATTAACAAACCATTGGGAAGATGGTGAGGTCTATATCCAGAACAGGGGTTTATCCAAGGACACTTACTATGTGATCCAGTATGTCTCAAGTACTGCCGACTCCTACACATTCAGATATGCTTCTGCCCAGCAGCTGGACCAGGTCCATGAAGCAACCGTTAACCGCGCTCCCGGGATGAATTATGTCTACTATTCATATGAGACCCACCGCACTGTTACGGTTGAGCCCCTGAGCACCACCTGGGATCTCCTGTGTACACCCTACAGGGGATGGTGGGAGACCGATGATCCGGGGGTATATTCTCCCTTTAATATGAGCGGGATCATGATCAACAATGAGAATGGGGTAAGGATTGTCCGCATCTTTGACCCTGAGATCTCCTTCGGAGAGATCGACTCCACCTATATCGACCTCTATGCAAATGAGTTCACCGACCTGAAAGGGGCCATTGGAGCAAACTGGAAACTCCTGGGCGCTGTTGGATCCACCGATCTTTACACCATGGATCCCGACAAAAAGTACCTGATGAAAAAATATGATGACATGACCGGCCAGGAGATGTATTTCAAGCTTCAGATCATTGACTACAAACTTGACGGCCAGGATCACTACCCTACGATCGAGTTCAAATACCTGGGGACCGAGTAATAAACAGCCAGCCTAACCACTCCTTCTCTCGTTCCTTAAAGTCGATAGTTCCTGTTTTCGTCATCGGAACACCCAAATTCCCGGTTTTATATCACGTTGGTTTAATTAGCTGAGATCTCAACCGAAACGGATCGGTTCCACGGAGTTACTCCGAATAAATTAATAGGAAGATAGTTTTTATCTATTCTGCCGATTTCTGCATCCCGGATGGGCGATATTTGCGTTTTCATCACATTTAGCACCAAACCAAATATTGCCCTCTGCATCGGTAGCAGCCGAACGTATTTCACAATATTTTACTACGATTATGGTCAACGTACAATGACAGAGACCGCCCCATACATAGATGAGACGGTCTCTTTATAAATTGCACTCCTCTTTAAAAACCTATAGAGGAGTCACACCACCTACATAATCAAGTGAAAGATTGGAGGTGCCTGTTTCAGTGAATTCACCTGTTGAGAAGTCCCAGCTTCCAACAGACAATACCATCTCAGCTTCAAACTTATAGAGATCACTACCCAGATCGGTAATAACCAGGTCGCCGGATCCGGTTTTTCCTATCGAAGTCCATTTATATGACATTCCTGCATAATCTGCAGTGTATCCCAGGTCATAACTCCCTTCAGGTGTTTCAACATCCCATGTATAGGTGCCGGGTAGTTCTCCAAGTCCAATGTTTGGATAGAGTTTCAGCAGATCAGGACTCTCCTGTCCGGCAACCGGGGTCAACAATCTGAGATAAGGATCTCCCCCTCCCATTGAGGACTGATACCAGAATATATCTGAATCAATGACAAATTCTGTTCCGTCAAGTGTATAAGCATTAACATGCTCAGCGACCTCAATAGTCTGTGAAGTTTCGCTGTCACCATCCGCATTGGAAGCAACCAGTGTTACGGTGAAGGTCCCTGCAGATTTGAAGACATGTGTTGGGTTTTCTTTAGCAGAAACATATTCATCCCCAAAATCCCAGGCATAAGAGTCAGCTCCGGTGGAGGTATTGGTAAAAGTAACCTCTGCATACTGGGTCACCTCGCCTGGTTCAAAAGTAAAACCAACAGTAGGCAAATCAGCACAACCTGTCACTATTGCAGCAAGGATTGCTGCCGCAAAAAATAATTTAACGCTCTTTTTCATAATTCAATTAATTGGTTATTAATTATTGGTTGATGCAATGTAAAAAAAAACCTTCAAATATATCGTTTTTCGATAATTATTTACTGTTTATTAATTGACTGTCTGCATGATGGTGGTCAAATCATCCATGACATTACAAATGAACCACTTTTCGATGACAAAACAACCCTTTACCTGGAAGTTTCAGCTATCTCCAAAAAGAATAGCGATTAAGGGATCTGTGCTACTCGTATGAGTCATTGCCCGGTAGCCCGGTCATACCACTCCACAGTCTGAATAAATGCATCGGGATAATCCGAATCCTGCAATTTGTCCAGTGCATGTTTGGCCTCTCCAAAAGTGCGGTATGCACTTACAGTATATCTGTAAAGACCATCTTTACACCTGTACTCCCTGACATCCTCAAGTTTTGCAAAACGTGACGACTGAAACTTTGCTTTAGTGGCAAGCAGCTGGATAGTAAACCAGTAGGAGGAGTTTTCAGTAGATTCTGTATCAGGACCCGGTTTTAGACTGGCCGGAACATAAAAACCTGCCAGGGGCTGAACACCAAAGGGCTCAATGAAGTTAATAGGCTCGGGACTTTCAACAGTAACCGTTACCTGGCGATTCAGGTACCGGCCCAGAGGGGCATCCTTACCGTCCGGGAAACTGTTCCTGGCCACCGGGGCCTTTTCACCCTTTCCCTCCATAGAGACACGGGCCTGATCAATCCCGCGCATCTCCAGGTATCGGAAGATCTGGTCGACCCGCTGATGGGAGAGCAGCAGGTTATAAGCCTCAGGACCAGTTGCATCTGCATGCCCTGTAAGTCGAACAGTGATCTCAGGGTAGGTCTGCATCAAATCTGCAAGCTTCTCCACCTCCAGCATGGCAGCCATACTCAGTTCGAATTCGTTGTACTCAAACGGAACCGAAGTCTCAAGCCGGGTTGCACCAGCAGAAGGTGTCGACCGGGTTGAGGTAGCTGCAACAGGCTGGGTTGAGGCAGTTGCCGGTGGCAGGTCTGAGACTATGGATGGAGACCCAGCTACAAGCTGCTCCTTTTCCACTCCCCTGTTGAGGATCTCATGAATTTCATCTGTCTCTTCAGGCTCAATGGTTTGATACACGGTGGGCGGCTGACTGACCTCCTGGTTTGTAGGTGTGACACCCTGGGGGGAAGGTGTGATATCCTGGGGGGAAGGTGCACTGCCCGGGGTAGCATCATGGGTAGTAACGGTGGCGACAGCAGGAGTGGCGGCAGGAATGGCAACAGGTGTGACGCCAGGGGTACCAGCCGAAGCCGCCGGAGTTACAACAGGAGTGGCAACAGGGGTGACTCCGGAAGTGATATCCCGGGATACAGGTGCGACACCCTGGGGTGCTGATATGCTCCCGGATTGATAGGAGGTATTATTGGCACTTCCCGTCACCTCCCCTATTCCTGCAGGCGATTCCATGGCTGCTCTCAGCTGCTGCTCCCGGTTCATATCAGCGGTCATGTCAGCGGTTCCTTCAGACGATACAGGCAGCCGGGCAGTTGTAGCCACCTGCTCCTCAGCAGAGCCACTCTTTGTTTTTACAGGTTGGCTTGTTAGCAGCTCCTCAGGCGGTATCCCCTCAGTCAGCTCCTCAACAGGATCCAGGTCTAAAACCATGTTGATGGTATTGGAGCCTGGATCGCCTTCACGCTGAACAGCATAAACTCCGTCCAGCTCATTCCATCCCGGGTTGAAGAAGGTATTGTCCGCTGATGTATTCACAGGATACCCCAGGTTTTTGGGGGTGCTCCATTTCCCATCTGGCCCTAAATCAGACCAGAAAACATCGCTCCCCCCGATGGTGTTATGTCCCTGCGAACTGAAAAACAGGATGGAATCGTTGCTGGAAATAAACGGGGTATGCTCCTCATAAGCGGTATTGATGACCGGACCAAGGTTTTCGGATAGCCCCCACTCCCCCTTCTCATCGAGCCGGGAAACATAGATGTCATAGCTTCCCTGTCCGCCACGTGCATCACTGACAAAATAGAGTGTCTTCCCGTCCTTGGAGATGCTTGCATGTGTTTCTGATGTCCTGCCATTTATGTTTTGACCAAGTGCCTCCGCCCCGGACCAGCGACCTTCGTCGAATCTGGAAACAAATATGTCAGCGTGAGAATAGAACTGATGAGCCACATAGAGGTCCAACCCATCATAAGATAGAGAGACCGGATAGGTCTCCCCAACCAACCCGATCTCACTGTTAATCACCTTTGGCCGTGTCCAGTAGTCACCGTTCCGTTCGGTAATCATGATCTTCTTATCATTGGGATAATCCACCAGGAATATCAGGCGGTTCCCGTCTCCTGAAATAACCGGGTTGTTACACGAAGGCAGATCATCGTCAAACTGGTCCAGCACACTCTGAAACTCAAAAGCCGGAGCCTGCTGTACTACCTTCTCCCCCCTTATACATGCCTCAACCTGCAACCTGGCATACTCCAGCTGCAACGGATCTTCATCCACACCTGCATCCAGGTATCGTTCATAATTTTCAATGGCACTGCTAAATCCGTTGTTCAGATGAAAGGCCTTTCCAAGCATGAAGTAGGTCAAAACCGGCGCACCACTCTCCTTGTGTGAATTATCCTTATACTCGGGGGTTACACCCGGAATTGCCTCTTCAAAAAAAGTGACTGCCTGCTTCTCATTTCCCGGGATTTTCAGGCAGCAGGCTCCACAATGGAACAGGATATTGCTGTTGCCGGGATCAAGTGAAAGCAGGTTCTTGTAACGGCTGAAAGCCTCATCATAGAAACCTACCTGGTAAAGACTTCCGGCCTCAAAAAAGACCCGTTTGAACTCTTTCGAATATTGCCCGGCGACACCAATGGAAGCCCCCAGGAGCATGAACAGCATGAATCCTCTGAATTTCATATCGACACATTTTTATCCTCTTCTATGCTAAAATTAGATAATATGCAGATAGGTTCTTAAACCTTTTGTTCACAGGTTATTCAGTCCGCCAAATTCTTTAAACAAATTAGTAAAAGGAGACATTTCCATTTCCCTTTTTGGGATTTCACGATGTAACATGGTTGTGACATTTGCCATCTATCCTGGCAATACTGCACTTATTCACACGAAAAAAACCTCCTTATATAATGCTGTCTATGTGGTATTTACAACAAATTTCTTAATGCATATGCTGATATTCCTTTTCGTATCACATCAAACAATGTCACAACGATGTGACATTTGATTTTAACGAAATGGGTCTATCCAAAAGAATCACATGAAACTCTAAATAACACACCATTATAAACAACCTGAAATCATGAATACTATAAAATACAGCACAGGACATACGCTGCTCCGGGACCAAATTATTGCGAAGCTTTCTTCCGACCAAAACGTGATCCTGGCCGCACCTCGTGGTTATGGTAGAAGAAGTATGGTACATGAGATTGCATTCAGACTTACCGAAAAAGAAAGCAATTTTCATATCTGCTTCATAAGCCTGCGGAATGTATTCTCGAAGAGTGATTTCCTGAAGCTTTTTACTGATAAGGTTTTACAAATAGCCTCTCCAAAAGAGGTCAAATTACTGCGCAAGCGTTTCTCCAAAGATGATCTCTTCAAACTTCCATCACATCTTGCCAATCGCAAAAAAATCAAAATTCTGATTTGCATTGGAGAGATACAGAACATTGCCCGATTCGAAAACCCGTTGCAGTTTCAAAAAGAGTTAAGGATATTGTGGAAAGAGCAGAAGAACTGTGTCTACCTGTTTCACGGGAACAACTGGCACACAATCTGGGATATCTTTCAAACTCCCGGAAAGCCTCTCAGCCCTTTTGGAAGGGTTAATATACTGAAAATGCCAAAACTGGATCAGTTGGAAAGCACCATCAAGAGGCAATTCTTTGATACCGGGAAACGGATCACCCCAAAAGCAATCCGCCAGATTATTACAAGCACTGATCAACATCCCTATTACACTGATCTGCTAATCAACCTATCGTGGTGGAGAACAGCATTTGTATGTGATGAGCAGATCGTAAAAGAGTCCTTCGAAGCACTTCTGCACCAATTCAATTACCACTTCCTCCATATTACCGATCAACTGACATGGAAACAATTGCACTACCTGAAAGCAGTTCTTGAAAACTTTGAGGGTATTTGCTCAGCCCAAAACCTGGAAAAATACAAACTGGGCAGCTCCTCCAACGTAACACGCATCAAGAAGAGTCTGAAAAAGAGGGAGATGATATGGTTCTTCGGAAAGGAGGTCTACTTCACCGATCCACTTTTTAGAATATGGCTGACCGACTTCTTTGGTTAAAGACCCAAATAGGTAACGATCTCTGACAGGGGTTTCCGTTTCTCACCATGGCGATCCGGATCCACCTTGTCCAGCGGATAGCCCAGCGATAAGATAACGGACGGTTCAAGATGCTCCGGAATCCCAAGCAGGTCACTGGTAGCTGCGGGGTCAAAATTACAGATCCAGCAGGTAGCAAGCCCCAGTTCGGTGGCCTGAAGGGTCATGTGGTCCACCGTGATGGCCACATCAATATCAGTATGATCCTTCCCGTCCGATCTCCTTTTCCATCCCTGGCTGTGGTCACCGCAGATGACTATCACGCAGGGAGCAGACCGGAACCACTCCCTGTGATAGACAGGGTAGATCCTCTCCAACTCTGAAACTCCCCTGATCACAAAGAGATGCCAGGGTTGAAAGTTTACAGCCGAAGGGGCGATCCTGCCGGCTTCCAGGACCCGTTCCAGTTTGTCAGCTTCAACTTCCCTTGAGTCGTAACTCCGGCATGAATAGCGGTTTGCCGCCAGTTCAAGAAAACGCATAACATGTTTTGTTTAAGCCCGAAGGGTTGTTAGTTCTGAAAGATAAAAAAATCCCGGCCAACAACTGACCAGGATTTGCTAAAGAGTTACAGACTTGTTTTTTTGGGTTACTTGCCCAGGTCCCTGGGTCTCTTCCCCTGCCGCCAGTGATCTTCGATCTTCTCAAGTGAGACACCCTTGGTTTCCGGGATAAAGTAATAACCCCAGACCAGTCCGATCAACGCAACAACAGCAAAGATCCAGAATACACTGCCCACACATGAGGGACAAACATCTGACAGCTCTTTCCCTTCGGGAATAACAACCTCTTGTGCATTACCAATGGCACTTGCCATTTTAAAAAAGGTCCATACAACAAGTGTATTAAAGCCCCAGTTCGACAATGAACCGATGGAGGCACCCAATCCACGAACCCTGGTTGGAAACACTTCAGTAATGATTAACCATCCCAATGGTCCGAGACTGATGGCAAAGAATGCAATGTAGACCAGCATGGAGATGACCAGGAACCATTTACCAGCTCCCGGAAGCATAAAGCCCAGCCCCATGGCCACCAGGGAAACAGCGATCCCGGTCAGACCAATAAAGAAGAGTTTCCTTCTTCCCAATTTGTCAATAATTAACAGAGAGACAATGGTAAAAAGCACATTCACCACACCTACGATCACCATTGCCTGAATCGCTTTTTCAGCACCATCAAATCCTGCTATCAGGAAGATCTTCGGAGCGTAATAGATCACGGTATTGATCCCCACAAACTGCTGGAAGAACATAATTCCCGCAGCAATGATCAATGCATTTCTCAACCACGGTTTAAAAAGCTCTCTGAATCCTTTCTGACTGGCATCAATAACAATGTCACTCTTCATCGCAGAAATGGAGGCCTCAATAAGCTCAGGATCTTCAATTCTGTCAAGTATTTTTCGAGACTCATCTTCACGCCCTTTACTCATCAGCCAGCGGGGTGTCTCTGGAAGGAAGAACATCCCTATAAACAGGATAAGTGCCGGAATGACTCCTACATACAACATCGGGCGCCAACACTCCATGTTCAAGTCATCAGCAAAGACAGTATTGCTAAGATAAGCTGCCAGGATGCCAACTGTTATTAATAACTGGAACATGGATACCAGGGTTCCCCTGATTTTTGTAGGTGCAATCTCTGATATGTATAGCGGAACAGCAAAAGAGGAGACACCAATAGCCAATCCCAGGTAGAACCGTGAAACCATCAACTGTGTTACAGTGGGTGCAAGCCCTGTCCATACCGCTCCGGTAGCAAAGATAAAAGCAGAAGCCAGGATCACCTTCTTTCGTCCCAGGTAATCAGTAATTCTTCCTGTGAACAGCGCACCGACAACGGCACCAATAAGTCCCAGGGCTGTAACAGTCTCAATTTGCGAATCGGTTATTTCAAAATAGTTCTGTAAATAGGGGATCGCACCGGAGATCACACCCGTATCAAATCCAAACAGAAGACCGCCTGTGGCCGCAATACTGGCGATAACGATCACAACACTCTTATTGCTCTTTTTCTTTGTACTCATCATTGAGATTGATTTTTTGATTTGGAACCTGTAAATATAGCACTTTCCCTGAATCAACCTTCCAACATCTCGTTTTTAAACTCGCCCCAGCCATAAGCTCTTTCCAGCCATTTGACCTGTTGGGAATTGCTCTGACTCGACCGATTTTTAAATACGTAGAATTTTACTATATTGCATCTAAGGCATTTAACCGCATAAATTCTCCCACCGAATGAAAACGAAATATGAACTTGAATTCACCCTCAACACATCACCCACAATCCTGTTCAACCGGCTCAGTACCCCGGAAGGATTATCGGAATGGTTTGCCGATGATGTGAATCTGAGAAAGGGAAAATATACTTTCATCTGGGAGGGAACCGAGCAGGAAGCAAGTGTTGTTCAGAAAAAGAGCAATAAATTCATACGCTTTCAATGGGATGATGAAGAGGAGGAGGAGGCCTTCTTCGAATTCAGGATCCGTACCGACGAGCTCACCGGGGATGTGGCACTTCTGATCACCGATTTTGCTGAGGAGGGAGAAAAAGATGATGCCATCGACCTCTGGGACACACAAATCTCCGGACTTAAACATGCCATAGGTCTTTAAGAATAAATTACCTTTGTTTTCGTTTAGAATTCAGAATGAAAAAACTTCATCTTCTGGTCATAAAGTCATTTGTGGGTCCGTTCATACTGACATTCTTTTTCGTGATTTTCATCCTCCTGATGCAATTCCTATGGAAGTACATCGATGATTTGATCGGAAAAGGTCTTGAATTTGGAATTATTTCCGAATTCCTGCTCTACACCAGTGCCTCACTGGTCCCGCTGGCACTTCCACTTGCTGTGTTGCTGGCCAGTCTGATGACCTTCGGGAACCTGGCAGAGAACCTGGAACTCCTTGCTTCAAAATCTTCCGGGATCTCCCTTGTGCGGATTATGGCTCCGGTAATTGTGCTCTCTACCCTGATCTCTGTTGGTGCGTTTTTCTTTTCCAACCATGTACTTCCTTACTCCAACCTGAAGATGAGGTCCCTGCTCTATGACATTCAGCAACAGCGTCCCGACATGACCATCAAACCGGGTGTATTTGACAACACCCTGGAGGGCTATTCAATACGGATAGGGGATAAAAACAGCCGGACCAGCCTCCTGAAAGAGATCATGATCTATGATCATACCGATAAAAAGGGCAATGTCAGCGTAACTGTTGCCGATTCGGGATATATGAAGATGTCAAGTGACGAAAAGCACCTGTTACTAACACTGTATAACGGAAGAACCAATATTGAGCTTCAAAAGCAAAAGAAGGAGAACCGGAATAAAAAAAGCTACCCGCACCGAAGGGATGAATTCGAATACCAGGAGATGATTATCGAGATGACCGGGTTTGGTCTGAACCGAAGTGATGAGAAACTTTTCCGGAACTCCTATTCAATGCTGAACCTGAAGCAACTGGACCATTTCGATGATTCTCTTTCCGGCAACCTGGAGGAGGCTATGGACAAATTTCACATCATCCTTGATAAGAGCCTTACAGGCAAGCCCAAGGAGATTCTTATCAAAAAGGAGCGAATCAAGCCAAATCTGAAACGAATCCATACAGACTCTTTACAAGAAGAGACTGAAGCCACTGCGATGAGGATCCACACCTTCCATGTAGATAGTGCATTCAGTGAACTGAACAAACTGGAAAGGAGACGGGCCATCAGCCAGGCCATTACTTTTGCCAGGAGTAACAAATCGGTAACAACCTCCAATGTGGGGACAATAGACTGGAAAATAACCAGGTTAAAGCGCTACCAGATAGAGGTCCACCGCAAATTCACCTACTCCCTGCTTTGTCTGATCTTCTTTTTCATCGGGGCCCCCCTGGGAGCCATCATCCGGAAAGGGGGACTGGGCATGCCTGTTATTGTCAGTGTACTGCTGTTCCTGGTTTACTACATCATTGCCATGATGGGGGAGAAATTTGCCCGTGAGAGCATCCTGCACCCCTTCGCCGGCATGTGGATCGCCACATTTATCCTGATTCCTGTGAGTATCTGGCTTACCCACAAGGCAGCAAATGACTCTGTGATCCTGAATATCGAAACCTACTTCACCTGGTTTAAAAAACTAAACGTAAAGGTGCGAAAACGCTTCCGGGACTCATGAAAATTCTGGTCCTGGCCAACAAATTGCCTTACCCTCCAAAAGATGGAGGTTCCATTGCCACGCTGAATATGCTCACCGGACTGGCTGGTTCAGGAAACCAGGTTACATGCCTGGCACTAAATACAACCAAGCACAACTTCCCGGTTAAGGATATTCCCCAATCCCTCACCCGAACGATCCGGTTCATGGGCATCGATTGTGACTCAGCCATCAGGCCCCTTCCAATGCTGTTGAACCTTCTCTTTTCAAGAAAGCCCTACATTGCCGAACGCTTCAATAACGGTGAGTTCAGGCAACACCTCGCCAACCTGCTGGATGAAGAACAATTCGACATCATCCAGCTTGAGGGGCCCTATCCAGGACACTACATGGATGTAATCAGGGATAAAAGCAAAGCCCCTGTCTCTTTCAGGGCACACAATGTGGAACACCTGATCTGGACAAGGAAAGCGACTCATGAAAGGTTCCTGCTGAAACGTTGGTATCTGCTTAACATGGCCTCAAGATTAAAACAGTTCGAGATGGAGGTGGTGCACAGATGCAATTGCCTGGTCACCATCAGTCCTGTGGATCAGGCCTGGTTCAGGGAGCATGGCGCCGGGCAGCCGGCCATTACCATTCCTACAGGCCTTTCCATGGAGGAATACCCCCAGACACCCCTTCCTGAAGATCATTCCCTGTTCTTTATCGGAGCCCTCGATTGGCTTCCCAACCAGGAGGGTTTGAGGTGGTTCCTGGAACATGTCTTCGATGCACTTTGTGAAGAGGTGCCCGGGCTCCGGTTTCATGTGGCAGGCCGAAATGCACCTCCCTTTTTCGAGAAGTTTCTTAAAAACGAACAGATCATCTACCACGGCGAGGTGGAGGATGCGAAAAAATTCATGCAGAGCTACCGGGTCATGGTTGCCCCCCTGTTTACCGGAAGTGGAATCAGGATCAAGATTCTTGAAGCCATGGCACTCGGGCGCCCTGTGGTCACCACACCCATCGGAATTGAAGGCATCCCTGCCGAAAACAGCAGAGAGATCATGGTAAGCAACAATCCAGAATCATTTAAACATCAAGTGGTTAACCTTATCTCAAATAAGAAAACTGCCCAGGCACTTGTGGAGGGAGGAAGCGCACTGGTTCAGGAGAATTTTGATACCTTTGGGCTTTCAGCCAGGCTCAGCCGCTTTCTTAACAAACAGGTATGATTTTTCTTCAGGTAACTTTCTGGACCAGCATCTTCCTGATACTTTACACCTACCTCATTTTTCCATCCATATTGAAGCTCCTGGCTTCAGGAAAATCGATGGAGCTTAAAGGATCCGGCAGGGAAGAGCTGCCGTTTCTATCTGTTATCATCGCAGCATTTAACGAGGAGGAGGTAATCGCATCAAAAATCGGGTCAGTCACGGAATCCGATTATCCGGCCAGCCGGCTCGAGATCCTGGTGGGATCGGATGCCTCGACCGACAGGACCAATGAGATCCTACTGAAAATGGAAGCGGAACAACCCCTCCTCTCTATCACCCTGTTCGATCAGCGAACTGGAAAACCGGGTGTGGTAAACCGGCTGAAAGAGCAGGCCAGAGGCGAAATCCTGGTAATAACAGATGCCAATGTAATGCTTGACCGCGATACCCTGCCCAAGCTGGCAGCCTCATTCAACAACCGGTCGGTAGGACTGGTGGATACCTGCATGGTCAATACCCGACTGCAGAAGGACGGAATATCCCACCAGGAGAAATACTACATCGGCAGGGAGGTGGGGATCAAACATAATGAAAGCCTGATATGGGGAGCCATGATGGGGCCATTCGGGGGATGCTATGCGGTAAGAAAGGCCAACTACCGGCCGGTTCCGGACCACTTCCTGGTGGATGATTTTTACATCAACATGGCTGTGCTAAAACAGGGATACCAATGCATCAGTAACATCGATGCGAAGGTATATGAAGATGTTTCCAATGACCTCAGCGAGGAGTACCGCCGTAAGAAACGAATCTCTGCAGGGAATTTTCAGAACCTGGGAAGGTTTGGGTCCCTTCTGTTTTCACGGCACCCCGGAGTCGCATTCTGTTTTCTCTCTCACAAAGTGATCCGGTGGATCGTTCCCTTCCTGGGTTTCATCACACTGGGAACATCCATTGCCCTGGGAATCTCCATAACCCGGGAGACCTCCATTGCCCTGAGTCTGAGACAACCCCTCTACCTGGTCCTGGCCCTGATGCACGTGGCACTCTTTCTGGTACCTGTTCTTGATCTTTTTCTGAGGAAATTAAAGATCCATATTATACCTTTGCGGTTCATTTCACATTTTGTACTTATGAACCTCGCCCTACTGGCAGGTTTTTTAAAATATTTGGGAGGAATTAGAAGCAATGTCTGGCAACCAACAAAAAGAAACCAGGGTGGTGCTGAATAGCATTGAGGAGGCTCTGGAGGAGATAAAGAACGGGAAGATCATCATTGTTGTGGATGATGAGGACCGTGAAAACGAAGGGGATTTCATAGCTGCGGCGGAACTTATCACTCCTGAGACTGTCAATTTCATGGCCACCCATGGCAAAGGGCTCATCTGTGCCGCCCTTACAGAAGAGCGTTGTACCGAGCTCGATCTGCCCATGATGGTCATATCCAACACCAGCAGCCACAGTACAGCATTTACGGTTTCGGTGGATCTGCTGGGACACGGAACCACTACAGGCATTTCAGCTTCGGACAGGGCCAAAACACTGAGGGCCCTTATGGATCCGGGCACACGCCCCGACGATCTTGCCAGGCCCGGTCATATCTTCCCTCTGAAAGCAAAAAAACAGGGCGTACTCAGGCGTGCTGGTCATACTGAGGCGACAGTAGACCTGGCCAGGCTGGCCGGTCTGAAACCCGGAGGTGTTCTGGTAGAGATTATGAACGAAGATGGTACCATGGCACGCCTGCCCGAACTGCTGGAGATTGCCCGCACGTTCGAATTGAAAATCATCACCATCAAAGACCTGATCGCATACAGGCTGAATACCGACAGCATTCTTCTAAAAGGAACCGAAGTTAAGCTGCCTACAGAATATGGAGAGTTCAACCTTACCCCTTTCATCCAGAAATCCAATGGCCTTGAACATGTGGCCCTCACCAAGGGAAGCTGGAATGAAACAGAACCTCTCCTGGTAAGGGTTCACTCCTCCTGTGTAACGGGCGACATATTCGGATCGCACCGATGCGACTGCGGGGACCAGCTTCATGAAGCAATGAGGATTGTACAGAAGGAGGGAAAGGGAGTGATCATCTACCTGAACCAGGAGGGTCGCGGGATCGGTCTCTACAATAAAATGAAGGCCTACAAGCTGCAGGAACAGGGACGGGATACGGTTGAGGCCAATGTTGAGCTTGGCTTCAGAGAAGATGAACGTGATTACGGGGTGGGTGCAGGAATGCTTTACTCCCTTGGAGTCAGGAATATCCGGCTCATGACCAACAACCCTGTAAAGAAAGCGGGACTGGAGGGATATGGCATGAGGATCGTTGAAACCATCCCGCTGGAGGTAGTGGTCAACCAGCACAACAAGTTCTACCTGGAGACCAAGCGTGATAAGATGGGACACTTTCTCAACATTGCAAAATACGAGAATCCCAAAAAAAATGGAGATTAGCACACTACGGATTGTCTACATGGGCACCCCTGAGTTTGCGGTGGCTCCTCTTCAAAAACTTCTTGAAGGTGGCGGAAATGTAGTGGCAGTGATCACCGCCCCCGACAGACCCGCAGGACGGGGAAAAAAGATCCGGCAAACGGCTGTCAAGGAGTTTGCAACGGAAAAAGGGCTGCCGGTTTTACAGCCCGAAAACCTGAAAGACCCGGAGTTCATATCACAGCTCAAACAACTGGCACCCGATCTCCAGGTGGTTGTGGCCTTCAGGATGCTTCCTGAACTGGTGTGGCAAATCCCCACCCTTGGAACCTTCAACCTGCACGCTTCACTTCTTCCCGATTACAGGGGTGCTGCTCCCATCAACCATGCCATTATTAATGGTGAAACCCGTACCGGCGTAACCTCCTTTATGATTGATAAGCAGATCGATACCGGGAACATCCTGCTCCAGGAAGAGACCGCCATCGGGGAGGATGAAACAGCTGGCCAGCTACACGACCGGTTAATGGCAATGGGTGCCAGCCTTGTTTTTAAAACCGCTCAACAACTGGCCGTCGGTAACCTGGAGGCCCGCTCCCAGGACAAATGGATTAAACCCGGGGTTATGTTCAACAAGGCCCCCAAGATCCACAAGGAGGATTGCAGGATTGACTGGAACAGGCCCGGTAAAACCGTAGCCAACCTGATCAGGGGACTCAGTCCCTACCCGGGGGCATTTACCCGTCTCGATAAGGGAGAGGAGAAAAAGATCCTCTGCAAGATATACCACGCTGCGTTTGTTCCGGCCATCCACAATCACCAGCCAGGCACCATCATTACCGATGGCAAAAAAGCAATGAAAGTGGCAGTAGAGGATGGATTCATACAGGTTTACTCCCTGCAGCAGGAGGGCAAGCGAAAGATGGAGACCGAAGCATTCCTTTCTGGCATCAACATGATCTCCTTCCAACCCCGGTTTTCCTGAGCTGTTTCAGGTTGAGATCAACCCCTTCGGTAAGCTGATAATAGAGCTTAACAGCATTGATAAACTGAAGCTGGTAGGATCGGGAATACCTCCCCGATACAAAAAATTCAAAATTATAGTCCTCGATCTCTGCCATGGTGATCTCTTTTGGCTCCAGGTGATCGAAATACTCGAGGAACCGCCTCATCATGAATAGATAACTTCTTCTTGATTTCTCGGAATACCCCTCTTTCTCCAGTTGCTGACAGTAGAAATCGAGGTTGGGCCCCGTGGATTTGTCTTCATGCTTAAACCATGAAGAGAGGTGATGCCACCAATCGGATGATCCCCTTTTCGCAGGCCTTTCACCAAAAAAATCGATCCTGGTCTGCCTTCCGTCCGGCGGAAGAATCATCTTCAGGGGAATGTTGCTGGTATCGGCCATGACGCATATTTTACAACAAATTTAAGACAGAAGATTGTCAATGTAAAGTTTTGACAGTCAAAAGCATTAACACGTTTTAAACAATCCGGAGCAGAAACAGGTTCTCAATATATGAGCAGCTGATCACGCACAGGTATCATAATATTTGTAATTTAGAGAACCACCAAATACCCAGACCCATGAAGAAAAGCACTGTAACCCTGCTTATGATGACCCTGCTGGCATTTGGAATGACCTCTTTGCAGGCGCAGAAAAGCTCTAAGAAAGACGAAGAGTACAGGAAAGTGATTGCCCTGATTGAAGATGGATCGTATGAATTCGTAGTTCAGTCGGTAAACCCCACAGGGGGCAGGACCATCCATCCGGGAAGCAACTATACCATGACAGCCGTTGAAGGTAGATTCAATACGCTTCTGCCCTACTTCGGGAGAGCCTACCAGGCCAGTTACGGGGGTAATGGCGGAATTGAATTCGATGGCGAACCGGAAAATCTTGAAATCACCAGGAACGAAAAGAGGCGGACCATCACCGTGAAATTTGAGATCCGGGGGGACAATGAGCGCTACAGTGTGATCCTTTCAGCCGGTTACAAAGGTTACGCAAGCCTGAACATCATCAGCACACGGCGACAGGCCATCTCCTACAACGGAACCATTGGTCCGCTGGAGGAACAATCGGACCGCTGACAGAATCTCCCTGTCCTG
>JBDLIQ010000067.1:0-22425 GCA_039714775.1 Bacteroidota bacterium
TTTTTTGTAGACCGGCTTTGTGCGGAGGCGGTCACTCATCCGGATTGAATCACGGGCCTCATTAACGGTGAAATATCTCTTCCACGGTTTATGATGGTTTCGATTGGAGGTTCCGGTTTGGGTTGAGGATCCGGATCCGCTGAGCATGACCTTGTCAAAATTTTCCAGGTAGTGCTGGTTAAAGTGGTATTTGTATTTTCCCTTTTTGGCGGATTCAATCACATCGGGGTTGAGGTCGGTTCCATAGAGCTGCGTTTTCTCAAGCATACCCACCTCGTCGAGGAGCATCATCATGGAGTAGATCTCCTGTCCGGTCGAACAGCCGGGATGCCAGATGTGAATGGAGGATTTGTCGCTCCAGGTGGGGAGCAGGTCGGAGCGGATTGTTTTCCAGATGGGTGGGTCCCTGAAAAGTTCGGTGGTGTGGACCGTCAGCTTCCTTACAATTTTTTCCATATAAACCGGATCAGATCTCATGCGGCTGATGATCTGATCGATCTCGATATCGTATTCCAGGAGGATCCTGGTGAGGCGGCGCCTGAGGGAGTTGAGGGAGTAGTCTGTAAAATCGTATTCGGAGTAATCTCGAATGACTTCCTGAAAACTTTGTATCTCTTTTTCTGTGACCTCCATGGGGTTGATTCCCGGCTACGGCACGGGACATATGTAAATCTAACAATATTTACATTCAAATTTGGAGAAAAATCTTTTGTAGTTATCTTTGAGAGACATAGGCAGTTACGCCATGACTTTTGGTATACTTATATTTCCCGGGGCACACGGTGACAAGGATTTGACCAGGGTGCTTGAGGATCACTACAGGCAAAAGGTGGTTCCTGTTCTCAGCAGTGAAACCAACCTGAATGGTATTGATGTCCTGTTAATTCCGGGAGGATTTCCATGCAAAGGTTCATCCACTTCATCCAAATGCATCAAAGAGTCTGCGGTTATTGAACCCATGCTGGAATTTGCCGACCGGGGAAAGATACTCATTGGGATCGGCAACGGATTCAGGGTGCTGTGTGAGACAGGGCTGGTTCCGGGTCAGTTGAGGATGAACAGATCACAGCGCTTCATCTGCAAGAGTACCTACATTAAACCCGACAATGATCAGACACGGGTAACCGGGAAGCTCTCAAGCGATCTGGCCTATTGCATTCCTATTTCGACAGGTTATGGCCGTTATGCAGCAAAGGAGGAGGTTCTGGTGCAGATGCGCCTGAATGAGCAGATCCTCTTCAGGTATTGTGACGAATTTGCAGTGATCTCCGAGGAGAACAATGTCACCGGAGCGGTGGATAACATTGCCGGGGTTTGTAACGAGAAGAAGAATGTATTTGGCATGATCCCGCAGCCCGAGCGGGCTGTATTTTCTTATGGGCGGAACAGGGACGGACGGGGAATCTTTGATTCCATCCTCGATGGGAGATGATCGCCACGGCTGAGATGTTTTACTCCCCGGGTCGCTCTCTCAGTGAAAATCCACCAGCACCTCCTGAATAGGTCATCTCCACCACATCGAAGCGCACCAGTTTTGTCATCAGGGGGACCAGTTCGTCTCTTCGAAACCCTGTGTCTTTCTGTAACTGTGAAAGAGAGGTCCCCGGATTCCTCTCGATAGTATTGAGCAGGATCTGCTCTTTCCGTGTGAACTCCAGCAAGCGGCCCATGGCTTTGTGCTCCTCTTTCCAGATCTGAAGCTGGATGATGTTGGCCAGGCTGTTCTCGTCGCCCACCCGCACGTAGGCCATCCACCGGTTCTCTTCATCCTTCGCAAAAACCGGTCTCTTCGTTGCCCTGGGAATATGTACCTGCAACACAACCTTCCCCTCCACAGAGAAGTTCCGGGTTTCAAAATGCACCTCAGGTTTACAATAGAGTGCGGCGGCCGACTCCACCATGTAGTACTCCTCGTCGGAGCGGATCCCGGTAATGCGGCCATTGTCCTTCACTCCGACCAGCAGCCTGCCTCCGTCTGTGTTGGAGAAGGCAGAGAAGGTGCGTGCAATCTTGCGGGTATCGCTGATCTCAAACTTGAAATCCTGTTGCTGGTGCTCTCCCTGCGCAATAAGTGATTTTAGCCGTTTTTCATCGGAAGATTCCATCTCATACAAAAGTACAAGTTCTTTTGGCTGATATTTTAATCCTCATGCAATTAATACATATATGAATCGAATCACTTTGAGTTCAAAGCCCAGCCAGGTGATATTATTTTCAGCACTATTAAAAACAAAATATGAACTTTGAACAGTTAATACAAACCTGCGAGCAGACCCATACCTATTTGCAGGAAACTGCAGTATCAGCGGTAAACCAGCACCTGACCATCCGGAACTGGCTGTTTGGTCAATATATCGTGGAGTACGAGCAAAACGGTGAGGATCGGGCAAAATACGGAACCGAGCTTATGAGGAAGCTCGCAGGCCGGCTGAGCGGTAAAAACAAAAAGGGTTTTACAGCCAGAAACTTGAGAAACTGTCGGCAATTCTATCTTGCTTATCCACAAATAAATCAGGTATTATCCGATTTTGCATTACCTGGATCAATTTGGCAGTCGTCGACTGCCAAATCTGAATAAGGATTGAAACACGCAGAATATAAGGGTGTTAGCGATCTTTATTAATCCGGCTGATGACCGAGAGGAGGAGGGGGATGTCGTTGGCACCTGCTGTGGCAAGCCGCTCCATGATGCGGTGGTAAAGGGGTGTGCCTTCAGCGATCCCTGCCCGGGTCAGCAGCTCCCTGGACTGGCTCTTCAGCTCTCCCCAGCCCTCTCCCGATTTGGAAAGGATTTGTCCCGGCTTGTTAAGCCGGTTCAGGGGAGAGAGCTCATAGGCGGTTACCATCACCGACTGGGCCAGGTTGAGGGAGGGGTAGGAGGTGTGCATGGGGATGCTCATGGCCAGGTCCGATTTCAGGATCAACCGGTTGGGCAATCCACTCTCCTCGGTGCCGAAAAGTATCCCAACCTTGTCCAGTTGTCCGGCTTTGTTATCGAGCAGATGGCGGATCTCCCGGCTGGAGTGGTAATCGTGTTTGGCCGTTCTTCCTTTGGCAGTGGTACACACCACGAGGTCCAGGTCAGAGACCGCATCCTCGAAGCTATCAAAGAGTGTAGCATTCTCAAGGATATCGTGTGAGCCGTGTGCCAGCATTTTGGCCTCCTTATCGAGGTGATCGCAGGGGGAAATCAGCCGCAGGTGTGAAAAACCCATGGTCTTCATGGCCCTGGCGGCAGCACCCACATTGCCTGGTACGGCGGGCTTGTACAGAATAAAGTGGATCTCCATTGAGCAGTTGTTTCTACCTGGATCATCCGCCTGCTACGCTGCCGGCAGACCATCCGGGGGTCCCAAATTTACAAAATTTATCAGCTCTTCAGGGTATGGTTCCAACTCCGGGCTGGGGATAGTATCAATTGATAATATCATTTGATACTATCCACACTGGATAACGGGGATAGGGTATGTTCAATCAGATTTATGGGCTGCCTCTGCCGGAGGGGGTTCATCTATAACCGGATTGAGTTCACACAAGTTTTTCGAGTTGACCGATGATGCGCATGCCCCTCGATCTGAAGCCCACGCTGTTGTTGGCCACCTGGTCGCGGATCACTGTGACCAGCTCCTCTTTCAGTTCGGGATAGATCAGGACATGGTTGTAGATAATCTGCATGGCGTGGACCTTGACTGCCACGGGGTAAAGCTCCGAAACCATGTACCCGAAACAGAGGTCGATCAGGATCCCCTGGTCCTCCTCTTCAATATCGTACCGGCAGAGGAGCCTGAGCAGGCTGCGTAGTGTGCCGGAAGATCTGATCTCAGGGAGCCTTTGTATGATCTTTGTGAGGGAGCCCGATGCCAGCCCCGGGTTCTGTTCATCGCTCCCGTCGAGGATCCATGCTGCCCTCCAGCCCACCGGCTCCTTTTCATAAAAAGCAAGTTCCAGAAGGGTGGAGAAGCTCTCTTTGGAGCTCCCCACCTTCCGGATGATTATCTCTTTCTCTCTCCCTGACGGGAAATCTTTCAGCAGCGATTTGAAATCCACAGAATCCAAAAAATACACAAGGTTTTAATATTCCGCGGAATCTGCAAAAAATCCGGGATCTACTGACCCATGGACATTACAGCGTAGTCCCCGATATTTACGGAGTAGGAGGCTTTAAGGTCAATCCTGGTAACCTTCAGGGTCCTGGTATCGGAGCCATCTGTAAAATGGTACTCGAGGACCATGCCGTTCATTCCGGTCGAGTGGATAAATGCGCCGCCGAAAATATGCTGGTTGCCGAGCATATCCTGCTCCACCTCTTTGCCCAGCTCTTCCGATGCCCACAGACGGCTTGTAGAGCCATCCTCTTCGATCAGGTACTCAACACATTTATAACCCAGGATCTCCTTGGTGTTACCGGTCTTAAAGTCGGCATAGGAGATATCACCCTCCTTCACCTCAGCAGTGACCTCTTCCAGGGCTTTGGGATTCACAGCCATGGCTACACCGGTCTTCTCTCCCTCATCATCGGAAAGCATCAGGATAGAACTGTTTTTTGTATCGACCACTATCACCGATTTGGCGCCCCCTTCTGTGAAAAGAACTGCATAGCTGCTGCCATCCTTGGTCAGATAGGTGTCATAAACGATGTTGTCGTCACCCATATCTGAGATCTCGAGCTGAAGATAGGTATCGAACTTGTAGTCCGATGCATATACGGCTTTGGATTTCATGTCGGTAACCTGACCAAGAATCTCCTCAAGGTCCTGGGACCGGAGCTCGCTTACAGAAAAAACCATGGCAAGCATTGTGATTGCAAAAAGTACTTTTTTCATAGTTGTGAATTTAGTTTTTGGTGTGCCTACATGCGGTTTTAGTTATTATATGACCCAATTCTGACCATAAAGTTCAGAATTTGATGATAATTCACATCTAACCTGGCTAAACAAATAATTATCTTCAGATGTTTATTTTTTGGAATTGGAACCCATCCATAATCAGGATTAAAGAAAATGGAGTTTAAAAGAGAATTAGTACACGGCAGGTTAATCAGGCGATACAAACGTTTCCTGGCCGATGTGGTGCTGGATGACCAGACTGAGGTGACGGCCCACTGTACAAACTCCGGTTCCATGAAAAGCTGTCTTGAGGAGGGTGCAGAGGTGTGGCTCTCACCAGTGGATGATCCCAAAAGAAAGACCCGGTTCACATGGGAGATGATCCGGATCGGTGGAGAGTGGGTGGGAATCAATACGTCGCATCCCAATGCACTTGCATTTGAGTGGATCAATGAGGGTGTCATACCTGGTTTGGAGGGGATCACCGGGTTGAAGCGGGAGGTAAAGTGGGAGGATAGCCGTTTCGATCTTTATGGCGAGAGCTCCGGGAGCGGCTGTTTTATCGAGGTGAAAAATGTGACACTCAGGGAGGGGAACCGGGCCATGTTCCCGGATGCAGTAACTGAAAGGGGACGAAAACACCTCAATACCCTGATCCGGGTGAAGCGGTCAGGTCTGCGTGCAGTGATGCTTTACGTGGTTCAGCGCCCGGATGTAGCTATATTCTCACCAGCCCGGGAGATAGATCCGGCTTATGGGAAGGCACTGGACGAAGCGGTGCGCAGGGGTGTGGAGATCATTGTGGTTCAGGCCAGGGTAACACCTGAACAGATCACTTTTCAAGGGACACTTCCCGTAGAGCTATAGTATCTCTATCTACAGACCCCTCCCGTGCAGCTATAACAACACTATCCGCAGAACCTCTCTATGCAGATCTGAACGCCATCTCCCGGCGTTCTATCCCACTATTTCCCTTCCACCACCTCAGTCAGCTTCTTATCCTCGGCAAACTGGTGGGCCTGGTGCATAAAGGCCTGCAGCCTGAGTTCGATGGAGGCATCTTCCTGACCGTCGTAGGCAATGTTTACGTAGGGGATGTTGTCCTTGTCCTTTCGGAGCTGGTCAGAGACTGCAGCCACCACTGTTCCGGGCATGCAGGTAAAGGGCATGATGTTGGCTATCCCCGAGATACCCCTGTCCGCCAGGATGGCCGATGTGCCCAGGTTGAGGGCAGGGTCGCCGTCGTAGTGGCGGTGTATATAGGGACCGCATGCATTGAGCATGTCCTTTACTGCGATCTCCTTGTCCTCGTCGAACAGTCCATGGAAAGGTTTGGTGACCTTTTTGGCGATCGACTCCTGGAAATGCTCCTGCAGCTTCGATTTGATCACCCCTTTGAAATCTCCCTTCCATTTGCTGTCGCGTGTATAGCGGATGGTTGAGTAGGCGAGCCACTCGGCAAAGGGGGCGATCCATGTCTCTGCACCGAATTTTTCCAGCCTCTTGACCAGGTGTCCGCTGCAGAAGTCATTATCGCGCATGAAGATCTCTCCCACAATGGCTATGATCGGTTTCCGTTTTCCATTAGAAAGCGGGATTTGTGAGAAGCCGTGGGCGATCCCGGCCAGGGTGTCGGTCAGGTCGTCTCCCCCGTTCTCCAGACTCCGGACCAGGTCTGCCAGTGATTGCTGGTACACTTTCTCAACGCTACCCGGTACCGCTTCGTATGGTTTTCGCTCCTGTTTCATTTTGCGGATGATGTCCATCGCCACAAAACCTTTCCAGGTGTTGAGTCTGAACTTGGAGCCGTGTCCCCCCGATATGGACTCATAAGAGTCGTCGTTACTGGGTGCAATGATCTCGGCCTTCTCAAAACCAAGTCTGTCAAAGAGTACCCTCTGGAACCGGTTATATTGTCCGAACCGGCAGGGTCCGTTGTGGTCGGGCATGAAGAAACTGGTCTTTGCAGGGTCAGTGCCCGGCTCCATCAGTTTTTTCAGAAAGTTGCCCGTGGTACAGATCATGGGGAAGCACTCCCTTGCCGAGGTGTGTTTTCGGGCCAGATCGATATCCTCCTGGGTCTGCATGGGAAGCGCCTCCGAAGGAATTCCGAAGCTTCTGCAAACCGCCGCTATTACTTGAGCGGCATCGCTCATGTATGGGAAGTAGAGGGTCCTGTCTTTCATGGGAGATGAAGCCATGGCTCCGGGGACAATCACATCCTTTTTCTTGGCTGAGTGTAACTTCGAACCCCGCAGACTGTCCAGGAACGCCTCGTAACGGGTAATCATCCCCGCATCGGCACCATGCTCATCGATCTCAAGCTCCATATAGGGCTTCCCCGCCATCTCCTCGTGGACAAAATGGGCCAGGAAGGAGTCCGGTCCGCACCGGAAATTACCCATGTAGATGCCATGGAGCCGGTCATCCCGTGCAATGATCCTTGATGATGCAATGATCTTCTGACCATTGGGCCAGTACATCTTGTTGTAATCCTTTGTAATATTCTCCTTTTCCAGGGGAAGGTAGTCCGTGGGAATGGGAATTACATCGAGGTTGATCAGCTTCTCAACCATGCCCAGGTTGAGTGCCGGATCACCTGTATTGTAAGGACGACCAATAATGACCACGCACTCTTTGTCTTCGGGCAGGTTGGCCATCACCTCACGGCCACGCACCCTGATCCGCTCCTCAAACTGCTCCTGGCTTGCATCGGCCTTTTTCATCGCCTCTACAACCTGCTTTTTGCTCAGCTTGAACCGTTTTCCGAAGTAGCCGTAGAGCTCTTTCTCAACCACCTTCCCGTAGTAACGGAAGTTAAGGGCGGGTGAAAGCAGTCGCTCCTGCTGCTCTTTCTGTACGGAAGCGCTGACCATAAAGGGAAGGGTTTGTACCCACGGACAGTTGGTGTTGTTGGTGGGATTCTCCTTCTCTCCCTTGGAGTTCATGATAAAGGGGGTAAAGACGTAGTCCACATCGCTATCGAGCATCTCGTAAACATGGCCATGCATCACCTCCACGGGGAAACAGGTTTCGGCTACGATTTTGGTCAGCCCCTTTTTGATGATTGGCGTATTGGTCTCTTCCGAAACCACCACATTGAACCCTAGCTCATTGAAAAATGTGCTCCAGTAGGGGAACTGCTGGTAGAAGACCATCAGCCCGCGTGGAATTCCTATGGTGATTTTATCCGGATCGCTCCCCGGTTCAAACCCTTCGGTAAGCATGCCAATGCGCTCTTCGAAATAGTTGGGGATGCCAGCGCCTTTTCCTTTTCTCTCTTCCAGTTCATACTTTTCACACCTGCCGCCATAGTAGAGCGGTTTTTTCTCTCCCTCGATCCTCACCCGCCTGATCTCGCACATGTTGGAACAGGCTTTGCAGGTGAACTTATCTACTGTGTAGGGGATCTTGCTGATATCAAATCCCTTAAACCGGGTCTCCAGCTTATTTTCCTTCACATGGTCACGGGCCAGCATGGCGGCACCAATGGCTCCGGTCACATCAAAATGGGGTGGAATGTAGATCTTCTTGCCTGTGATTTTTTCAAAGGCTGCCACCACCGCCCTGTTGTTGGTTACCCCACCCTGGAAGAGGATGTGGTCCCCGATACGCTTCTTGCGAACCACCTTCTGGATGTAGTTCTGGACAATCGAGTAAGCGAGCCCCCCCACCAGGTTATCCTTCTCAACACCCTTCTGCTGGAATGCATTCAGGTCCGACTCCATAAATACGGTACAGCGGTCTCCCAGTCCGGCCGGCTGACTGGCCCCCAGGGCCATCTCTCCGAACTCTTCAATAATGTTGATATCCAGCTTCTCGGCCTGCTCCTCAAGGAAAGAGCCGGTTCCCGCGGCACACACCTTGTTCATCTCAAAGTCGATCACCACACCGTTGTCGATGCTGATGTATTTGGAGTCCTGTCCCCCGATCTCAAAAATGGTATCCACTTCGGGATCGAAAGCAATGGCCGCGGTAGCCTGTGCCGTAATTTCGTTTCGGATCAGGTCGGCCCCGATAAAATCGCCGGTCAGGTAGCGTCCCGATCCGGTTGTGCCGGCTGCTTTAACCAACACCCGTTCTCCTATCTCATCACTGATCTCAGCCATTCCCTTTCGGATCGCCTCCAGCGGTTTACTGGCCGTAGGCAGGTACCTGCGGGCAATGACCCTGTTCTGGTCGTCGATCAGCACCACATTGGTGCTCAGCGATCCTATATCCAGACCCAGGTAGACTTCGTATTTCTCTTTTGAAACGGGGATCTTGTGGACCTCTTTTCGGATGTCTGCTTTTGCGGCTACCAGCTGTTCGTGCGATTTCCCCCTCGATTTCTCTCCGTGGATATAATCATCAAGCTCCTCTGTGCCTTTAAAGCTGATTTCAGCTACAGTACCATTTTCCATGTTGGTCAGCACGGCCCCGATGGCACCCATGGAGGTGTTGTGCTCGGGGATGATCAGATCACCATCGTTGGCCTTTAACTGCTCCCTGAAGGCCCTGATCATACCAACGTTTGAAGAGACCCCTCCCTGGAAAATGACCGGAAACTGGAGGGTCTTTCCACGCCCGAGGGAGCTGATATAGTTCCTTGCCACTGCGAAACACAATCCGGCCACAATATCGTGCACCGGTGTGGCGATCTGCTGAAGGTGGATCATGTCACTCTTGGCAAACACACTGCAGCGACCTGCGATCCTGGGCGGATCGGTCGATTTAAGTGAGAGTTCTCCGAACTCCTTTTCGATGGAGATCCCGATCCGTTTTGCCTGCTGGTCCAGGAAGGATCCTGTACCGGCAGCACAGAGGGTATTCAGTTCGAAGTCAGAGAGGCGGGATGTGCCCTTATCCAGTTCATCCATAAAGATCAGTTTGGAATCCTCACCTCCCATTTCGATGATGGTGCGTGCCTCGGGATGGTATTTTGCTACTGAGGTGGATTGGGCCACCACCTCATTCACGTAGGTTCCCCCCACCAGTTTTGCCGCCAGTTTGCCTCCCGTACCGGTAAAACTCACCTGCTCAAACTGTTCATTTGTATAGGTTTTTCCGAGTTCCTCAAGGATCTCTTTCAGTTTATCGAAAGGCTTCCCGTGACAGTAGGTGTAGTTGTCAAGGTGGATTGTTCCTCCAGCGTCCATCACCACCGTATTGATGGAGATACTTCCTATATCAAATCCGAATTGAAACTTTGGTTTCGTCATCTCTGCTCAGGTTAGTAGCTTTGTTCAAATGTCATAATCAACTGACAATCAAACATCAAATATTTTATCTGTCGTCTCCGTTGACAGGGTGATGTTAATACAAAATATAAAAAAAAAGAAATTCGCCCTATCCGGTGTTATGCATATTCTTATTAATTAGAATCAATCTAAATATAGAACAATTACTTGGTGACTGAAAGATGCTTTCGAGCATTAATTAAGAAATAAGTGGGGAAAAGATTTGGGATATGAGCATATGTGCATTATATTTGCAGTCTAAAATGATGTTATGCCAAGACCTCAGTTCAACCGGATCGTACATGAACCACCTCTCTTTTCCGAGTTTAAACCGGTGGGAGTAAGGGGGAGTGAACTGAAAAGGATCATATTGACACTGGATGAATTTGAAGCCTTCAGACTGGCTGATCAGTTGGGATATACGCATGCAATAGCAGCCCATGAGATGGAGATATCCCGTTCAACATTTAGCCGTTTGATTGAAAAGGCACGAAAGAAAATTGCCGATTTCATGATCCACGGCACGCTGTTATCTATTGAGGGTGGCTCTGTCCACTTCAGGACAAACATTATCCAATGCAGAGAATGTGGGCATATGTTTAAAATAAATATGGAGAAACAGATAACAGAGTGTCCGGCATGCCATTCAAAAAAGATTATCAATATGGCCGGGGGCTTTGGCCATGGCAGATGTTGTGTATAAAAAACAGTTTAAAAAGGAGGTAATTATGCCAAGAGGTGACAAATCAGGTCCGTTTGCAGAGGGGCCAAGAACAGGAAGAGGGATGGGCTATTGCTCAGGCAATGATCATCCGGGTTACATTAGTTTACAATCGGGTCAGGGTCTGGGACGCAGGTTTCAGCGTGGTGCCGGAACTGGCCGGGGCGCAGGCTTTGGTCGTGGTGCGGGTTTCAGAGCCGGACGTGGCTACGGAGCCGGACGCGGTTTTGGGGACTATTACCAGGGAGGTGTCGAAGATGTCTCTGAAAAGACCCTGATCGAGAATGAGATCAGAATCCTCAAGGATCAGCTGTCGGCACTTGAAGGCAGGCTTTCCGACCAGAAGGAGAAATAGGTAAAGTAACGGGTGTCATATCAAGGGTAAAATGTACCAGAATATGACACCAAGAAATAGGGGAACAATGAACAGATCAGGAAAAGGTGTGAATATGGGACAGGGACTGGGTAAAGGCGGTGGTCGTGGTGACGGCCGTGGCAGTGGACGCGGTGAAGGTCTTGGTGGCGGACGTGGCCGGAACAATGGCGGCTCTTATGGCACAGGAGGTTTTTGTGTTTGTGCAAAGTGCGGTGAGAAGGTTCAGCATCGACAGGGCGTGAAGTGCACCACCCTGAAGTGTCCGGCGTGCGGACACACCATGATCAGGGAGGAGTTGCTTCGGGATAAAAATTTGTAATTTTGTGCGGTTTCGCACAGTAACAGGGAATGGTATATGAAAATAGGATTTGCATTTGCAGTAAGTCATGACAATCAGTTTGAGGCCAGGCATTTCGGAGATGCGGACAGGTATATGATCTATCACCTGGTTGACGGGAAAGTGACCCTCTCATCGGAGGAGCTCAACCGGTTTAAAACCATGGATGAGGAGCAGGAACACGGATCGAGAAAGAAGGGCAATGCCATCATTGAACATTTGAAGAGTAAGCAGGTAAAAGTACTGGTATCCAAACAGTTTGGAAAGAACATCAGGATGGTCAACCAGCATTTTGTACCCGTTAAGATCTCCTCAGAAAGTCCGGAAGAGGTAATCAGCATCCTGAATGAGAACCTGCACTGGATCCAGGATGAATTGGATAATTCATCAGATGGTTATAAGCTCTTTACCATCAATTCAGGGATTCTGAAAACGCCCATAGCCCGACAGCAATCCCGGAATGAAGAGAGCATTTGAGATCCAATAATAATCCGTTTATGTACAACCATCTGTTTGGTCCGGTTCCGTCACGAAGGCTGGGAATGTCACTGGGAGTGGATCTGATCCCGCATAAGATTTGTTCGCTTAATTGTGTCTATTGTGAGTGTGGGGCCACCACGAAACTGACCCTGGACCGGGCGGAGTATGTACAGACAGAGGATGTAAAAAGGGAACTTGCCCATTTCTTTGAGAATAATCCGGATCCCGATTACATCACCTTTTCAGGCAACGGGGAGCCCACCCTTCATATCCATCTGGGGGAGGTGCTCGGTTTTATTAAGGCACTGAAGCCTGAGGTGCCGGTGGCGGTACTGACCAATGGAACACTAATGTCTGATCCCGGGGTCAGAATGGAGTTGATGAAGGCAGATGTGGTTCTTCCCTCCCTTGATGCAGCCAGTGAAACGGCACTCAGAAAAATTAACCATCCCACGAAACAGTTTCATATTGAAAACTATGTCGGGGGGTTGATTGAGTTTCGCAAGGAGTTTGAAGGGGAGATCTGGCTGGAGGTATTTATCCTTCCGGGATACAATGATGATCCGGAAAATATCGGGGCACTGAAGGGGGCCATTCAGGCCATCGGGCCTGACAGGGTTCAGTTAAATACACTGGACAGGCCGGGGATTATTGACGGACTTCGGGCAGCTACCCTGGAGGAGCTGGAGCAGATTGAGAAGGTGTGGGGTTTTGAAAACATGGAGATTGTGGCATCGGTAAAAGAGAGGCATGATAACAGAGCCTTTCGCACCGATACGGAGGCTGCCATTATGGAGACCATCTCCCGCAGGCCCTGCACCCTGGAGGATCTGGAGAAGATTCTTGGATTGAACCTAAACGAAATCAACAAATACCTGGGAACCCTCGAAGAGGCCGGACAGATCGAGACCAACCGGCAGGAGCGGGGTCTCTTCTACCAGGTAAGAAAACCGTAAACCTTCCGGATCAATTTTTGTCAACCAGTGAATTGACTCTCCCCGAATCTCTGCTGTGAGGATCCTTTAGCCCGGAATCCAATGGGCGAAAGGGATTCAGACCCCTAAACCTCTTCCAATCTCCACGGTAAGCCCAAATCTGAATGTGTTGTATAGCGATGAACTCTTCAAGCCCCTGGGTAAAAGATAGGAGATGTCCAGGGTTACGATGCTCACCCTGGCCCCCGCTCCAAAAGTAAAGTACTTCCGGTTTCCCTTTGTCAGGTGCTCATGGTAATAGCCGGTGCGAAACGCAAGCCTCTTTTTGTACCAGTACTCCGCACCCACACTGTATGCAATTTCATGCATCTCCTCCAGAAAAATACTTCGGGTTCCGTCTGATGTGATGTATCCCGGGGCATCATAAAAGGATTGGAACATCCCTGCAAGAACAGATTCTGGGGCTGCTTTTCCGTGCTCTAACACCAGGTTCCCACCCTCATCAATCGAATCCGGATAATAGTTTGCCGGTGTGGGAACCAATAGTTTATTCAGGTCGGTATTCAGTGAGATGGAATGGGATGCATTGATGTTGAAACAGAACCTGCCTCCCAACCTCAGGTTTGTGGGAATGGGTACTGCTTTTGCATCTGCCGTGTAGGAGATGGGAGAACCCACATTGGAGATATTCAGACCCACTGCCCATTGCGCAGGCTTTTCTCCCAGTTGTATATCATCCTGGTAGTAGAGCCCAAGATCTCCGGCGAAAGAGGTGCCGGGCCTCGTCTCCTCTCCATTTACAGCATGTCCTCTGGTCAGGTCTGAATGGATGTACCTGAAAACAACCCCTCCTGAGAAATTGTCGGTGAATTTCCGGGAGTACCCGGCATCAAAAGCTGTTTCAAATGGATCAATGGTAATACCAGCCAGTCCGGTTACTGCCGGAAACATATTGATTGGCAGGGAAAAATAGCGCAACGAACTGCTGACAATGTTTTTCTCATTGATCTTATAATAACCGGTAAGATAACCAAGATTACGACCAGGGGTCAGATGGCGTGTCCAGGGCGTGTAAGTTGCTGCCACACCCCATCTCCCTTCAATAAAGGCGTATTTCGCGGAATTCCAGTGCTGCGAATTCAGATCCGGAGCCGTGGCAACACCCACATCACCCATTCCCGTGGATCTTCCATCCGGGGCAATGGTTAAAAAGGGGGCCGCAGTGTGTATGGCATTCAGTTGGTCAGCCTCCTGTCCGTTTGCAATTTGTAATGACAAGGTGAGAAAGAGCGCCAGCAGTGTGGTTTTCGACAGGCTGAATCCAGGGATCATGGAGTTTGGTTGTTTAGGTGCAAGCACTCGTTTTAGATGACAGAGACCGGGTTTACCTTTCCATCGGAAAGGGAACCTCTCTCTTTATTAACGGAGGGGTTTGGGTTTTATTGATGTGATCGATCAGCAGGAGGGCATATTTGATGGTCTGTTTCATCCCCTCCAACTCCCAGGTGGGGTCAAATTCATCCCGTACCGTATGGTAGTCCTTCCCCCAGAATTCGGTGTAATTCGATTCCCCCGAGACCTCATCCTCTCCTGCAGAGATCCAGACTGCCGGGATCCCGTAGCGGGCAAATGAGAACTGGTCGGAGCGGTAAAACAGACCCTGGTTGGAGAGTGAAAATGTTGAGTACTCCAGTCCGTCCTGTTTGGCGAGTCCCTTGATGATCTCTTCAAAATCTGAGAACCGGGCACCTATTCCCATGATGCTGTTGGAGGCCTTCCAGACAGGGGTTGATTCAAAATTGATATTGGCAATGATGTTGCTGCGGTCGGTGTTCTGGACATAATACTTTGATCCCAGCAAACCGGACTCTTCCGAATTGCATCCCAGGATGGTGACACTGTAGTAAAGGTCCTCCTGAAACTCTTGAAGTATCTTGGCGACAACCATCATGGCACCCACAGCAGTTCCATTGTCAATGGCGCCATTATAGATGTTATCTCCACCCTTAAGAGGATCTTTACCCAGGTGGTCTATGTGGGCACTCAGTACAATTCTCTCTTTGGTTTTACCGGGTATTGCAGCCACCACATTGTGGTTGATCACATCCCTGATCATGTTCTTCCCCTGAATTTTGATTTTGAATCCCAGGTCGACGGGTTGAAATTCTGATGAGACAGCGGCTGCATACAGTTCATCCAGATCGATCGTGCTGGCATTAAGTACCTCCCTTAAACTTTGCTCTCTGATCCATCCGCTAAATTTCATATTGTTTTGCAGCTCCGACTGGATAAACAGCTCCTCGCCTGTCCATGAGTTCTTCACTACATTCCAGTCATAACCGGCCGACTCGTCGGTATGGATCAGCAGGATCCCGGCTGCCCCGCGTCGTGCAGCCTCTTCGATATGATAGGTCCACCGGCCAAAATAGGTGAGCGTCTTCCCTTCAAATATGGTATCATTGACCAGTCCCGGATCATTCACCCGGGTAACCACGATCTTGTCTTTCACATCCACATTTTTGTAATCATCCCAACTCCACAGATCGGTCGTGATACCAAATCCAACAAAAACAGCATCTCCATCAATCACAACCTCCTCCTCTTCCACTGTAAAGGCCCCCACCACATCATCGATATAACGCAATGCGATCCCGTTGGCGTTCACTTCAAATCCTGAGTTTGAGAATCCTTTCATCTCAAAAGGCTGGAAATATGATCCATCCACCCCGGGCTCCAGGTCCATAAATTTGAACAGGCCCTGCAGTGAGATCTCGGTCAGGTCACCTCCCCGGGTGCCGGGCGCCCGGCCCTCGAACAGGTCATGCCCCAGCATCTCTGCAACACTCTCCATCTCTGCTCTGGAAACCCGGTCTGCCCGCTCTTCGATGGTCTCCCGGGACGGATTGTTGCAACCGGTTAAAATGATACTGATCACTCCAATAGTGATTAAAAGGGAACGATGTCTCATATTCTCAATCTATTATGTTTTGCGCAATGTACTGTTTTTAGTAATCAGTTTACGGGCAACCTCTCCTCAGATATCAAATGTCAGAATCATCGTAAGAGATTCGATTCTGACGATCTGGTGACCGATATTTCCTGCTTCATCACATCAACCCTTAAAAACGTTTATGATGATGAAGAAAATTTCTACACACCTGTTGATGGGTGCCATGCTGGCAATTTCAGTTGCAGCGCAGGCACAGGACGGATTGTTCATTTCAGAGATCGCAGATCCTGCAGATGACTATACCGGACGATTTATTGAACTTTTTAACGCAGGAGGTGAGGCTGTTGATTTTGGCACCTCTCTGTTCTACCTGTCACGCCAGAGCAACGGGGGAACAACCTGGGGGAATGTACAGCTGACAGGAACTGTTGCTGCCGGGGAGACCTATGTGATTGGCGGTTCGGCATTTGAAACGATCTATGGTTTTACTCCTGACCTGCAGACCGGGATATTGATCGGTAACGGCGATGACGCCTATTACCTTTACAGGGATGGGGATCACACCACAGGAACACTCCATGATATTTATGGTGTAATCAATACGGATGGAACCGGCATGCCCTGGGAGTATACAGACTCCAGGGCGGAGAGGGTGGAAGGTGTGACCGCTCCCAATACATTGTGGAGCGCTGCAGAATGGGAGATAGCTTCAGCCAATGTGGCGGATTGTGATCCCGGAACCCATCATGGCTCGGGCAGTACCCCTGTACCGGGTGAGTTTTCCATTACCCTGGTAAATGATACAGTTGACTTCGGTCAGCCCGTTGTGGTCCCTGTCTCTGTGAGCACACTGACAGTGGCCGATAACATTATCTCCTATCAGTTTGATATCGATTTCGACAATTCAGTGCTGGATTACACCGGTTTTTCTCTTGCCGGAACGCTTGCAGAGGGGGGAACTGTTGAGGTCAATACCGGCACCCCGGGAAGGCTATCGGTGGGGTATATGAACTCGACAGCCATCACCGGCGCAGGTGATATCCTGCTTCTCCAGTTTAATTCACTGGTTGTAGATACCACGGATCTGCTTATCTCCAATGCATGGCTGAACAATATTCCAGTTGAGGATCTGACCCCCGCAGCTGTAATTATAGCCGAAACGGCACCTCCAACTGCTGTGGTCACATACAATGATACAGTCAACAGGTTTGCCGATACACTGATCATCACTGCAACTTTCAGTGAACCTATGGATGCAGCAAATCCTGTTCATATCAGTCTTAGCGGGGCTGCAACTGTTGCAGCTACAGCGATGACCCGCCTGAATGAGACGGTATACACTTATGATTACCAGGTTCAAAAAGCGGATGGGATTGTTACCGTTGGCCTGAGCAATGGAACCGACCTTTGGGGCAATGAGGTGGTCTCTGTCCCAACAGCAGGGGAGAGTTTTACCATAACAGCATTCAGAGCCGGAGATGTGGATGATGACGGGATCATCCTGGCCTACGATGCCGCACTCACCCTTCAGCATTCGGTGGGGATTAATCCGTTGCCGGAAATTGACCCGTTGCCCTGGGTACACTGGCGAGACAGCACAGCGAACGTGGATGGTACAGGGGGAATTACGGCTTATGATGCGGGACTGATCCTGCAGTACTCGGCAGGGGTAATCTCAGATTTTTCTGCTCCAACCAGCAAATCTGCTTCAAAGGTTGATGTCTCCATTGAGGTGGCAGATCATCACATTCTCTTTTACTCCCATGGCGGATTGGTGGGACTAAACCTGAGCACAACAAACGAAAATGGGATACTGGGCACTCCTGAGGTGGTGGAAGAGAGTTTGGCCTTGTCCGGGCCTTCAGGATTTCTGTCCGCCATGAATATGAGCGGTAAGAGCTATAACATCGGACTCTGCACAGCATATCCACCGTCCGAAGGGAGACCCGTGATGAAAATACCTTTCATCAAAAGCGGGTCAGTGACCTTTGAGATGGTTGTTAACAGCGATAGAAGAATTGTAACCATTGACCTTACTACCGCAGTGGATGAATCAGAGAACAGGCATGTTTCAGTCTATCCCAATCCCGCCACAGACAGGCTGATCATCAGCGGAGTTACAGGTCGGGCAGTTGCCAGGATCTTCAACATCCATGGACAGTTGCAGCTTACCACTCATACAGAGGAACAAACCCGTGAAATCAATGTGTCGGAACTGCCGGCAGGGGTTTACATGATCAGGCTTGAGACAGAACAGGGGAGTGTGGTAAAGAAGTTTTTAAAGAGGTAAAAATACTTTCACTGCTTGTAGGAGACCCCGGGGGTTTTCTTGAAAGGGTTGCAGCTCAGACCGGTTGCAACCCTTGTTTTTTGGTTCACAATACAGTTCAATAATATATATATATTGGCATCTTTTTAACCATAAAACCTACACCCCAATGAAGCAATTGTTACTGCTCCTCTCAGGAGTTATGATGGGCATCGGATTGAATGCCCAGGATGTAATCTATGAACGCAATGGCCACCAAACGGAGGTTGAGATTATTGAAGTCACCCACAGTGAGGCATCCTACAGACTGCATGATGACCCGGAGGGACCCGTCATCAGGTTAAGGCTGGGATACATCCATAAGATTGTCTATGAGAACGGATCGGAACAATCCTACAGCCAGATGTACCGTGATGCAGCCCGCGGTTATGACAAAAGGAAGGAGCCGGCCCTTGCCGCACTCTTCTCAGCCCTTCTGCCCGGTGCCGGACAGTACTACAACGAGGATGTCGGGAAAGCTGCCATCATGGGAGGCGTTTATGTGATTGGAGGCATTGTGGCCATTGCCAGTGGGATAAAGGCCAATGATCTCTTGCAGCAGGGCGATTATTATTATAACATGGATGACTTCAATCTGGCTGCGGATTACTATGGTCAGGGTGATCACTACAATAACCTGAAGGAAGCTATTTTACCATTTATGGGTGCCATGTGGCTCTGGTCTGTCATTGATGCCCCCATCCGCGCAAGTATGATCAACCAGCGGTATGACCTGGGAAGCAACTACCATTTCGAGAATGAGAATTTCGGGCTGAGGCTTGATCCCTACATGGCTACACATTCAGAATTCACTCCCGGCTACCGGTTCATGCTGCCGGCACCTGTTTACGGCGCCAAGCTGAGTTTTACTTTGAAGTAGTAAGCAGGGGTTCAACATTCTGTTGAGAAGACCTGTAGAAAAACAGCCGCAAGGACAAGATCCTTGCGGCTGTTTTTTTTAAAAACTACCCAAAGGGGTAGGAGAAAAACGGTGTGTAAATGAAATATTTGCAGGAAGATAATCTTTTATGAAAACCGATATTAAAGATCTTCTTTCAAAAACGGAATGCATCATTATTGAATTACTGGAAAAGGGGTATACAAACAGATCCATCTCTGAACATTGCAATATTTCCGAAAACACGGTCAAATTCCACCTGAAAAATATCTATAAGAAGTTAAAAGCACATAACCGTATGGAAGCAGTTTATCAATACAATAACCTATTAACGAACTAAACCAGTCATTATGAAAACAATTATTTCCGCTATCCTTTTTACAACGCTCCTGTTTACATCCTGTGGCAGCAACAAGTCGAATGAGAAAGACAAATCAGTTGATGCCTCAGAACAATCCACGGATGAATCAGCAAAGTCAGACGATTCTGAAAAAGCCAAAACCTGCGAAGAGTATATCGACCAGTATGAGGAGTGGACAGACAACTACATTAAATTGGTTGAAAAGTATATGAAAAACCCTATGGATTCTGAACTTTCAGAAGAGTTTATGACGCTGAGTCAGGAAGGGGCCTTATGGATGGAGCGGTGGAGCGGTGAACTGGTTGATTGTGCCTCTCAGGAAAAATACCAGAAACGGGTTGACGAGATATCGGAGAAAGCTGAGAAGAAACTCGAAGAGTTGGGCATTGAATAGATGCCGGAACAGCAGCACCAAATAGATAAGGAGGACATTTATGAAACACTATAGCTTGGTGTTAAGTGTAATACTATTGTTTGCACTTGGACAAACAGTACTACAGGCTCAGGAGGCTGTAAATGCTGCAGGAGGCGATGGTTCAGGAACCGGTGGCTCAATAAGCTATTCGGTTGGAGGGGTTGCCTGCGCAACCAGTACCGGGACAACCGGTTCGGTGGCACAAGGGGTACAGCAACCCTATGAAATTTCAGTTGTATCTGACATTGAACCAACCATGGATGTAGGCCTGTCATACACGGCCTATCCAAATCCGGCAGGAGAATACCTGACTCTTACAATTGAGGGAGAACTGCCAACGAAATTGACACTATCTCTTTTCGATATCAATGGAAGGGCTTTAGAGCGAAAAAGAATCAGAAGCAGAGAGACCACCATTTCCATGACAGCGCTTCTTCCTGCCATCTATTTTCTGAAAGTGACCGATCACAGCAGGGAGGTAAAAACATTTAAAATCATTAAAAAATAATTTCCATGAAACAAAGATCTAAAATAGTGACCGTCCTTGCATTCTGTGTGACTTTTTTCTTGCCCCAACAGGCAGGGGCACAAACACATATACCTGAAAAATTTAGCTACCAGGCAGTAATAAGAGATGCGGATGGCAACCTGGTAACAAACCAAACCATTGGCATGCAGATTAACATTTTAGCCGGTTCTCCAACCGGTGGAAGAAGTTTTACCGAAACCCACACACCAACTACCAATGAAAATGGGCTTGTAAGCATCCAAATTGGTGGAGGAACACCGGTACATAATACCATTTCCAATTTACACTGGTCTCAGAAACTTTTCCTACAAACGGAAGTTGATCCTGCGGGGGGAACAGATTACACCATTACCGCTACAAGTCAATTATTGACTGTCCCTTTTGCCCTCTTTGCAAAAGCATTAGAGAATCCATATACTGCAGGTGATGGAATTAGCATTATTGATGGTGAAATAAGCGCATTTAAACAGTATGCAGTAGGGTTAAATGCTACTTTGGGTGGTTATGTATTTTATGTTACACCAGATGGAAAACATGGATTGGTAGCGGAAACACAAGATCAATCTGCTGGTGTTAAATGGTTTGAAGCACTTGATGTTATTAGTGTCCCAGCTAATCATAGCAACGATGGTAATGATTTTACAGACTGGCGTTTGCCAACAAAATATGAGATAAGTTTGATGTATACAAACAAAATTGCCATTGGAGGTTTTACTGCGGACCTCTATTGGAGTTCGACCGAGTATAACGGTAGCACCAACGCGTGGGCCCATAATTTCAATACTGGCAGCCCGGGTTGGAACGATAAGAGCACCTTATACAAAGTGCGTGCAGTTCGATCTTTTTAATCTTTTTTAGTTAAAACAGTTACGCTGAGTTCGTAAATCCGGTTCCCCAATCCGCCGTGGGCGGATGGGGGTCACTTTTATTAAATAATGTATTCAAGATGACAGAGAAAAACTTACAATGGTTCAAGCATATCGTTGTTGCAATTGCTATTTGCACGCTGACAACAAATATAAGTGCCCAGGAAGACTTTATTCTTGATTATGATTTGAGCAGTGATGCGCCGCATTTCCTGACATCTGATAAGATGTTCTACCTGACTTTCAGGCTTCCCTATTGTTCAAATTTTGAACTCACTGAAATAGGAGCCCATATTGATGCAACCTCAGGCTCTGGTGTGGTAAAGTTTGCACTTTTCGATAAGGACAGGAATGTGTTGTGGCAATCAGGCGAAGTAAGCGTGACAGGAGGGGTCGATGAGTATGTTTCTGTTGATATTACTCAGGGAGATATCGTTTTAGATGATATGACTTTCTATTTCATTGGGATGATCGGAAATCCTGATGATGGGGATATCATGGTGAGAAAGAGGGTCGATCCGGTCAACAATGGCGTAGGGATAAATTGTTCCACCTCAACCATTGGCCAATACAAGAATGTAGCATATCCTGATTTCCCCGATCCTGCAACGATCGACATTGCATGGTATGGGGCTGTAAACATGGTGGCCAAAGGAGTCCCGGCGCCTGTTACAATCACTCCAAATGTGACCGATCTGCCTGCTTTAACCGGGGAGTGTGTTACTGCAACAGCTCCGACAGCTGTCGCCAGTTGTGGAGGAACCATATCGGCAACTACCAGCGATCCGACGGAGTATACAGAGGATGGCACCTATACAATTACCTGGGTTTATAAAGAGGGCTATTATTACGCGGTTGAACAGACGCAAACAGTGATCGTTGATGATGTAACCGACCCGGATATTCCAACACTGCCGGAGATACATGTTGATTACGCTTCGGTTATTACCCCGCCAACAACCACAGACGCATGTGTTGGTATAGTTTCCGGGACAACAACAGACCCTACAGAGTTCTCAGCAGAAGGAAAATATACAATTACCTGGACTTTTGATGATGGAAACGGAAATAGTGTTCAGGCAGACCAGATTGTTTCCGTAGTTGAGACCCAGGAAGCCCTTATTCTCGATTATGATCTGGGCAGTGATGCGCCGCATCCGCTGACATCTGCAAAGATGTTCTACCTGAATTTCAGGCTTCCCTA